>JBDLRB010000081.1:0-14830 GCA_039800205.1 Pseudomonadota bacterium | reverse complement strand
CGGAACGAAGCAAGACCGAAGATACGAGTGGGTCGACCCACAAATCAGGGGGTGCAATTGAAGGTTGTGTTGGCTGAAAATTTTCGGGCGGTCTTCTATGCCCCGTTTTATGCGTGCCTCGAACTGGGCTTTTTCCGTCAGGCGGGTCTGGCGGTCGAGCTGGTCGCATCGCCTTCGCCCGGTGCAGGCATTGCGGAGATGCTGGCCGGGCGAACCCATCTTGTCTGGGGTGGGCCGCTACGTGTACTCAAGGATCGCGACGGCGTCAGCCCGGGGCCCCAGTCCCTCGTGGCCTTTGGTGAAGTCGCCGCACGCGATCCGTTCTTTCTGATGGGGCGGCCGACCGAGGCCGCCTTCGACTTCGGGCGGCTCCCATCCTTGCGACTGAGCACCGTCAGCGAAGTCCCAACGCCGTGGCTATGCTTGCAACAAGATCTGCGCGATGCAGGCATTGATCCGCGGACCCTGGTCCGCTCAAGCGATGCGTCGATGCCCGAACAGCTCAAGGCGCTCGCGGAGGGACGGGTCGATGTCATCCAGGTGTTCGAACCGTTCGTCGCGCAGGCGGAGGCGGCGAGCCTCGGGCAGGTCCTGTATGCGGCGCATCAGCGCGGTGAAACGGCCTACACGAGTTTCATTTCCACCGAAGAGCATCTGCTGCGTTACGGTGAGGTGTTTCAGGCGATGGCCCAAGCCATCACCGCATTTCCCGACTGGCTGCAGTCCGAGGGGGGCGCCGGTCTGGCCCGCTTGGTCTCGCCGTACTACCCACATCTGCCGGTCGAGCAACTCGGGCGTGCGCTGAACCGTTACCAGGCGGCGCGTCTCTGGTCATGCCGACCCGAGATCTCACGAGTGGGTTTCGACCGCCTCGCCTTGAGTATGCTGAGCGGTGGCTTTATCCGGCAGGTGACGCCCTACGAGACCTGCGTCGCCCCTTGGGCGCAGCAGCACCGCGTCTGAATCCGACGAAGGCATTGATCGGATCCGTGCTCAGGAAGCCGCCAGGAGCTCAGCGGGCAGATTCACGACAAAATCATTCAGGCTGCGGGCGTCCCGCCCGGGCCTCATGTGTTCGACCATGCAGGCCATCGCGCGCTGGGGTTCGCGTGCGCGAAAGGCTTCGACAATCGTTTGGTGTTGTGCATAGGATGCGTTGAGCCGCCCCAGTGCGGCAAACGCATGGCGGCGGTAGGCCCCCGTCCTGAACCGGATTCGCAATACTTCCTGCCGAAGAAATGGGTTGCGTGCGCCGGCATAGATCTGCTCGTGAAAATCGAGGTTGGCCTGCTGCCATCCGTCGAGATCATCTTGTTCAACGGCTCGGAGTCCCGTCTGATGAATGGCCTCCAGGGCGTCGATCTCTGTGGCGTTCATGCGCTCGCAGGCCAGGCGGGCCGCCACGCCTTCGAGCTCGGACAGGAGCTCCCACAGGGAGAGTAATTGCTGCAGGCTCATCTTCGCGACCGAATAGCCTTCGCGCGCCTGTGCCGTGACCCAGCCCTGGGCGCTCAGTTGCAAGAGGGCCTCGCGCACAGGGGTCCGCGATACGTCGAAGAGCGACGCGAGCCGTCCCTCGTCGATCGTATCTCCAGGCAACCATCGACCGCTCGAGATCTCTTCCTCGACGTGGGCGCGAATGCGGTCGCTGCTCTTCACGGCGTACGCCTCGGGGGGCGGTCGGGGAGTGGGAATGAGTGTGCCCTGCGCATTGCTCAAGTATTTCAAAAAATTGACACAATATCCACAATGTGTGGCTAAATATATTTAGTAATCAACGTTCGTACACACCGGATGGGATGTGGTGATGACCCGGATCCAGGCTGCCCAGGCGCTCGGGCGATTCAAGGTGATCGATCTGTCGCGGGTGCGCGCAGGCCCCAACTGCGTGCGCGTGCTGAGCGATTTCGGGGCCGACGTCATTCGGGTCGAGCCGCCCCCGGGCGTTGACGAAAACGAAGCGCTCTTCGCCGCAGACCGGGTCGGTGGCGACTTCCAGAACATCAACCGCAACAAGCGGGGCATGACGCTCAACCTCAAGAAAGAGGGTGCGTACGAGATCCTGATGCGTTTGATTGCCGACGCCGATGTGGTCATTGAAAACTGGCGCCCCGATGTCAAGAAAAAGCTGGGTCTGGACTACGAGACGCTCGCCCGGGTCAACCCACGGATCATCCTGGCCAGCATTTCGGGTTTCGGTCAGGACGGCCCTTACGCGCGCCGGCCCGGCTTCGACCAGATCATCCAGGGCATGGGCGGCCTGATGAGCGTGACCGGCGAGCCCGATGGCGGTCCGCTTCGGGCGGGGCTCGCCGTCGCCGACATGAGTGCGGGACTTTATTGTGCGATTGGCATTCTGGTGGCCCTCCTCGAGCGCGAAGTCTCGGGCAAGGGACAGTGGGTACAGAGTTCGCTGTTGCACTCCATGATTGCAATGATGGATTTTCAGGTGGCTCGCTATCTGAACGACGGCGACATACCCGTTGCCGTGGGCAACGATCATCCGACCAGCTCGCCCATGGGGCTCTTCAGGGCAAAGGACGGTCACTTCAATCTGGGTGCGTCCGGACAGGGCAACTGGCGCCGGCTTTGCGAGCTGGTGGGTCATCCGGAGTGGCTGGATGACCCGGAGTTCGCGACTGAGGCCTTGCGGGTTCGTCATCGACCCAAGCTTGACCAACTGCTTGACCAGGTTTTCATGCAGCGCACGGTCGCCGAGTGGGTGGATGCGTTGAACGCCGCGGGCGTGCCTGCGGGTCCGGTGTATTCCGTGCCGCAGGTCTTCGAGGATGCCCAGGTGAAGCATCTGGGTGTGACGCGAACGCTACCGACGCAATTTGGCAAGCCTCGCACCTATGTGACCCAACCTGTGGTGCTTTCGAGAACGCCGTCCGACGTGATCGCCCCTGCGCCCGCCTGGGGCGAGCACACGGACGCGATTCTGGCTGATCTCGGTTACGACCCGGCAGCCATTGAAGCGTTCAAACACCGTCAGGTCGTCTGAGGACAGGTTCGAAATGGGCACGATTCGATTCGAACGTGAAGGCGCGGTCGCCACGATCGAGATCAGCGATCCAGAGCGCCACAATGCGATGAGTCTGTCGATGTGGCAGGCGCTGGCCGAGGCTATTTCCGAGATCGATCGGGACGAAGCGCTTCGGGTCTGTGTGCTGCGCGGCGCGGGAGAGCGGGCGTTCGTGTCGGGGGCGAACATCTCCGAATTCGAGACCGAGCGCAATTCGCCAGCGGCGGTGGCTCGCTACAACGAACAGGTCGAGCGGGCACAGACAGGCCTGGCCGCCTGCCGGGTACCCGTGATTGCCGCTATCAGTGGCGTTTGCTTCGGGGGCGGACTGGGGCTCGCGCTCAGTTGCGATTTGAGGTTTGCGGCCCCCAATGCCCGCTTCAGAATGCCCGCTGCCCGGCTCGGTCTGGGCTATGGCTATGAGTCCATGCGCAGCTTCGTCGCCCAGTTGGGGCCGCAGGCCGCGGCAGAGGCCTTCTACACGGCGCGGATCTACGATGCACCCGCTGCGGCCGAACTGGGTATCGTACGGGCGGTGGTCGACGACGTATTTGACCATGCGCGATCCGTTGCACAGGAGATCGCGGGTAATGCGCCGCTGACGGTTCAGGCGGGCAAAAAGGCGATGCGGGCGGCGATTGCGGGCAGCCCGGACCTCGAAGCCATTGCTCAGGCGATTGATCGCTGCTTCAACAGCCAGGATTACGCAGAAGGCCGGCTGGCCTTCTCCCAGAAACGCCCTCCGAATTTCATCGGTCGATGAACCGAGGGATGCCCATTCGTTTTTTCCACCCTTGAAGGAGTTCGCGATGCAGTCCTTCGCTTTGTTGCGCGCAGCAACCGGCGCCCTGATGGCCCTTTCCGCTTCGGCCGCTTTCGCCTTGGGCCCGATGCCCGCGCCCATGCCCAAGACCGAGACGCTGACCATCGGTTACGTCAAGGTCGGTCATCTGTCGCCCCTGCTCATGGTGGCCGATGAACTGAAAAAGATGAACATCGAAGTCAAGCGGGCCGAGTTTGTCCGCTACGCCGATGCACGGACCGCCCTGCTGTCCAATTCGGTCGATATTTCTGCTGTCGGCCCGGGCGACCTC
Source organism: Pseudomonadota bacterium (assembly GCA_039800205.1). Taxonomy (GTDB): domain Bacteria; phylum Pseudomonadota; class Gammaproteobacteria; order Burkholderiales; family Burkholderiaceae_E; genus SYIM01. The sequence goes on along the minus strand of JBDLRB010000081.1, from coordinate 10,711 downwards.
GCGATTGTCGCGGCGCAGGGCAGCAAGAACCTGATCGGCCTCACTGGCGTGGGCAGTTCGCCCAAGTATCTGGTGGTTCGCAAGGGCGTCAAGATCGACGACTGGGCTGATATCGCCGGCAAGAAGATCGCCATCGCGCCCGGGTCCGCTGTCTGGTTCCAGTGGGCGATGACGCTGATCGAGCGCAACATTCCCTACAAGACCTTCAATCCCGTCAATGTCCAGGGGGGCGGGACCGCGTTCGTGCAGGCGATGAAGCGGGGCGACATCGATGCAATGGTGCTTTGGGAGCCCTTCGAGTCGCAGTCGGTGGCCGAAGGCGACGCTTACTTCGCACGTCGTCTCGACTACAGTCAGTCGAAGGCGGTCGGCGCAGAGCTCGGCATGCTCGCCGCCTCGGGCGATGCGATGGCCAAGAAGCGTGAGCTCGTTCGACGCTTCCTGTGGGCCTACCTGAAGGCTGAGCAGTCCCTGGCCGCGGACAAGGCCAAGTTTGCGGACGCCTACTCGAAATACACCGGGCTGCCGATTGCGGTCACAACCGAGTCGGCCAAGGTGATCAGCCTGGGCGGGGTCCTGAACAAGGATCAGGTCGAGCGTCTCGCCGAGGCCGCATTCAAGCAGGGTATTGTCCAGAAGAACGTCGGCAAGGAGGCGGGTGCGCTCTACGACGACTCGATCGTTCGCGAACTGAAGAAGTAGGACGCGGTCGATGAGGGCAGGCACAGCAGGGGCGCGCGACCGAATGGGCAGTATTGCGCTGGGACTGGTGGTCCCGGCGCTGCTGCTTGCCGTCTGGCAGTATGCGGGTAGCCGTCCCGGTATGGCCGGCATCATCCCGACGCCCCTGAAGGTGCTTGAAGGCTGGCATGGCTGGATTTTTGGCGAGCAGGGGCTGGGGCTCAATCCTTACCTGGGAACCTGGTGGTCCAATGTCCAGTACTCCGCGATGCGGGTGGCCCAAGGGTTCGGGTTGGCCGCGCTCCTGGGTGTTCCACTGGGCCTGATGATTGGATGGAGTCGTATCGTTGCGCAGATGATCGATCCGATGATTCAGAGTCTTCGGCCCATTCCGATCACCGCATGGCTGCCCTTTTCGATTGCCCTGTTCGGGATTCGTGATTTCGGTTCGATCTTCCTGATCTTTCTCGGGGGCCTCTACCCGATCGTTGTCAACACCACGCAGGGTGCGCGCGACGTCGAGCGCAATCTCGTTCGTGCCGCCCTGATGATGGGCTGCACTCGGCGTCAATTGCTCTACCGCGTGGTGTTCCCTGCGTCGATGCCCTCGATTTTCACGGGCCTGCGGATCGGGCTCGGCATCTCATGGACGGCGGTCATCGTGTCCGAAATGGTTGCGGTCAAGTCGGGGCTCGGCTACGTGCTGTGGGATGCCTACTACGTGGGTCGAATGGATATCGTTCTGGCCGACATGGTGTCGATTGGCATTCTGGGATTCCTGAGCGATCGCCTGATCGTGTTTACCGAGCGCAGGGTGTTGGCCTGGCGGATCCTGCAAAGTCACTGAGGAACGATCACGATGGCCGATATCGCGATTCAGGCGCTCGACAAGGTCTACCCCGGACCGGTCCCCGTCCGGGCGCTCGAAGGGATCGACGTCCAGGTCAGCGCAGGAGAGTTTGTCGCATTGCTGGGGCCCTCGGGCTGTGGCAAGTCGACGCTGCTCAATCTGATCGCGGGCTTCGAAGCGCCCACGGCTGGGCGCTTGTTGCTTGATGGTCAGCCCGTGGGTGCACCGGGCCCGGATCGCGGCGTGGTGTTCCAGGAGGCCGCGCTGTTCCCCTGGCTCACCGTCTGGGAGAACGTCATCTTCGGGCCCAAGGTCCAGGGGCAGCCCCGGGCCGAGTATGAGGCGCGCGCCCTTGAGATGCTCGAGATCGTCGGCTTGCGCGATTTTCGCAATCATCTGCCTGTCCAGCTCTCGGGCGGTATGCGTCAGCGCGTGGGCATCGCCCGGATCCTGACGCTGGGGTCGCGGGTCTTGCTGATGGATGAGCCCTTCGGCGCGCTCGATGCACAGACCCGCCTCACCATGCAGGAGCTGCTGCTCTCGGTCTGGCAGCGGCTGCAGCCGACCATCGTTTTTGTGACGCATGACATCGACGAAGCCATCTTTCTGTCGAGCACCATCTATGTGATGTCGGCGCGGCCCGGCCGCATCCAGGAACGGATCGACGTGCCGCTCGCGCGACCCCGGACCGTGGCCGACACGGCGACCGAGCGTTTCAGCGCACTCAAGCTGAAGATCCTGAATCTGATCCGCCACTGAAACCCACCAGGAGCTGTCGTGGCCAATCCCCGCATCCCTTACCGCTTTTCCAACGATGGTCCTGCGCTGACGCCCCCGCCGGGTGGGCCCATCATTGCGCATCTGGTGGTCAACGTCGAGCACTGGCGCTTCGATTCCTCGATGCCCCGCACGATCATCACGCCCCCACATGGCAAGGAAACGGTCCCCGACGTGCCCAATTTCAGTTGGGCCGATTACGGGATGCGAGCCGGCTTACCCCGGATCATCGAAGCGATCACGGACAGGGGACTGCCCGCGTCCACGAGTTTCAACGCCGGGGTCATTGATGCCTATCCGCGTGCCGCATCAGCGATGCACGAGGCGGGTTGGGAATTCATTGGGCATGGCCTGCATCAAAAGACGCTCAACGCGGCTGAATCATCCGAGGAGTCGGTGATCGCCGAGGCGCTCGACCGGATCGCGGCCTTCACCGGCACGCGTCCACGCGGCTGGTTGAGTCCGGGCCTGCGCCAGACGCACGACACCCCCGACATCCTTGCGCGACTGGGCGTTGACCATGTGTACGACTGGGTGGTCGATGATGTGCCGAACTGGATGACCACGCGCGACGGGCCGTTGCTTGCGATGCCGTACAACCTCGAGATCAATGACTCGATCATCTTCGCGATCGAGAAACATGCCTCGGACGAGATGTATCTGCGGCTTGAAAAGACACTGCGCCTCTTCGAGCGTGAAAGCCGCCGATCGCCCCGAATCCTTGCGCTCGGGCTGCACCCGCATCTGATCGGCGTGCCCCACCGGTTCGGGAGTTTCGAGCGGATGCTCGACCTTCTGATGAACACTCCGGGCGTGTGCTTCATGACCGGCTCGCAGATCGCTGACTGGTATTCGGCTCAGGTGCCTGCGCCGCGCTGATCGCATTCCAGGCTCCGGTCCTACGACCGGGGCTCGGATCAGGCTCAAACGCTTGTACGACCCTCTTCGACCGCGTGACACGCGACGCTGCCCCCTTCGGACAGGGTGCGCAGCGCCGGTCGCTCGGCCTTGCAGCGCGCGTTCGCCAGCGGACAGCGAGGGTGAAAGCTGCATCCCGAGGGTGGGTTCAGAGGGTTCGGGACTTCACCGCCGACGGGTGTACGGGCCCGTCCGCTCATCGTGATGTCGGGAATCGCATCAAGCAGCATTCGGGTGTACGGATGCTGCGGCATCCCGAAAATTCGGCTGCGCGGAGCGATTTCAACGATTCGCCCCAGATACATGACGCCCACCCGGTCGCTGACGTGATGGACAACGGCGAGGTTGTGCGAAATGAACAGGTAGGTGAGGCCGCGCTCGCGCTGCAGGTCGCGCATCAGGTTCAGGACCTGAGCCTGCACCGAAACGTCCAGGGCCGACGTGGGTTCATCGCAGACCAGGAATTCCGGTTCTGAGGCCAGCGCGCGCGCGATTGAAATCCGTTGGCGCTGGCCCCCCGAGAATTGATGGGGAAACTTGACGGCGTCGTTCGCCGAAAGGCCCACGTGCCCGAGCAGCTGGGCGACCCGGGCGTCGATATCGGCGGGTGACTGGATCAGCCGATGAACCCGAATGGGTTCGGCGATGATGTCCGCGACCCGCCAGCGCGGGTTGAGACTGGCGTAGGGATCCTGGAAGATCATCTGCATGCGTCGGCGCAGAGCCTGCGCATGCCCGCCTGAAATGTCGGCAAGATTGTCGCCGTCAAATCGTACGGTGCCCGAGCTTGGACGATAGAGACCCACCAGCAAGCGTGCGACGGTCGACTTGCCGCAGCCCGACTCGCCCACCAGGGCGAGCGTCTCGCCCCGATGGATCTCGAAGCTCACCCCGTCCACGGCATGGAGCAGCCGTCGTGGTTGCCCTTCGAGGACGCGATTCAGCCAGGGCGCAGAGACGTCAAAGACCTTGCCCAGTCCATCGGCCTGGACCAGTACGTCTTGAGAGCGAGTCATCGGACGGACTCCGCATGCGGCTGATGACGCCAGCAGGCCGCCATCGACTGGCCGGCCGGCATGAGATCGGGGCGCTCTTCGAGGCAGCGCGCCATGACCTGTGGGCAGCGGGGGTTGAATGCGCAGCCCCGGGGAATCGCATTGAGCCGGGGCATGGCCCCGTCGATCTGGGCCAGCCGCTCCCGGTCCTCGCCGATCGACGGGATCGAGCCCATCAATCCAACGGTGTACGGGTGCTGCGGACGGTGGATGACATCCGCTACCGGTCCGAGTTCGGCGACTCGCCCAGCGTACATCACAGCAACCCGATCGGCGGTCTCGGCAATCACGCCCATATCGTGCGTGACCAGCATGACGGCCGTACCCTGGTCCTTGCACAGGCGCTTGAGCAGACTGATGATCTGCGCCTGGATCGACACGTCCAGTGCCGTGGTCGGCTCATCGGCGACGATCAGCCGAGGCTCGGCAGCGAGGGCCAGCGCGATGACCACCCGCTGCCGCATCCCTCCGGAGAACTGATGGGGGTAGTGGTCGATCCGCTGGGCCGCTGCGGGGATGCCGGTCGATTCGAGCAAGGCGATGGCCCGGTTTCGGGCGGCGCGGTCGTCCAGTCCGAGGTGGGTCTGGATGGTTTCAACCAACTGGCGACCCACCGTGTAGAGGGGGTTCAGCGAGGTGAGCGGGTCCTGGAAGATTGCGCCGATCTTGCGGCCCCGGATGGCGCGCATCGCCTCGGGGGGCAGGTTGTCGATCCGTTGACCGTCGAGCAGGATCTCGCCACCCACGATCTGGCCGGGCGGTTCGATCAGTCCGATGATTGCCGCACCTGTGACGGATTTTCCGGCGCCGGATTCGCCCACGACACCGAGGACCTCCCCCGGCGAGATCGAAAAGGACACGTCGTCAATCGCAACCAGCGCGCCTCGCCGGGAGGCGAACTCGACCCGCAGGTGTCTGACTTCGAGGAGGGGAGCGGTCGCAGTCATTGCAGTTTGGGGTTGAGTGCGTCACGCAGCCAGTCGCCCAGCAGGTTGACGGACATGCAGAGCAACACCAGCATCAGACCAGGGAAGATCACCAGCCACCATTCGCCCGAGTACAGGAAGTTGTTGCCGTTATTGATCATCGTGCCAAGCGAGGGCGAGGTGGGCGGCACACCGACCCCGAGAAATGAGAGCGTCGCCTCGGTGATGATGGCCTGGGCAATATTGATCGTTGCGATGACAAGCACCGGACCGAGGGAGTTCGGCAGCACGTGCCGCAGCATGATCCGCAGCGGCGTCACGCCGATCACGCGGGCCGCTTGCACGTATTCCTTGTTCTTTTCGATCAGGGTTGACCCCCGGACGGTGCGAGCGTACTGCACCCAGTTGGCGAGCCCGATCGAGCCGATCAAGACGGTGATGGCGATCCAGTCGCTGTGCGAATCCCGGGGCAGTACGGCCCGGGCGACCCCGTCGATCAGCAACGCGATGAGGATGGCCGGAAACGACAACTGGACATCCGCGACCCGCATGATGAATGCATCCAGTCGTCCGCCGACATAGCCTGAGATCAGACCCAACACCACCCCCAGGATCATGGCGAAGACGACGGAGGCCAGCCCGACCAGGAGTGATACTCGCGAACCGTAGAGCAGGGTGGACAGCACATCGCGCCCCTGATCATCGGTGCCGAGGGGATACAGCAACTGGCCGTCGGCCATCCATGCGGGCGGCAGCAAGGCGTCATTGAGCGAGAGCGTCGCGGGGTTGAACGGCTCATGAGGGGCGAGAATCGGCGCGCCGAAGGCACCGACAATCAGCAGCAAGGTCACACTAGCCGCGACGATCGCGACCGGCGCGCGTTTGAAGCTGTACCAGAGGTCACTGTCCAGGAAACGCTTCAAGCGACCGGGGGCCTTGAGGGCGGGGGTGTTGGCGGGGCTCATCGGGGTGCACTCGCCTCGAGGGGGGCCAGCGCACGTTCAGCCAGCCGGGCGAAGAGCGCTGCGCCCAGGGGCAGCACTTCGTCGTTGAAGTCGTAGCAGGTGTTGTGAAGAAATCGCCCGGCGGACGCGCCACCCTGACCCAGCCGGAAATACGCGCCCGGCCGTTCAAGCAGCATGAAGGAAAAGTCCTCCGAGCCCATGCTCGGCTCGAGATCCGTGATCACCTGCTCGCGACCAACGAGCTCGCGGGCCACCTCGGTTGCGAACAGCGATTCCGCCTCACTGTTGACCGTGGCCGGGTAACCTTTCTGATAGTCGAGTTCGGCACGTGCGCCAAAGCCCGCCGCGACGGATTCGATCAGGGTGCGCAGGCGGGTTTCGATCGCCTGCTGGATTTCGGGCTTGAAGGTACGGACGGTTCCCACCAGCGTTGCGTCATGTGGGATCACACTCATTGCCCTGAGGTCACCGGCCTGCATCGCGCACAGACTGATGACGGCCGAATCGATCGCTTTGATGTTTCGCGCAACGATCGACTGGATGGCGGTGATCAGGTGGCCTGCGACCAGCACCGGGTCAATCGTCATGTAGGGGTGGGCTCCGTGGCCGCCATGACCGTAAATGCGGATGGTGATGCGATCGGAGGCCGCCATCATCGGACCGGGCCGCACGGCAATCTGACCCGGTGCGAGCGCCGGCCAGTTGTGCATGGCGTAGACCGCGTCGCAGGGAAAGCGGGTGAACAGCCCGTCTTCGATCATCGTCCGAGCGCCCGCGAGCCCTTCCTCGCCCGGCTGAAAGATCAGATGAACCGTACCGTCGAAATCCCGGGACCGGGCCAGATGTCGTGCGGCGCCCAGGAGCATCGTTGTGTGCCCGTCGTGACCGCAGGCGTGCATCAGACCCTGACGTGTGGATCGCCATTCCGGCGTGCCCGCTTCGGTCATCGGCAGTGCATCCATGTCGGCGCGCAGGCCGATCGTGCGACCGCTGGCCGTCGATCGGCCGCGGATGACGCCGACCACCCCCGTGCGGCCCACGCCGCGGTGGATTTCATCAACGCCGTAGCGCGCGAGTTCCCGGGCCACCAGCTCGGCGGTGAAGTGCTCTTCGAAGCCGAGCTCGGGATGGGCGTGCAGCGTGCGACGGATGTCGGTCAGCTCGGCGTGCCAGCTGCGCAAGGCCTGGAGTGCCCGGCTCGCGCCGAGGTAATTGCCGGTTTCGGGCGCATTCATCGGGTTGTCTGCATCAGTGAGCGGCGCTCGCGCGTTCGACGCGTAGCCGGGGGTCGACGACAAAGTAGAGCAGGTCGACGATCAGATTGATCACGACAAAGATCAAGGCGATCAGGCACAGGTAAGCCGCCATGATCGGCACATCGGCAAACTGCACGGATTGGATGAACAGCAGCCCCATGCCCGGCCACTGGAACACCGACTCGGTGACGATGGCGAACGCGATGATGCCGCCCAGTTGCAATCCTGCGATGGTGATGACAGGCACCAGGGTGTTCTTGAGCGCATGTCCAAAATGGACGGCCCGGTCGGTGAGACCCCGCGCCCGTGCAAACTTGATGTAGTCGGTTCGCAGCACTTCAAGCATTTCGGAACGAACCAGGCGCATGACCAGCGTCATCTGAAACAGTGCAAGGGTACTGGCCGGCAGGATCAGATGCTTCCATCCGTCGATGGTCAGAAAGCCGGTGCTCCACCAGCCAAGCTGGACGGTGTCCCCCCGGCCATAGGACGGTACCCACCCCAGACTGACAGCGAAGATCAGTATGAACAGGATGCCAATCAGAAAGGTGGGCAGTGACACGCCGACCAGCGAGATTGAAAGCAGGACGTTGGACAGGAAGCCGCGCCTTCGCAAGGCCGTGTAGACCCCCATCGGAACACCGACGACCAGCGCAATGGCCGCGGCCGCAATCGACAGCTCGAGCGTTGCCGGCAGCCGATCGCGGATCAGCGTCGAGACCTTTCGACCCTGCCGATAAGAAATACCGAAATCGCCCTGTACGGCCTTGCCGACGAAGATCGCAAACTGCACGTAGAAGGGTTCGTCCAGGCCCAGCGATTTTGTGAGTTCGACCCGCTGTTCGGGCGTGGCATCCTGACCCAGCATGGTGAGCACTGGATCGCCCACGTATCGAAACAGGGAGAAAGCGATCAGCGCGACCACCGCCATCACGGCGGCGGCCTGCAAGAGCCTCCGGACAATGAATGCGACCATCGATCAGCGGTCAGCGAGGCTGCAACCAGCGCTCGGCCAGACGGACCCAGTAACTCGCCCCGACGGGGAGCAGCGCATCGTTGAAATCGTAGTTCGGGTTATGAAGGGTGCATGGACCCAAGCCATGGCCGGTCTCCCGATGGTCGCCTTCACCGTTGCCAATCGCAACATAACAGCCCGGCTTTTCCAGGAGGAAGAAGGAGAAGTCCTCTGCGCCCATTGTCGGCTCGAACACATGAACCCGGTCAGCGCCGACGACATCACGCATGACTTCCCGACAGAACTCGGTTTCGGCCGCGTGGTTGAGCGTGGGCGGATAGTTCCGCTTGAATTCGAATTCCACTGATGCGCCGAAGGTCTTTGCCAGGCCCTCGGTGATCTCTCGCATTCTCGTTTCGATCAGATCCAGCGTCTCAAGCGTGAAGGTGCGTACCGTGCCGCCCAATTCAGCGTAATCAGGCACCACATTGACGGCCTCGCCCGCATTGAACATCGTGACCGATATGACGCCGGCTTCAACCGGTCGCTTGTTGCGTGTGAGGATGGTCTGGAAGCCCTGAACGATCTGGCAACCGATCAGGACGGGGTCGACCCCGAGGTGGGGAAGCGCTGCATGGCTGCCGCGCCCGATGATCCGGATATGGAATTCATTTGACGAGGCCATCATCGGACCGGGGCAGACGGCGAAGTCGCCTGCCGCCAGGCCGGGCCAGTTGTGCATGCCGAAGACCGCTTCCATCGGAAACCGGTCAAAGAGGCCGTCCCGGATCATTTCGCGTGCGCCGCCACCGCCTTCTTCAGCCGGTTGAAAGATCAGATAGACGGTGCCATCGAAATTGCGGTGTTGCGCGAAGTGCTGGGCCGCACCCAGCAGCATCGCGGTGTGGCCGTCATGGCCGCACGCGTGCATCTTGCCCGCATGACGAGACGCGTGGGCAAACGTGTTGAACTCGGTCATGGGCAGCGCATCCATGTCTGCGCGAAGACCGATTGCCCGATCGGATGTGCCGGCCTTGACGATCCCCACCACGCCGGTCTTGCCGAGCCCACGGTGAATGGGAATGCCCCATTCGGTCAGTCGGGCGGCCACCAGATCACTGGTCCGGAGCTCCTCGTAACAGAGTTCGGGATGGGCATGGATATCGCGGCGAATCGCCTGCAAGTCCGGCTGGAATTCCGCAATCTGCTCGATCAGTTTCATAATGTTGTCACCCGCCGCTGATCCGGACGGGCCCTTGGTTTGACGCGCGAAGATTAGCATCGAGCGTGTTTTTCCAACAACCGCCAACGCATGCCGGAGGGTTATGCCAACGATCATCCAGGGCGCCTGCCCGCACGATTGTCCCGACACGTGCGCCTTGAGGGTCACGGTCGAGGCGGGGCGCGTGACTCGGGTGGCGGGTGACCCGGATCATCCGACCACAGCCGGTACGCTGTGCACCAAGGTGTCGCGCTATGCCGAGCGCACCTACTCTCCAGACCGTCTTGTGACGCCCCTGAGGCGGGTCGGCCGGAAGGGCGAGGGCCGCTTCGAGCCGATCGGCTGGGATCAGGCGCTCGATCTGATGGCCGACCGCCTGGGCGAAATTGCGGCGCGAGACCCGGAAAGGATCCTGCCCTACAGCTACGCCGGAACGATGGGCTGGGTGCAGGGTGAAGGCATGGCGATGCGCTTTTTCCACAAGCTGGGCGCTTCACTACTCGATCGCACCATCTGTTCGTCGCCCGGTATGGCCGGCCTGCAGTACACCCTGGGCGGCGCCGTCGGCATGGATGTCGAGCGTTTCGTCGACGCGCGGCTGATCCTCATCTGGGGATCCAACCCGGTCACCTCGAGCATCCATTTCTGGCGGCTCGCCCAGGACGCACGGCGTCGTGGTGCGCGATTGATTGCGATCGACCCCTATCGCAGCGATACGGCGCTCAAGTGCGATCAGCACATTGCCCTGCGTCCCGGAACTGATGCCGCGCTTGCGCTCGGCCTGATCCACTGCCTGGTGCTCGAAGGCCTGATCGACCGCGACTATGTCGAGCGTTACACGCTGGGTTTCGATGCCTTGGCCGAACGCGCGGCCGCGTGGACGCCGGAACGGGTGGCGCAGGTCTGCGGAATCGACCCGCAGACGGTGATCCAGCTCGCGCGCGACTATGGCGGGATTCGACCGGCGGCAATTCGGCTGAATTACGGGATGCAGCGCGTGCGGGGCGGGGGCAATGCAGTGCGGGCGATCGCCTGTCTGCCCGCACTGGTGGGCGCCTGGCGCGATCCGGCCGGAGGGATGCTGCTGTCATCCAGCAACATGGTGC
>JBDLRB010000080.1:0-9021 GCA_039800205.1 Pseudomonadota bacterium | reverse complement strand
GCAAGGCCCTCGTGGACGAGCGCACCATGCCCCGGCAAATCGAGCGCCGCCACCGCGGTTCCCAAGGCCTCGAAGGCGTCGAGATAGCCCCCGTAGCACCAGGCGCCATGATGCGCCCCGGGTATCAGCAGGAGGGGCGTCGTACCGCCCCGCGTACGTGTGTTGCTGGCCGGCCCGTTCAGCCACAAAGCGGACCGCCCCACCCGGTGATAGCGCGCGGGCAGCGGATCACGCAGAGGCCAACCGAACAGCGCTCCCGCAACCAGGGCCACGTCGGGTTCAATTGGGGCGGAGGCAAATTGGGTCATGGCGGCAGCCTGCGGACAGATCGGACAATCGAGCCGCCGGGTGCGGGCCAGATCGTCACAGGGGCCCAAGTCTATCCTGCCCGACCGGGCCTCGGACGCAGGGTTTTCCAGTAGGCCTGGGGCACCCATCGCAGGGGCCGCCGCCGACCACGACGGCGCGCCCCGCGCCCGCTGCGTCAAACCATGGCCATCTCGCCCTTGCGCTGTGCCCAACCGGTCACCCGACCCTCGAGCCACGAAGAGATGAGGTAGAGCGAGACGCCCATCGCAGCCAGAATCACGAGCCCGGAGAAGACCAGGGGCACATCAAAATTGCCACTCGCAATGATCATCACATTGCCAATGCCCCGGTTGGCTGCGACGGTTTCTGCAAGCACCGTACCGACGAAAGCCAGGGTGATCGCAATCTTCAGCGAGGCAAAGAGGTAGGGCATCGCGCGCGGCAGGCTGACATTGAACAGCACATCCCGCCGGCTGGCGCCCAGGACCTTCAGGACATCCTCCAGCTCAGGCTCGGTGCTGGCCAGGCCCGTGGCCACGTTGACGACCACGGGAAAGATGCTGATCACCATTGAGGTCAGGATCGCCGGCACGGTTCCCGCCCCAAACCACACGACGAAAATCGGGACAACCGCCACCTTCGGGATGCTCGAGAATCCGACCAGCAGCGGATAGGCGACGTCGTACGCAAGCCGCGACGATCCGATCGCCACCCCGATCAAGACGCCGACCGCCACACCCATCGCAAAGCCGGCAAGCGTGGTCTTCAGTGTTTGAACCGTGTGCGGCCACAGCAGCGGGAACTTTTCCCAAAGCACAGCGGCGATCTGACTGGGTCGGGGAAGGATCAGGTCCGAGACCGAGAAGGCGAGGCAGACGATCTCCCAGATCGCAAAAAATCCGATCAAGGCCAGCGCAGAGAGCATTCTCTGACGGGTACGCGCAGAAGCCATCATGCTGCGATCCTTTCGCTCGTCTTCGACGGGCTGGTCTGCGGGTCATCGCCCGCACGGGCCTGGGCGATCCTCAAGCGAAGGGCCTGAACCAGACCCGCCATCTCGGGGGCGTAGGAGTCCTCGATGGTGCGTGGCCGGGCAAAGGGCACGTCACGGGTTTCAAGAATGCGTCCCGGACGGGCGCTCATCACGCAGATGCGATTGGCAAGGTAGGCGGCCTCTCGCAAATCATGGGTCACCAGAACGACGGTCGGGCGCGTATCGCACCAGAGGTCCTGCATGATGGCCCAGAGCTCTTCCCGAGTGAACTGATCGAGCGCGCCAAAAGGCTCGTCGAGCAGCAGGAGTTGCGGCTCGTGGATCAAGGCCCGACACAGCGACGCGCGCTGAAGCATGCCACCCGACAGCTGCCAGGGGCGCTTCTCACCAAACCCGCGCAGCCCGACCTTGTCGAGCAGTGCATCCGCCCGCTCGGCATACTCGCCCCGGCGCCTGCTCGCATAGTGCTCCCGAAACGGCCGCACGATCTTGAGCGGCACCATCACGTTTTCACGAATGGTCAGCCAGGGCAGCATCGTCGGGTTCTGAAACGCGATGCCGACCCGGACGGCGTCGACGTCCCGAAGGGTCGCACCGGGCTCTCGATCCCGGACCAGGACCACGCCGGACGTTGGGCGAAGCAGGCCCGCGACCAGCTTGAGAATGGTCGACTTGCCGCATCCACTGGGACCGACCAGCGCGACGAAATCACCATGAGCGATCGCGAGCGAGGTTTGCGAAAGCGCCACCGTGTCGCCGCCGTAGCGCAAGGTCACATCGCTCAGTTCAATCAAGGGCTTGCTGTCCATGAGGATTACGCCCCTTTCGAGTCGAGCCGCCCACCGCGCTCGATCAGATCCCAGACCTGCTCCTGCGCAAGCTCCGCTGGCCGAGCCGTCATGGGCCACCCGGCGCCCGACTGGACGATGGCCCGTGAGCTGGTCTCGACATGCCGCGGCCGAGGCTCGGGCATCTTCTGAATTGGTTTGACCGACTGACCCCACCCGCGCGCCGCCTCGATCAACTGACCCTCCCGCATCACGAAGCGACCCCGCACCATGGTGGCGACCGGAGCCCCCTGGATTCGGCGGCCATGCCAAGGCGTAATGCGGCTGATCGACTGCAAGCGGCGCTGGTCGATCCGCGATTCGCGCGCAAGGTCCACCAGCACGAGGTCGGCGTGAGCCCCCGGCGCAATGCGGCCTTTCAGCGGCCAGATCCCCCAGGCCCGGGCCGGCGCTTCGGCGCTCCAGCGAACGTAGTCCATCAGCGACGCCCGGCCCCGATTGACTTCGGTCAGCATCAGGGACATCTGGGTCTGAACCCCCGGAAAGCCGCAATCGCACGTCCAGATGTCCTCACGGGTCTTTTCCTCGGGCGAGTGCGGCGCATGGTCGGTCGCGATCATGTCGATCACGCCCTCGTGTAACGCCTGCCAGAGCGGCTCGTTGTGACGCGGTTCGCGGATCGGCGGATTCACGCGCATCAACCCAGCCAGGACCCGCATGTGGTCGGTATTCAAAAGGAGGTACTGGGGACAGGTTTCGACCGTGACATCGACCCCTCGACGCTTGGCGTCCCGCAGAACGAAAAGCGAGTCCGCTGCGCTGTGATGCGCAATATGCAGGCGCGCCCCGGTCCACTCGGCCAGCGTGACGACCCGCCCGATCGCCTCGATCTCGGCCACGGCCGGACGGGCATCGAGGTGAGCGAGCGGGTCACTGCGGCCCGCCGCTTTCAATTGGGCTTCCCTGCGCGCCATGATCGACGAGTTCTCAGCGTGAACGACCGTCCGGATGCCATGACGCGCGAGAATCTCGAACCCCTCCAGAAGCGCCCCGTCGCTCGGGGCGGGCAGGTTGCCGAAGGTGTTGCCCACAAAGGCCTTGAAGCTGGTCACCCCCGCATCCAGCAGGTCCTCCAACCGGTCGACCGTGTCATCGCCCAGCAGGCCGTGAATACCGTAATCCACGAAGGAGGCCTCAGCCGCCTTCTGCTTGATTCTCAGCGCCTCGATCGTCCCGGTCGGCGGGTTGGTGTTGGGCATCTCGAACACCGTCGTCACCCCCCCACAGGCCGCCGCCGCAGAGCCCGTCGCCCAGGTCTCCTTGTGGGGATAGCCCGGATCGCGGAAATGCACATGGCTGTCGATCGCTCCGGGCAGCACATACAGGCCACGCGCATCGATCCGTTCGCGCGCGCTCGGCATGGTCTCGCGCAGGCCGACGGCCACGATCAGCCCCTGATCCACAGCGATAGACGCCTCGATGATGGCCTGACCGCTCACCACGTGCGCATGGTCAATCACATAGTCCACTTCAGCACTCATGACATCCCCTTTTCGCTCCAGCGGAGCGTACGGTCAAAGCATTGCCCAGCCGCCGTCCACCGGCAGATCGACGCCCGTGATTTGCCGGGCCGCCTCGCTGGCGAGGAAGAGGCAGGCGTTCGCGACATCCTGATCGGTTGAAACGCGCCGCAAGGCATAGTCGGCCGCATGCAGCGACATCGCTTCATCCAGACTGATGCCTCGCTCGCGTGCCAGGTTGGCGCAGACCTTCTCGCGAAAGCGCGGACCATCAACCATGCCGGGCGCCACGCAATTCACGTTAATGCCAAACGGCCCCGCCTCGAGCGCAAAGCTTTTGGTCAAACCACGCAATCCCCACTTGGACGACGAGTAGGCCAGCCGGCCCGCCCGCCCGCGCATACCGAAGGTTCCGCCAACGTTGACGATGCGTCCGCTTCGCTGGCTGATCATCGTGGGCAGCACCGCACGACAGGTGTTGAAGCACCCCGTCATGTTGAGTTCGACGATCTCGTTGAACTCATCGGTCGTTGTCTCCCAGCCTGTCTTGCCGATCGGGCCCGAGCCGCCCGCCACGTTGACCAGAACATCGAGTCGGCCGAATGCCGCGATTACTTCAGCGACCACGGCATCGGTCTGCTGGCCATCGGTCACATCGCAGGCCCAGACCCGTGCGTCGACACCGAGCGCCCGGGCCTCAGCGGCGACCGGTTCGATCGCCGCCGTGTCCCGCCCCAGCAATGCGAGACGTGCGCCTTCTCTCGCAAAGGCCAGTGTGACCGCACGTCCCATGCCCTTGGCCGGTCCGGTGATGACAACCACACTTCCATTCAGCTTCAGATCCATTTCGATCGGCTTCCAGTCAGTCGTTGAAGGGCTCAGAACGCGCGGATACGATCGGCAATCGGCGGCATCAGCGTTCGGTTGAACACCTCGTCGACCGCCGGCACGCGGGCGAGCTTGTTCGCGTCAGCGACCCGCTTGATCGCCCGATCAAGACGCTCGGGATCGATGTCACCGAAGCCGATCCGGCTGATCTCGGGATGACTCATCTCCTGCTTGATGGTGGCCATCAAGCGCTCCTTTTCGACAGCGCGCTTCAGCAGCGGCTCGCGCTTCATCACGGCATCCATCCCGGCCTCGGGGGTGGCGATCACATCCTTGATTCCCCGATTGATCGCCCGGATCAGTCCCGCAACGGCCTTGGGGTTATCACGGGCCAGGGCACGCGACACCATGATGGTGTTCGAATACAGGTCCATCCCATGATCGCCGTAACGGATGAAGCGCAGATCCTTGGCCGGGTCGATGCCCACCAGTTTTGCACTGAACCAGATCGTGTTGATGAAGCCAAAGACCGCATCGACCTGACCGCGCATCAGCATCTGCTCGCGCAGATTCGGCGCCATGTTCGAGATCTTCACTTTTGACGCATCGATCCCAGCCGTGCTGGCGAAGGCTGGGAAAAGCTTGAGCGCCCCGTCATTGGCGGGACCGCCGATTGTGCGGCCCTCGAAGTCCTTGGGCGAGCGGATCGGGCTATCCGCCTTGACGGCCACGGCGAACGGCGGCGTGTTGTACAGCTGGAAGACCGCGATGGGCGCCTCGTTCGGCCGGCTGGCCGTCATGGCGATCAGCGCATTGATGTCGCCAAAGCCCGCGTTGTAGGTGCCCGAGGCAATCTTCGCGACGGGCGCGGACGAGCCCTCGCCCTGATCAATTTCGACGTCCAGGCCTTCAGCCTTGAAATAGCCGCGATCCTGGGCAATGAAGAACCAGGCCTGCGGGCCCTGGTATTTCCAGTTCAATACCATCTTGATCCGCGTCTGGGCCTGGGCCTCAGGCACAGCGCCGCCCAACCCGGTCGCGAGGATCAACCCCGCCACGAGGGCCGTCAGCCGCTTCGCGGGCTGACGGAGGAAAGAGTCATGAATCGATCGTGTCATGCCGAACTCCTTGAGTGGATTGAGGGGAAAGAGCAGTCTCTGACCGCTTGGCGGGATCGCCCCGCACTGCGGCCTTCAGTGCGCGTTCGAGCGCTGAACGCGTGCAGATGAAGCCATGCAGCAACTCGACGATGTAGTGAATGGCCCGACGCACGTAGCCTGGAGAGGGCGTTGAACACGCATCCTTGATCAGCACGCAGTCGTAGCCAAGAAAGCCGGCATCCTGCAGCGTCGAGAACACGCAACGATCGGTGTTCACCCCGGCAAAAAAGAGGGTCTGCGCGCCCAGCCCACGCAAGACCCCATCCAGCTCGCTGTCCCAGAATCCCGACAGGCGCTGCTTCGCGACCACGATGTCCTCGAGGTGCGGCGTCAGTTCGTCGACCACCTGCGCGCCCCACTCGCCGGTGACCAGTGAGCGGCCGCGATTGATCGGTGAAGCCTCGCCATAGCCCACGGCGTCCGCCTGACGCTTGCCGGCAAACTGCACCATGGGCGGAAGGTTCAGACGGTCGGGCCGAATGCCCCAGTTGAGCCACAGGACCCGCCCGCCGGCCGAACGCCAGAGGGGTAGCAGGGTCTGGATCACCGGAATCGGGACGCGCATCGGCTCGACATCGATCCCCTTTTGCCCGAACCACCCCAGGGGATGACAGAAATCGTTCTGCATGTCGATGATCACGAGCACAGACCGGGACAGATCGACGGTCAGCTCCGATCGGCCACATCGCACCTGGACTGGGCGGGGCTCTGGTGCACTTCGCACCAGATTGATGCGCGACGCTTCGACGCGCCACCCGGTGGCACGGGTCGGACCAGTGTGCCAGGAGGGGCGGCCTTCGGATGTGGAAGCAGGCTTGGCTTTCATGCCCGACATCGAGCAGGGGGTGTGCCTGTTTTTGTTGCCGAGATATACTTTTTTACGATTAAACCGTTGCCTTATCGGCAACGTAATGGACAGGGAAAGGCGTCTCCAGTGAACCACCTTCGTTTTTTGCGCTATGTCGACGAAACCGCCCGCTGTGGCTCGATCCGCCTGGCCGCGCAGCGGCTTCACGTCGCGGCGTCTGCCGTCAACCGCCGCATCCTGGACATCGAGGCCGAGCTGGGTACCCCGATCTTCGAACGCTTGCCGCGCGGCATGCGGCTGACCGCCGCAGGCGAACTCTTTGTTCACTACATCCGCGATCGGCGCGCAGCGCTTGATCGCGTCCTGTCCGAGATCGAGGACCTGAAAGGACTGCGTCGGGGACGGGTCGCGATCTCGGCCAGCCAGGCACTCGCCCGACGGTTTCTGCCGCAGACCATTGCGGCCTTTCAGCAACACCATCCTCTCGTCGACTTCGAGATCCGGATCACGGACTACCGCCAGGCCTCCGAATCACTACGCCAGTACGAGAGCGACCTCAGTCTCGTGTTCAATCCGGAACCCAGCGGTGACCTCGAGACGATCGCGAGCGTCGAACAACGACTGGTGCTGGTGATGGCGCACAATCATCCGCTCGCTCAGCGCAGTGGTGCGCTTGCCTTGCGCGACTGCGTTGACTACCCCATCGTCCTGGCGCACCCCGAACTAAGCGGTCGGCAGCTGCTTGAGCGCTATCTTTCACGCAGCTCGATCAAACTGAAGCCCGTGGTTCAAAGCAACAGCTTCGAGTTTCTGCTGGGCTATCTTCTGCAGGCGCACGCCCTCAGCTTTCAGATCGCCATCGGGGTCGACGACGAGGGCGGCCAGCTGACGTCGCGTGAGCTGAGCGACCGCGGATTCCCGCGTGGTTCACTGGAGCTTGCTCATTTACGCGGACGCGCGCTGCCCATTGCCGTCCAGCTGTTTGCCGATCACCTGGTCGCACGGCTTGCGGATTTGCCCAGGCGACGGGTTGCTCGCGCCGCCAAGTCGAGCGAGGTCGCCAGCGACATCACCTGAGCGCCCGCCCATCCCACCTCATCCGCAACAGGTCAGCAAGCGACCGGATCGATAAAACGGCCCCAGATCCTCGCCGAGTGCCAGAAGACTGCTCCGCCAGTCCGCCCACGTCGGGTCCGCTCCAATGGCCGTTTGCACTGCATCGCGGAGGGCCTGGGTGATCTGAACCTCATCCACCCCACGGACCCGGCCCGCCTCGACAACCACCCGTCCGCCCGCAATGACATCCCGGATGAGCGCGGCCCGTCCCACCGCAAAGAGCGCCTCGCTGGGGTCGAGCGCGTCGCCGAGCAACGGATCCACAAGCGCCTGTCGGTCAAGGACCAGCGCGTCGGCCACATATCCCGCTTCGATGCGCCCGCCGGGCTCGGCCGCTGCGCCGGGTGCCCCCAAAACCGCCCGCCGCCCATTGACCGCCGCCATGTCCCAGAGTGCCCCGTCGTCAATGACCTGCTCATACCCCCACCCGCGATGCAGCGCCCCGCCCAGACGCATTTCGCGCAGGGCATCATCATCCTCGTCCAGCGCCATGCCATCGAGCCCGATCGCCACGCGACAACCGGCCTCGATCATCTCTCGGACCGGTGCAATCCCGGACTTCAACAGGAGGTTGGAACTGGTGTTGATCGCAATCGTCACCCCACGCGCCGCCAGCAGATCAAGCTCCTCGCGTCGCGCCCAGGTGCAATGCGCGAGCGTGAGCCGTTCAGACAGCAGACCCAGGCGATCGAGGTAGGTGACAATCCCACCCGGAAAACGGGCATCGGCCCATTCGCGCTGATAGCGCGTCTCAAGCAGATGCATGTGGATGGGTCGACCCGTTTCGCCACTCGCTTGGGCGACCGAACGCAGCAGCTCGTCCGAGCACCATTGCACCCCGGTGGGCCCATACTGAAACGCGGCAACCTCGGAGAGACCGGAAGTCGCCAGTGCGCTGGCGATCGCATGAACTCGCGCCAGTTGCTCGCGGACCGGCGGCATCGGCGCGGCAAGCCTGCGCCCGACCGCATCACGAATCGACGGTCGCAAGGCGGCCAGGACGGGTGCCGAATCGCAGTAGGCGAGCGGCTGCTGGTCGCGCAGACTGGGCGCAAACGCAATCCGCAGGCCCACGTCGCGCGCCGCACGCGCCACCGCAAGCGCTTCGAAGACAGGATCGACCAGACCCTGCCAACGGGTGTAGTGCACCATCGCCGTGGTGACACCGGCCCGCAGCGATCGGGCAAACGAGGCCGCGGCCACCAGGTAGGGGTCGACGCCCGGAACGAGGCTGAGCGTGGGCAGCCAGCTCTCCAACGGCCACCGCGGCAGACCGAGCGCGCTCTGACGCCAGCCTCGCCCATGATCATGGGCATTGGCGAGCGCGGGGACGACCACGCGATCCTCCCAGCGACCGCTGAGCGCCAGCGGCCGAGCGGACGGATCAGGCGAGCCCCCCACCCGCGTGCCCACGGATGTGAAGCGCCCGTCTTTGATCGCGATCCGCGCGGACGCGTTCGCACCGGACCGTCCCGGCGCAGGCAACACCCAGGCGGCA
>JBDLRB010000079.1:0-20446 GCA_039800205.1 Pseudomonadota bacterium | reverse complement strand
CTCGTTAAACGTTAAACGAAAATCACCATAGGCCGTGGAATGCTCTTCACACGGCAGGGGTCACAGGTTCGAACCCTGTGCCGCCCACCAAAATCCCAGAACGGTTCAACGGCTTAGCGACGCTGCAGGGCGTCGCGGCGTGCGGTCTGTAGTACACCTCGAGGTGTACTAGAGCGGGTGGGCAAAAACTGCTCGCATTTTCAGGCTCTCTCCATTAACGGGGGATGGGCACTCATCAGACACGGGTGATCAACCCGTTCCAGTCGCACTGAGCTAAGACTCGCTTGCAGCAACTTGAAAGCCGTCTCGCTAGGGCGCAAACATGTCTTGCAGGGTCCGAAGAGTGGTTAACAGCGTTGCAGCTCTCAGCGAGGCTAAGCGTTTCACGAGTCGTACTCGGTCTAGCGTTCTGATCTGGTCCAGCACAATTAGGCCGTGCTTACCTTGAAAGGTAATCGGTATTCGAAAATGTGCGGGCTTAGACCCGGTGGTCATGGGCGCCACGATCACTGTTTTCAGGTGCGCATTCATCTCGTTCGGCGAAATGACAACGCAGGGGCGCGTTCTCTGGATCTCACTGCCGACTGTCGGATCGAGTTGCGCCAACCAGATTTCGCCTGTCTTCATCACCAAACCCAGTCGTTATCAACTTCGTTGGACATCTCAGGCCAGACCAACGCACTTTCACCTGAATTGACAACGCGCTGAGCATCTTCGGCCCAGCCTTCGCGAGGATTACGGCGTACAGGTCGAATCTCGATGACACCGTTGCGTACTTGCAGATCAGCAGTTCCCTCGAGTCCGACCTGCGCAAGAAGGGGCTTGGGTATCAGAACCCCTTGAGAATTACCCATTTTTCGAATCGCGACTTCCATGTTTAGTCTCAAATGAGATTGTTAGCACAATGGTAGCACCTGAACTGTATTTTGAGTGATGTCGCACACCCATGCCGGGGTACAGGTTTAAGCCACCAGCGCGGGCCTGAAGGGACGAATTGATTTCAATTCTTCCGTGAGGTGGTCGCGGCAAGTGCCATTTCATCGTCAGCCTGGAGCCCCATCCAGAATTCTGGGCTCATGTTGAAAAATCGCGCCAGTCGCATTGCAGTGTCGGCGGAAACCGCGCGTCGTTCACGAACGATATCGTTGATACGCGGCGCCGGCACCTGGACGGTTTTCCACCACCACTGGCAGACCGATCTCGCGTGAACAGTGGGCCGCGAAATGCCGCGCCGCGCCATCGACTGGGCCCCCCGGGGCATAACCGACCACCAGACGCACCGTACTGCTCGGAGGGGGGGAGGGCCTGGACCGAGACGCTCGATGCGCCCCAGGGGGCCCCGTCCAAGGCGGCCCTGAAGCGTGATAGCCTCGACGGGGGAGGTCTCCCCTGTCAGGCGTGATTGCGCCGCTTTCCATCATCGTGCTGGATTCCCGCTATGGCCAAGATCAATCCCCTTGCAGTGCCCGTACCCACCCTCGCGCAATTGAGCGAGGCGGTCGAAGTCGAAGGCGTCAAGGACGCCGGCGAGGCGGCGCGCGATGCGCTCGTGCAAATGGCGGTGTCGCTGATCACGAATGATGGTCGGATCCAGGGCGGCTACCTGCGTGTTTCGGGGGACGGCAAGCTGGGCCGCGGGGTATTCGGCAAACGCGCAGAGAATCAGACAGCCAACGAGCGCATCAGGGCGCTGGTGACCGCGGCCTTTGGTGAGCACGCGGGGGTGACGGCCGAGCTCGATCGCTACCTTGCCGTCCGCGGCAACAAAATCGGGACCGAGAGCTTCGTCAAGCTTGTCAAGACCCTGAACGCGGCCAAGCCCGACGCGCTCCAGAGGTCAATGAACGATGCTCTAGCCCCGCTGCCGCAGGCGGGCGAAGCCGCGCGGTGGGAGCGGCTGGCCCCGATGTTGCAGCGGCTCAATGAGGCCCAGCCGAAAGCGGACACAAGGCTGAAGGCTGAGCTCATTTCGTCATCGGTACAACTGACCGATCAAAATCGGACATTGCAGTCGATGTTCGATGAAGCCTTGGCGTGCTTCAAGGCGGGTCAGCCTGGAGGTTTGCCCATTCGGCTCACGACCGCGATCGCGGGCGCGGCGGAAGGCGCCCAGAAGCTGAAGCAGAGCCTGGGGGGTGCGGAACAACTGATCGAGCGGGAAAGCGTCAAGGCCGAGGTGGACAGGCTTGATTCGTTGATCGACAAGCTCACCCGCCTGCGTGATCTGGCCAAACGGCAGGTCGAATTGGAGAAGGCGGCCAAGCCCGACGGTATGCCATCCAATTGGAAATCGCAAGGCTGGCTGAGTAGCCTCGAGCTTGATCGGCTGTCTAAACAGGCCAGTCAGGTCCGTGCCAGCTTTGATGCGCTGGTGAGCGATGCGGCCGAGCAACTGCCGGATGAACTCGCGGGTGGGGCGCTGACCCCGCCTCGAGCGTTGGTCGACCTTGAGCGCGGTATCGAGTCTCATGCCCAACGGCGCGAAGCCCTTCGGTCGCTGATCGATTCCGGCAAGCACGGCGAAGCCATCACTGGCCTCATGGCCGCTTACAAGGACGCTCTACCCAAGCATCAGGCAGGCGCACTGGATCCCGCATCGCTCGAGGCGAGGTGCATCGACCTGGGGTTCAAATACGCTGCCGATCCTGCGATACGGCGGGCGGCGATTCACCAATACCTGATTGACGATGCCCCTCAGCATGCCGCCACATGCTTCGCCCGATTGACGGGTTTTGACTCCCAGGAGGCGCTGGGCGAATGTTTCGCGCCCGGCAAGCCGGTCGCCGAAGCGGATCAGGCCTCGAGAACGCGAGCCACAGAGTCCGCGATCGATCTCCTGAAGGCATTCGGATCGGACGCGCTCAAGACGAAATTCATTACGAGTCTGCCCACCTCGCTGCAGATCGCGATCCTGCAGGGCCTCGAAGAGGGCAGTCCGGAACGCATAGCCTGCCTGGCCGGGCTCCGCGTTGCAGAATTGCCCGCGCGCAGCGGCGAGCTCGGGCATCTGAGCGGGGGTGAGTGGATCAATGCCCTGGGCAGGATGCCCAGGCTGGCAGACAAGATCCAGACCTGTTCGGCGATCGGCGTCGCTCAGGCAGGCACCGTGCTCGCAGGCGATGAAAATTCTCCGCTTTCGGAGCCGGATCGGACGGAGATATTCAAGTCCCTCGGGAAAGAGACCCAGACCGAGTTCCTCGCTCCGGGCGCCCAGCCCATCAGCCGCGAGCTCAAGCTCAAGTTCTTCATGGCACTGGAATCGCAGCGGCAGAGCGAATTGCTGACCCAGTTGTGCGAGGGCGTCCGTGACGATGTTGCGGTCGATCCTGAGGCGCTCGATTATTTGTCGGATTGCTACGCTGCCCTCGAGGAGGATAGCCCCGCCCTCAGACTGCTGCTCTCGCGATTGAACCAGACCGGAAAGCTGGTGGAGTACTTCGCCGCGGTCGGTCATCGCGATGCCCACGATGACGATGACCCCTTCAATTCCTCCTGGGTCTTCGGTCATCTGGATCCAGCGGTTCGCAAATCGGTGCTCGCGTCCCTGCTGGAGGATTCATCGATCAGCGAAGCTTATCTGACCGACCTGATCAGCCAATCTGCACACGAATTGTTCGACTACTTCGGCGAGCGGGATGGCGCGCTGCTCGATCGTGTCAGGGCGCGTAGCGAAGGCCTTTGGTCCAAGGCTGTCCTGGCCGCGATCGACTCGGCGCCCAACGATGAGGTGAGTGCGTCGTGGCGTTCATTGCCCTGGAAGTTTGCAGATTCGGAATCGGTCGAGCCCGCCTTGCTCAACGGCAGGTTTCTCAAGGTCTTCGCGGACAACAAAAGCGATTTTTCCGCTTACCTCGCTTCGCTTGCAGATGTTGACAAGGCGAAGCTCGTCCAGTTTTTCAATGGACTGCTGCCCGATACGGGCGACCCCTTCACAGCCAATGATCTTGATGACGCGAACATCCTCGACCGCATCAGCGAGAGGATGCAGATGCTGAAGGAGCCGGCCTTGAACGCAATCGTCGAAGGCAAGGTCTTTGCTGCCCAGTTTGCTGCCGCCGGTCTGCAGCCTGATCCCCGGGTTGAGCGCCTGTTCCACCTCGTTGTCTGCCGACACTTGGCCGCGGCCTACGTCAGCGGGCACGAAACGGATGTGCTCAGACCTCAAAGCGCCGACGTCGAGTTGTTCCGGTCCAGACAAAATCTCATATTCGCAACCTCCAGCAAGATCATTCCCATCGAAAAAACCGAAATGATGGGCGCGCTGCTGAAGGTCTGCGGCAAAATCAAGGCCAACGGCAAGGCGCCTCATACCGAGGGCATCTTTGTCACCGTGACTCCGTCGAGCGCGGAGGGCCGAGGCGGCGGGCACGCGCTGGGTATCCTCATCGAATACGGGGGCAAGAGTGGCGAGGCCATCGCCGATACATTCAAGCTCAAGTTTTACGACCCCAATTTCACCGATGCCTGGCGGGAAATGGATCTGACCTGGGCGCCGGGCGGCAAGATCAGCTTGAATTTCGCCGGCGAGACCTTGAGCTTTGAAGATCCTGAGGACGTGAAACTCGGGCTGGACGGTGTATTCAGGAAGTATTACGACAATGCGGTGGCACGTCTCCACTTCGCGCCCGATTCCATCGTCAATTTCAGTGTGCGCAAGAGTCCGGGTGTCTGGAACAGCGATTTCGACTTCAGTCACTTCGAGGATGTTTTCCGTAACGTTTGCCGGTCGGCTGACGTCAAGGGCTTGCAGGCTTTGGGCAAAAACTACATCGACGAACTGGACGACGATCAGAAGCGATCGGTTCGCAAATTCATCGAGCGTGATTATGTGCAAAACGATGGTACGCCTGGGGCTTACAGCCAGGTGATTGCACGTTGGACGCCACGATCGCGGCTCAAGGCCGAGTTCCCGTCCGAGGACTACGATCGCATCAAGGTGCTAACGGGTATGAGCAAAGCCCACCGATCGGAGGATGACCGCGGCCGCGGGCGCCTGCTGGGCGCGATCGAGGGGGCCATGAAGGGTGCCTCCGAGGCCGATCAGGCGATCCTTTTGCGAGCGAAGGCGCTTACCTCGGAGATGGAAAAAGAGTGGGGAGAGTTTTTCGCCGTCATCAAGACGATCCGCGATCGGCTGCCAGACTGAGGATGCAGGGGCCTGATCGGGCCACCCATGAAGCGCGACATCGGGGCCTCCTGTAGCGGACTGATGAGTGATCGTTGCGACGACTTGCTACGCCACGGTACGCCCGATTGTCACCTGGCGCGAGGGCAGTGAACAACGCGTACTGGTTGAGTCGGGCGCGATCCTGCTGGCCTTCGCCGAACGCTTCGGTCGTCTGCTTCCCCCGTCTGGGAAAGCCCGCGAGGACGTCCTGGCCTGGTTGATGATCGCGCTGACCTCGCTCGGGCCCCTCAGCGGACAAGCGCATCACTGGACCGCGCTCGCTCCCGAAAAGCCACCCGCTGCTACTGAGCACTACAAGGCCCTCGTGGCCCGCTGCTACAGGGTACTGGACGAGCAACTGACCGCCAGCGAATACCTCGCCGACGCGTATTCGATTGCGGATATCGCTGCCTTCCCGTGGGTCGAGCGCATCGGATGGACCGGCCTGGATCTCGCCGAGTTTCCGTCGGTTGTCCGCTGGCGGAGCACGCTCGCCCAACGACCCGCCGTCGCGCGCGGTGTCACGCAACCGAAGGGCGTGACGATGAACTGAAGTCTCCCTGGGCCAGACGCCGTCCGGTCCGATGCAGCGTTATGCTTCGGACTCCTCGCCGCTGAATCGGAGTGCCAGACCATGCCCAACCCCCTGCTCGCGCGCGTCCCGCGCAACCAGATGAGCCCCCGCCTGCAAAAGGACCACGCGGACGCCCTCGCGCTACGCGACGATGCCACCCTGATCGAGGTGGGTGCCAATGCCCCCGAACTCATCGAGTGGTACAAGGACTCCTTCTACGGACAACTGTTCTACGGCGGTCGCGTTGATGTCCGGACAAAGGAGCTCCTGCGCTACCGGCTCTCCATGACACACGGCTGTGCTTACTGCAATCGCGGCAACAGCCAGGCGGCGCTGCGGGCAGGCGTGACCGCCGATCAGCTCGCCTCGATCATGATGGAAGACGCTCCGGTCTTCGATGCACGGGACCGTGCTGTGCTGCGTCTGGCCGATCGAATCTCAATGAACAACCAGACCGGTTCGCTCGACCCCGAACTGCATCACGCGCTGCGCGAATTCTTCGACGATGCACAGATCTTCGAGCTGGGTATGGTGGCCGGTCTGCTGACCGGCATGGCGAAATTTATTTTTGTCTACGATCTGGTTGAGAAGGAGGCACATTGCCCGATTCCGTCTCGGGCGTAATCGAAGCCAGCAATTCACGCTTCAGGACCTTGCCGCTCAACGTCATCGGAAAGGCGTCCCTGTGGATCACCTGAGTCGGGCGCTTGTACGGCGCAAGGTGTTCGTCGACGTGCGCTTGAACCTGCTCGGGCGCTGGGGCGCACGCGCCCGGCGCGATTTCAAGGAAGGCAATCACCTCCTCGTTGCCGTCGGCCTCGCGGCGCCCGATGACCGCACTGCGTACCACACCCGCCAACTCGTTGAGGACACGCTCGACCTCGGCCGGGTACACATTGAAGCCTGAACGGATGATCATTTCCTTCAGACGACCCACGATGTGCAAGGCCCCGTTGGGGTCGATCCGGCCCAGGTCGCCACTGGCGTACCAACCGCCCGGCCTCATCACGGCTGCCGTCGCCTCGTCGTTCCGGAAGTAGCCGGGCATCAAGCCGATCCCGCGCATCCAGATCTCGCCGACCTCATCCACGGCAGCTTCCCGGCCCTCCGCGGTGACAATGCGCAATTCGCCCCCGACAACCAGGTAACCGGCGGCACTGTCGTCTCGCCATTCATCCAACTGCGGCAGGCACAAGGCCCCCGCGTACTCCGACAATCCGTAACCGTGGTGAAGCGGACGCCCGAAGCGGGCCTCAATCGCACGCTTCAGTCCAAGATCAAGCGGTGCCGCCCCCGCATACAGATAGCGAAGCGCAGGCGCCTCGGGTCGGGCGATCCCCCGATCGTCCAGGTACGAGAGCAGTCGCGTGAACATCGCAGGCGGCCCCTGCAACTGGGAGAGTCCATACTGAGCCAATGCGTCGACGACTTCGGCCGGATCGAAGCGGGCGCGCATCAGAAGCGCCGAGCCCGCGTGCAGCGAGGCGGCAAGCACCGTCGCCAAACCAAAGATGTGGGTCATCGGAATACACGCATACGAGCGGTCCTGCGGACTCAGCCGACGGGACTCGGCCGACACCCAACCAAAATGGGTCAGCCCCGCATGCGAAACCATGACGCCCTTGGACTCTCCGGTCGTCCCCGAGGTGAAGATCATCGCCGCCACGGAATCGGCGAGTTCGCCTTCCTCGGCGCGGGCCATCGAACGCGGCGCACTGCGGGACAGCCCTTCGATCGCACTGGGCCCGGCCCCCGCGTCGCGCGCATGGGCGCGGGCCGCATCGGACACGCCGGTGGTGAAATAACTGATGCGCGCATCGGCCATGCCCGCAAGCTTCGCCAACTCGCCCTTCGAAGCCCGGGCGTTGACACCGCACGACCATGCGCCCAGGCGACTGCAGGCGAGCACCAGCGCTACATGAGGCGCGCTGTTCTCTGCCACCGTGAGCACACGATCGCCCCGTCGAACACCCGCCTCGCTCAATTCATCGGCCAGCCGATCGACCCACACTGCAATATCACGTAGCGTCAGTGTGTCATCGAGACCGATCAGAAACGCCTGATCGGGATCGGCCTGAAGCCGCCGATCGAACAAATCGTGCAGCCGCAGGGCCGACCCGCTCGCGGGAACGACCGACCCAGGACCCGCCCGCCAGACCTCCGCCGGACGAGCCGATCCTGGAACCGCCAAGGCCTCACCCACCGTCAATTCTTGGGAATGGCCTTGGCCACCGGGGCCCAGAGGGCCAGCTCACGAGCCGTCCGCTCGCCCAGCTGCTGCGGCGAACCCACCCACAGATCGTAGCCTTGTTCGGTGTAGCGCGCCTTCAGTTCGTCGTTGGCCAGGGCCTTGCGGGTGGCCTCGTTGTAACGCGCAACCATCTCTGCGGGCAGGCGCGCAGGACCAAACAATGCGAACCAGCCGCCGACCTCGAGATCGGGGACACCCGCTTCTCGCATGGTGGGCACATCCGGCATGGACGGGTTGCGTTGGGGCGAGGTGACCGCAAGTGCGCGGACCCGACCGCTTGCGACGTAGTTGCGCGCGCTGCCGATGATGTCGAACATCATGCTGATCTGGCCACCGATCACATCAGTCATCGCGGGCGCGTTGCCTCGGTAGGGCACATGGCGCATTTGCGTGTTGGTGCGCAGCGCCAGCAGTTCGCCGCTCAGATGATTCGACGCACCCAGGCCCGCTGAACCGTAGGTCACCGTGCCAGGATTGGCGCGCGCATGAGCAATCAACTCGGCGACCGACTTGAAGGGCTGCTGATGGTTGGCGACCAGCACGTTGGCATAGCTGACGATCGGGGCCACCGGCGCCATTTCCTTGATCGGATCGAAGGGCATGGCCTTGAGCACGTGCGGGCTGATGGTCATCGTTGGACTGGCCGCGTAGAACAGCATCAGGCCATTGGGCGGCGCTTTGGCGACTGAGTCGCCCCCGATCGCGCCCCCGGCGCCGGGACGGTTTTCCACCACCACTGGCAGACCGATCTCGCGAGAAAAGTGGGGTGCGAAACGTCGTGCTGCAGCATCGACCGGGCCCCCCGGGGCATAACCCACTACCAGACGCACCGTGCTGCCTGCAGGGGGAAGGGCCTGGGCCGAGACGCTCGATGTGCCCCAGAGGGCCGCGCCCATCAGAACACCGGCCGCCGCCAACGACCTCAATCCAGCGTACGCTCGAATCATGCGTGTCTCCTTGATTTGGTGTTTCATGGTACCGCAACAATCCCGTTCTCAGACCGGGTCCCAGCTGAACACATCCGCCGATCGATCAAGCGGGTAGAAACTCGCCTGCAAAGCGGGCAAGGCATGCGAGGCCACCGTCTGCGGCGTCCAGCCCTCGCCACGGTGCACCGAGCGCACGGGCCGAGGCTGGCTCATCAGGAAGACCTCGTTGTTACGTACCGCAAAAATCTGCCCGGTCACATGACGGCCGGACTCCGCAGCCAGCGCGACTGCGAGCGGCGCAATCTTGTCGGGGGTCATCTGCTTGATCCGCTCGACGCGGGCCTGCTGCTCGGGCGTATCGGTCGGGATTGCGCCAATCATGCGGCTCCAGGCAAAGGGCGAAATACAGTTGGAACGGACGTTGAAGCGCTGCATGTCGAGCGCGATCGACTTCGAGAGCGCAGCCACCCCCATCTTGGCCGCTGCATAGTTGGCCTGACCGAAGTTGCCCACCAGACCCGATGTGGACGTCATGTGAATGTAAACGCCCGACTCCTGATCCTTGAAGTATGGTGCGGCGGCACGGCTGACGTGGTAGGTGCCGTAGAGATGCACCTTGATCACCGAATCCCACTCTTCAGCATTCATCTTGTGGAAGATTCGGTCGCGCAAAATGCCTGCGTTATTCACCACGACGTCGATCCGACCGAACGCTTCGATCGCGGTTTTCACGAGCCGCGCGGCGCTGGCGGGGTCGGCCACGCTATCGGTGTTGGCCACTGCCTGCCCACCCATTGCGATGATTTCGTTCACCACCTGCTGCGCGGGCCCCGCGTCGTTGCCTTCGCCGTTGACTGACGCACCGATGTCATTGACAACGACCCAGGCGCCCTCGCGCGCCATGGCGAGCGCAATCGCCCGCCCGATTCCGCCCCCCGCACCGGTGACAAGCACCACCTGATCCTGAACCATTCCTGGCTGATTCATCCCTCTATCCCCCTCAAGTTTTTGAATGGGGCTGATCATACCGCGCAGGCCACCCCGCCCGGGATGGGTATGCTCCTGCGAATTCTTCGTTTCCGAAGCTCGATATTGACGAAGTGCTGGACGCTAAGATAAGGGACGAACGCAACGACACCCGACAGGACAGATCATGGTTACCCGAATTACAGGCGGCGATCACGCGCCAGCGATCCGTGGGCTTGCGGGCCTTCAAAATCTTGAGAAAGAGGCTGCCCGAACGGTTCTGACCGAACTCGCCACCCAGATCGACGGCAAATCCGGCGTCCTGAAGCTGATGCACACCAGCAAGGATCGCGATATGGCGTTCGAACGCAAGGGAGCCGCTCGGTTTTTTGCACGCCGCGACAGCAAAATGGACGCGACCGCGCAGGCGATCCGAAGCCTTTACGAACGCGCGGGTCTGAGTCTTCAGGCCCGCGCTCAAATTGACACCTACCTGAGCGCCCACCACAATCGGGTGGGCGGGAGCGAACTCGCAGCGCTGTTCCGAGATCACCTGAACCCCGTGCCATCGCCGAATCCCTCCGGGCTATCGGACGATTCGATCAAGCGGATCCTGCCCCGTCCAGCGGAGGCAGTGGGTGCGTATATGCGCTCGGAAGTCTTTGGTTCGCAGCGGCAACGCACTCAACTCTCTGATTCGGCGCGCACCGAGTTGAGCCTGCTCAAACACTCGCCAGAGGTGAACACCCAATATGCGATCGGCGCGCCGGCCGACGCCGATCGGCTGCAATGCCTGACTGTATCCGCCAAGGCAGGACAGCAAGCGTTTGACACTGCGCGCCCGGTCGTCCTTTTTCTCGGTGGATCCCATTCACGCTCTGAGCCCTATGTTTCAGACTTTGCCGGTGAAGTCGGTCCCCACTACGCGGGCGGATTGAATCTTCTGTCAATCAACTACCGGGGCTTCGGTGACAGCGCCCCGATCGATGTCACCCCGCGCACCGTCATCGACGACGGTTTGCGCGCATTCAGGCACCTGCGTGATCTGGGCTTTCCCCCTGAAAAAATCATCGTGCGCGGCTACTCGCTGGGCGCAGCGGTTGCTGCGCGCATTCACGCGGAGGCGGAGTGGCGTGGCGAACGACTGGGCGGGGTGATCTATGACCGACCCATGGCAAGCGCCGCAGAGGTTGCCCGCGCGGAGAGCCGCCTGGGGCCGATTGCAGGCGCGGTCACCCTCCGATCGGTCGGGCACTTCGGCGCTGAAAGCTCACTCGCTCGCCTGCCCCGACGCGACCCCGCCGAAGCGCCTCGAACACCCGTTCAGGTTGTCATTGACAACAGCCAGCATGGCCCCTTGGGGCAGGCGCTTGCCAACCGATATGGTCTGCCTGTCACGGCCACCGAGGCCGACCACGATGAGCACCAGAGGGCAAACCAGGTACTGAGAGATTTTCTGACGGAGCGCTGTCAGAATTGAGAATCGGCCGTTCCCCCTGGCGCCACCATGCAGAGCACCATTGCCTTCGCCCGGTCAAGCCTCAGCACTGCCCGACTGAAAAAACGCCTCCAGATGTCGGTTGAATACTGACGCGCGCTCGAAATACGGCGAATGCCCCGCAGCCTCCACAATGGCCAGACGGGCTTCAGGAAGCTCGCGGGCCAGTGCGCGCAGCGCGAGCGGCGCGATCACGATGTCTTCCTCGGGCGAGACGAGCAGCACGGGGACCCCTGTCGCAGCGAGCTCATCGGGCGCGCGCTTGCGCATCGAGTGCAGTCCGGCGCGCACCGCCTCCTTGTTCAGGGGCCGCGACAAGCCGTCAATCTGCTGGTAGAGCACATGCAGCGCCGCCTGCTCGGACGCCATCCGCTCACCCGCTGCGGGGTGGCCCCCGGTGGATCGCAGGGTCTCCGTCGCCTGGGCTGAATCGCGGGTCCAGACCTCAAGGGCTCCCGCGTCCAGGGCCTTCATACGCATGGGATCGATCGAACCGGTGGTGGCCGACAAGACGAGCCCCTTGACCCGTTGAGGATGGCGCAGGCAGAACTCGATGACGGTCCAACCCCCCATCGACTGACCCACGAGGTGGGCCCGGTCGACCCGAAGGTGGTCCAGCAACGCGAGCAGATCGTCGGCATAGCGCATCGGATCGGGGTCGCCCGCGTCCACGGACGACGGAAAGAAGCCCCGGTGCGCAAAGCTCACGCACGTGTGCGTGAGCTGAAAGTGGGCCACCTGCTGCCACCAGGACATGTGATTACCGCCCAGACCATGCGCGAACACAATGACCGGCCCTTGGCCACTCACTTCATAGTGGAGTTCGGCACCCTCCACCCGCAAGCGTCCGCTCGCGCGCGCAGTTGCCTGAGGGGCAGGCCTGGTCAGAGGGGGGCGATCCTGGGTCGTCATGGAGCATCCTTTCGATGTAGAAGTGGGCAGGCAGTCACGTCTGTGACAACCCCGCCCGCAATCCCGCAGCAATCCGCTCGAGCATCATCTCGCTCGAGCCGTCGGTGAAATTTGCGACTCGCGCGCCGACGGCATGACGCCCGAACGGCAGCTCTTCACGCAACCCCGTTGCACCCATCGCCTGCGCGAGCGCTGCAATCTGCCGATCAGCCATGCGTGTGGCCAGGAGCTTTGCCTGGGCTGCAATCGTCTGGGCATCCTCGCCGGCATCAATCCGTGCGGCGGAGGTCGCGACCATCAGCCGACACGCCGCCAGTTCGCTGGCCGCCTCGGCCATGCGCCAACGCCACCCCTGGTGATCGGCGAGCACAGCACCGAAACTCTCACGGGATTCACCATGACGAAGCGCGATATCGAGCGCCTCGCCGACCATCCCACAGCACATCGCGGCGACGTAAGTCCGTGCCCCATTGATTGAACGGAGCGCCGTTCGGAATGCGCGCCCCGGGGGCTGAAGCATCTCGTCATCCCTTGCGAGATAACCGTCAAGCCGGAACCCCCCGGTCCCGATCGCATGCTGACCGGCCAGCGCATAGCCCGGCTCACGTTCCGCCCCCGAACGACGCAGGTCCACCACAAAACCAGCGATCCCGCGCGCGCCTGAACCCGGCTCGGTCTGCGCATACACGATCGCGACATCGGCCTCCGTTGCGTTGGTGATCCAGGCCTTCTGACCATCGAGTTGCCAGCCGCCGTCGACCCGTCGTGCCTGCAGGCCGATCGCGGCAAAGTCAGACCCCGCGTGCGGCTCGGTCAAGGCCGTACAGCCGATCAGGTCGCCCTTCATCAGCGCCGGCACGAAACGCTCACGCACCGCGGGCGAGGCCTCCCGAGCCAGCTTGTTGGCCACGTTCTGAGTGTTGATCAAGGAAAAGGCAAAGGCGTAGTCGATCGCTGCCAGTTGCTCGGCGATGCGGCACTTGACCGAATACGGATGCCCCAGGCCGCCGTGCTCGGGCGGCACCTCGATGGCGCACAGGCCAAGCTGAGCCGCGGCGCGGATGGTCTCTCGACCCATCCGGCGTTCGCGCTCCCAGGCAAGTACACGGGGCGCCACCTGCTCGCGCGCAAACCGTCGCGCCTGATCGATCAAGGCTTCCGCGCCCGGTTCAGTGGCACATTTCATCGATGAGCCCCTCTTGTTGGCCGACCTGTCATCGCGTCGAAGCGTCTCGGCCGGCAGCCGCCGCTTGTTCACGTTCGAGCACCTGCCGGGTGAAATCGGACGCAAACGATCCGCCGGCGGCCGCGTATTCCTCGCGCGCCCGACGCACCGTCACGCACGCGGCTGCCAAAGCCATACACCGCCCAAACGCCCGGCAGGCGGTCTCGAATGAGTGCAATGAGCGGCGCGAAGTTCATCGCTTATTGTCGCTCAGTCTGCCGGGGCTTCGCCAGTGCGGCCTCGGGAGGCCCTACTCGCCGTGTAAGACACCCAACCCCGGAAGGCACAGCGCCCGGCCTTTGATCATCCGCTCAAAAGGACTACGATCCGAACGACGGTTGACGATGCACAGGAGCTCAACGCATGACATCCCCCACTGCTGAATCGAATGGACTGTCGCCCGAAATCGTGGCGCGGCTGCTCGCCCGGCGAAACGGAAAGCTTTCGCTCTTCGATTCGCTCGACGCTCAACGGACGGCGCTGGTCGTCATCGACATGCAGCGCGCCTTCCTGGAGCCGGGTGCGCCTTCCGAAACCCCTGCGGCCCGGACGATCGTGCCGCAGATCAACCGGTTGGCTGGGGCACTGCGCGCTGCGGGCGGCACCGTCGCCTTTGCCCAGGCCACCTTCCAGCGTGAGGGCCCTGACGCGTGGCCGCTTTTTTTTGACCATATGGTCAGCCCGGCGCTTGCGCAATCCATTCTTGATGCGCTGTCACCGGGCCACCCCCTGCATGCACTGTGGCCCGATCTCGATGTCCAGCCCCAGGACATCGTTTGCCCCAAGAAGCGCTACAGTGCCTTCTTCCCGGGCGCCTGTGCGATCCCGGATCGGCTGCGCGCGCGCGGGGTCGATACGGTGATCATCACCGGTACGCTCACCAATGTCTGCTGTGAGGCCTCGGCGCGTGACGCGATGATGGCCGACTTCAAGACCCTGGTCGCCTGCGACGCCAACGCCGCACGATCGCCCGCAGAACATCAGGCGGCACTTGATTCTCTGGCTCAGTTTTTTGCAGACGTTCGGACCACCGAGGATCTGATCGCAATGCTGCCCTCCGGCTGAGGCTCGATGGCACGCAGCTTCAGGGATGGCCGTCCGCCCACGCTTCGTGTCACAATCCGATCCATAAAAAATGGAAGTCACCCGTCGATCGGGCGCTTCCACTCATCCGCACAACCGGATTCATCAAAGGGGGACACACCATGCGCATCACCTTGTGCCGTCTGGCCTATTCAACAGCGATCGCCGCCGCGCTGACGGCCTCAACGGCGGTCACCGCACAGACCCGGACCGTGCAATTCGGCGTCGTCACCGCACTGACCGGCCCATTGGCTGCGCCCGGCGTGTTCCAGATGAACGGCTTCAAGCTCGCCGCCGATGAGATCAACGCTGCGGGCGGATTTACGGTCGCTGGCACGCAGTACAAGGTTGAACTCAAGGTGTACGACAGCCGAGCCAATCCGAGCGAAGGCGCCTCGGCCATGCAGCGACTGGCAACCGTCGACAAGGTCCCCGTCGTCCTGGGCGAACTGTCTTCGGGCGTCGCCGCCGCGATCGCGCCGATCGCGCAGGACTACTCGATGCCCCTGATCCTCACCGTCCCGACCGGACCCAATCTGACTCAACAAAAGAATCCGTACCTGTTCCGGGTCAATGCACACACCAACCAGTTGAACGTGGCGCTGGCCGAGTTCCTCAAACAACAGGGGTGGTCGCCGGTCTCGTTCATTGCCTGGAACAACGATGCGGGCCGGGGCGGCGTCAATGGCATGCGCACGCTGCTGCCCGCCGCCAAACAGGGCTACGTCGGCTACTTCAATGTGGGCGAGGTCGATTTCGCCAGCCACATTTCCAATCTGCGGAACAACAAGTCGCAGGCCGTGATGCTGCTGATGGACGAAGAACCCGGCAGTCTCGCGATCCGGCAAATTCGTGACGCAGGTCTGAAGATCAATCTGATCGGCACGCTCGCGATGGGCTCCAACCGGTTTCTCAAGCGGCTGGATGCACAGAAGCTCGAAGGCATGACGCAGTACAACGCCTTCCCGCCCAATGCCAGTCTGCCCCGCATCCGCAATTTCAGCGATCGCTACAAGGCCCGGTACGGTGAAGAGGCTCACGGCTTTGCCGCGCAATCCTATGATGGCCTGATGGTCGCGGTTGCGGCCATGAAGGCGGCTGGCACGGTCAGCGGAGGCAAGGCACTTCGCGACGCGCTGGCCAGGATCAATCACCCCGGCGTCACCGGCAACATCCAGTTCGACGCGAGCGGGCAAGCCAATCCGGACGTCTATGTGACGCAGTGGTGCGCGGATGGTCGCCGTCGCATCCTGTATCCGGAGAGCGCAAAAGCCGATTGCGGCGCCGGCTGAGATCGCATCGAACCCATGGGCGAGGTCTTGCTGGAACAGGTCATCAACGGCCTGATGATGGGATCGATCTACGTGCTCGTGGCTTTGGGCATGGTGCTGATCTATGGCGTGATGCATGTGGTCAACTTCGCCCACGGCGTACTCTTTGCACTGGGAGGCTACCTGGGCCACTTCTTCTACAGCCAGCTCACCGGCAGCTACCTGCTCGCGGTCCTGCTCTCGATGGTGACGCTGGCCCTGATCGGCATCGTGATCGAGCGCCGCGTATTTCGACCTTTGACGGGTCATCTCCGCAATCAGGTCATCGCGTCCCTCGGGCTGATTCTCGCGCTCGAGAACCTCATCGTTGCGCTCTGGGGGGCGAACGCGCTGCAGTGGCGTGTCGCCACCACCGACCTGCATGTCAGCGTCGGAGACCTGCGCTTCAGCGTCCATCACCTGGGCATCATTGTCATCACGCTCCTGATGGTGCTGGCCCTCGGGCTCTTTCTGAAATACACCCGCTTCGGTACTGCAATCCGGGCGACCAGCCAGAGCCAGGAGGCTGCGCGGGTGGTCGGCATCCCGGTCGCGCGTGTGCAATGGAGCACCTTTGCGATCGGCTGCATGCTTGCGGCGCTGGGCGGCTGCCTGATCGGGCCGTTGTTTCTGGTGTTTCCGCAGATGGGCGATGTCCCGCTCGTCAAAGGACTGGCGGGGATCCTGCTGGGCGGCATGGGCAGCGTGACCGGCGCAGTAGTGGGGGGCCTGATCCTCGGGGTCGCCGAGTCGGTCTCCACACTGGTGATTCCAACCGACTACCGCGATTCGATCGCCTTCATCGTAATGATCGCGATCCTGCTTCTGCGCCCTCAGGGCCTGTTTGGCCAGCGTATGCGCGGCGAGGATTGACGCGAATGAAGCTGAAGGCCTCGACACTGGCGCTCGCGGGCGTCCTCGCCCTCCTGCTGAGCGCGCCGATCTGGACCGCACAGCAACCCTACCTGCTGCACGTGCTGATCCTCGCGAGCATTCTGGTGATTCCGGCGATCGGCCTCAACCTGATGCTGGGCTACACCGGTCTGGTCTCGTTGGGTCACATGGGATTTTCCGGGGTGGGCGCCTATGTTGCGGCCGTGCTCATGATCGACGCCGGACTGCCCTTCAGCCTGGCACTGGTCTGTGGCACCTTGTGTGCCGGTCTGGCCGGCGCGCTCGTCGGTATGCTGTGCTTTCGTTTTCGCGGGCACTTTTTCATGATTGTCACGCTCGCCTTCGGGCTGATCCTGTTCGCAGTCATGAACAACTGGGATGCGGTCACCCGCGGCGCAGCGGGCCTTCCTGGCGTACCCAGACCCGCGCCGCTGCACGTCGGTGAGTGGTCGATTTCATTCGGACCGCTCAAGCATTTTTACTGGATTGCGCTGGGCGGCGCACTGCTCGCCTTCACCCTGCAGTATCTGGTCGTTCGCTCGGATCTGGGGCGGACGCTCTCGGCGATTCGACAGGACGAGCGACTGGCGCGTGCGCGAGGTGTCAACGTGCTGGCCTACAAGACGGCCATCTTCGCAATCGGCACGGCCCTGGCCGGCTTCGGCGGCGTGTTGCACGTCTCGTTTCTCAGGGTCGCTGCACCCTCCAGTTTCACCATGCTTGAGAGCATCAACATGGTGCTGATCGTCATCATTGGTGGGGCCGGCTCGCTGGCTGGGCCTGCCCTGGGCGCACTCCTCTACGTCGGTCTGCCTGAATGGTTGCGAATGGCCAATGAATGGCGACTGGTGATCTTTGGCACCCTGCTCGTTGTGATCACGCTCTACGCCCCAACGGGCCTCGTGGGGCTGCTCGAGACGGGCTGGCGCCGGCTGAGACGGCGGTCTTCATGAGCATTCTGCTCCGTCGCGCATGAGCGCTTCCGCACAGAGCCTGTCGATTCGATCGATCCGCCGCACCTTCGGCGGCGTCGTGGCGCTCGACCAGGTCAGTTTCGATATCGAAGGCCCCGGCATCTACGGTCTGATCGGCCCCAACGGGGCCGGCAAGACCACGCTGTTTGACACGGTTGCAGGGATTGTCCGCCCGGATGCCGGACAGGTGCTGCTGGGCGGACAGGATGTCACGGGGTGGCCCTCGCACCGTATCGCATCGCTTGGCGTGGCGCGAACCTTTCAGGAGTGTCGAGTTCTTCCAGAAGAAAGTTGTCTTGACAACATCTTGTATGCCGCACAACCCAAACGACTCGGGTCAGCCCTTGCACAGGTCTTCACGCGATCAGACCAGACGCGCAGACAATTCAACGCCGAGGCCCGACGACTGCTCGACCTGGTCCGCCTGAGCGATTACGCACAGTCCCCCGCCTCCAGCCTGTCGTTCGGCCAGAGGCGGCTCCTTGAGATCGTCTGTACATTCATCAAGCCCTGCAGGCTCTTGCTGCTCGACGAGCCTGCGGCCGGGGTCAATCCCTCCCTGCTACAGGTCCTGGGGGACTTCATCAAGGTGATGCACCGTG
Organism: Pseudomonadota bacterium; assembly: GCA_039800205.1. GTDB lineage: Bacteria > Pseudomonadota > Gammaproteobacteria > Burkholderiales > Burkholderiaceae_E > SYIM01. Next base: position 2,061 of record JBDLRB010000079.1, on the reverse strand, counting down.
AGCGCCCGTCGGTGATCCTGCTGGTCGAGCACAACATGGAATTCATCATGTCGATGGCTGACGAGATCATCGTGATGCATCAAGGTCGGGTACTCGAACGGGGAACGCCCGCCGCAGTTCAGGCGAGTGCTGCCGTTCGGGAGGCGTATCTGGGATGAACGTCGTCCTGCGCCTTGAGCACGTCTGTGCTGGCTATGGGGGCCGCCTGATCGTCGAGGACGTCGATCTGGAGGTGCACGCCGGTGAGATCATTACCCTGATCGGTCATAACGGCGCTGGCAAGTCGACGCTGGTGCGCGCCGTCTTCAATCTGGTCCCGATTCGAACGGGCCGCATCCTGATCCACGACCGCGATGTCAGCGCACTGCCTTCCGAACATCTGCTGGCGGCGGGCCTCGCCTACGTGCCGCAGCACCGCAGCGTGTTCCCCAGACTGACGGTCGAGGAAAACCTCTGGATGGGCGGCTACAGCCTGCGCGACAAAGCGCTGCTGAGTGAACGGACCGAGCGCGTTCTGACGCTCTTTCCCATCCTGCGGGAGCGAGCCCGGCAACTTGCGGGGGCACTGTCCGGCGGCGAGCAACGCATGCTCGAGATCGCGCGCACCCTGCTGCTCGACCCAGCGGTGGTCATGCTGGATGAGCCCTCGATCGGCCTGGCCCCACGCATGGTGGATACGGTGTTCGAAAACGTGCAGATCCTGCGCGCTCAGGGCAAGGCCATTCTGATGGTCGAACAAAACGTCCGCAAGGCGCTCTCGATCTCGGATCGGGGATGCGTGATGGAACAGGGCACCGTGCGAATTCGCGATCAGGCGGCACACCTGATCGGCGACGAACGCGTCGCACGGCTCTACCTGGGTCAGCGCTGATTCAGCCCACGCACGGGCTCAACGCATATCGACGAATTTCTTGGCCTTCCAGGACGCCTGGGCCGCCTGAAGCTCGGCCGCGTCAACCTGTAAAACCTCGGGCGTGACCCCACAGCTTTGCTTGATGAGATCGGTCAGCGCCTTGCCTTCGGACGCTGCCGCACCCGGCCCACCCGAGCACACCAGTACCAGTCGATCGCCGGCGAGGGGTCGCTCCGGATCGACGGGCAGCACACGCAACTGATAGGGCCGGGCCCCCAGACGATCGTCCAGGGCGGAAACCAGCGCCGACGGATTGATCAGCATCCCCTTGACCTTCACCAGCTCATCATGGCGGGAAGGCGTTCGGATCAAACGATCCGTGATTGCGCCGCAATGGGGGCAGCGCTCGCGCGTTCGGATCGAGAGATCTCCCAGCGCGTAGCGAAGCAGCACGGTTCCATAGCGATCCAGATGGCTGAGCGTGACCAGACCCAGTTCACCATCTTCGAGGACCCGATGCGAGACCGGATCGACGATATCAATCAGGATGCGAGCCGGAAGCGGGTTATGAAAACCGCTGCCGGGTCGGCATTCGACCATACCGCCCTGCATTTCGGTTGAGCCATAAGAAATACTGATCGATGCATGCTGGGCGCCCGCACGCCGCAGTTGATCGATCATCTGCGCACGACCCGTCTCGGCCAAGGCCTCGCCCGTCACGAACACGAGCCGCACGCGCTCGAGCTCGAGCCCTCGCTCAAGGACCCGCCCCAGGACGCGATGCACATAGCTGGGCACGCCCCATAAGACCGTGGGCTGCTGCCGGACCAGTTCGTCGACGACCTGATCCAGCGCTCGCCCCATCTCGAAATACGGCGAAGGATTGCCCGGCAGGAGGCTCACCACCGGCACCCCCAGGCTGGCGGCGGCATGGAGCACCCGCGTCCACGCGCCATGCGGTGCCGGTGTCAGGGGAAACAGATTGGCGATCAGATCATCGGGGGTGACCCCACGCAAGCGAAGCATATTTCGCTGCAGGGCGAGGATGCTGTAGAAGTCGTAACTGGTCGATACGAACGGGGTCGGCTGTCCAGACGTCGAACCCGTGGTGTACATCGTGTCCCAGACCGTACGCATTTCCAGCGGCAGCCCGGTCGTTTCAAGAACGAAGCGCTCGGGCGCCGCCATGTACTGCGCCTTGGTCGTGA
>JBDLRB010000078.1:0-9729 GCA_039800205.1 Pseudomonadota bacterium | reverse complement strand
TGCATCGTCGCTCTGATCGGCCCACCATGCGCGCACGACCTCCTCGATCAATGACTGCTCGGCGGACGGCCCATCCCCAAGACCGTCATCTGCTCCGACGCGAACCGGCAGGCCTCTGAGCTCGGTCAGATCGGTGGGTCGAACCACAAGTCGACGGTCCGCCTGAGCGAGCAATGCCGCCCACTCGGGCTCCTCGATACACAGGGTTGCGTAGTCGCTGACTGAGTCATCCGCAAGCAAGCATACGGAAGCCCCCCGCAACTGCGCTTCGTTGATTGCGAGGGTCAAGCGCTCGTCGTCACTGGCGATGAGGATCAGGTCGAAGGCCTGCGCCTGGGACAAGGCCTGGAGATCACGCTCAATCGCCCCCCAGGCCTCAAGGCCCGGGGACTCGTGGTCGCCGGCCTCGGGAGACAGCGCGCTGATCGGCCGTACGATCTGCTCGTCACACAGCAGGCCGTCGGGTCGATCGGTATACCAGTAGATTCGCTTGATGCTCGCGTCAATCCCGGCATCAAACAACAGACGACCGAGCAGACGTCCAAGACCACGGCGCTGAAGCACTGGCTCTGACCCGGGCTCGCAGTCCCGCTGCGACAGCCAGGCGATAAAGCGATCGTCGAGCAAGGCTACACAATGCCCGACACGCGCAGGGCGCGAGCGTCTCGGACCGGAGGAGGATCGCGGGCCGAGGCCAAAGGAATTGGATCTTGGGTTCATGATGCGTCTAGAGGCCGATCAACGCTCGCGCAAGGCCACGGACAAGGTCTTGACGACAGGCTTGATCAGATAGTTGAGGACAGTATTGCTACCGGTACGGATTTCAACGGTTGCGGTCATGCCGGGCTGGATCTCGAGTTCCTCATCCGGACGCGCGCTGAACCGTCGACCTTCACTTCGAACTCGAACCCGATAGTACGGCTGTTCACCCTGCTTGAGGTCTTCAGTCAGGGTGTCGGCACTGATGTAGGTCAGCTTGCCCGGTAAATCACCGTAAATCGTGTAATCGTATGCATCGATCTTGACGGTGGCGGACAGGCCGGGCTTGATGAACGCGATATCGGCCGGCATGACCCGGGCCTCGATCAGCAAGTCGTCCTCGAGGGGGACAATCTGCATGACCTCCTCGCCGGGCCGGATCACGCCGCCGCGGGTCGTGATGCGAATGTTCTTGACGACGCCCCGGACCGGTGCGCGAAGCTCGGTCTGCTCGACCTGGGTGAGCCGCTGGGCGACGGTCTGCTCGACTGCGGCGAGGTCTTCAAGTGCCTTGCTGAGTTCGGCCTGTGCATCCTGAAAATAACGATTTCGCTTGTTGGTGACCTGGGAGCGAATTTCGGCCAGCTGGCGCTCGAGCCTGAGTACATCGGTCTGACTGACATCGCCCGTCTTGAGAAGCGGGCGCGTCAAATCGAGTTCGCGCTTCGCCAGACCGGCCAGAGATTCAAGTGCCTCGAGTTCTTCATTGATGGCCGCCTGGCGTTTTCGAAACAGCGACAGCTGGTTATCCCGGAATTGCGGATAGTCCTTGAGCTGCGGTGGAAAGGCGGGCTGACCGCCGAACACCTCGGCGCGAAGCCGCGCCACCGTCGCAGCCAGGCCGACCGCCTTGGCGCGGGCCTCGAGGAACGAGGCCTCGGGCCGAGCTTTTTCGAGCTTGACCAGGACTTGATCGCGTTCGACGACATCACCGTCCTGCACCATCAACTGTTCGATCGTTCCGCCGTCCTGAGACTGGATCAGCTGGGAGCGTTGGCTGGCAATGACCGTTCCCGGCGCTCGAGTGATCTGGTCGATCTCGGCGTAGTAAGCCCAGGTCACGAAGATGGCCAACGACAGCGCGGTCGTCCACAGGACCATCCGGGAGCCGCGCAACTTCAATGCTGCATTCGCGCGGGCATCGGCTTCACCCGATTCGAGGAACCAGAAAAGTTTCATGAAATCTGCCGTTCGATCATCGAAGAGGGACGGCTGCACCGCCGTGAGCCATCCGCTGCCCTGCCGTCACGCCCCCTGCATTCGCAGCGGGGGCGCCCGTCGCAACGACCGTCTCGCTGGCCGGAGCGGCCGGACCTGACGCCGGTGTGGGCTGACGCAGTCGAGCAAGCACCTGATCGCGGGGACCATCGAGCACGATCTTGCCCCGATCCAGAACGATCAGGCGCTGGACATACGGCAGGAGCGCGGGCTTGTGGGTCACCGCAATCACACTGGCTTCCGGGGGCATTTCCTCGAACAGGTGCTTCATGACACGGGCCTCGAGGGCCGAATCCATCGAGGCGGTCGGTTCGTCGAGCAAGAGAATCCGGGGGCGTGCAAGCAGCATCCGGGTCAAGCCGACCAGCTGCCGCTGTCCACCGGACAAGCCACGCCCACCCTCCGCAATTTCGAGTTCGAGACCCTTGGGATGACTCTGGATCACCTTGTCGAGACCAGTCCGCTCAGCCGCCCGCATGATCTGGCTGTCGCCAGGGGTCGGTAAACCCATGGTGAGGTTTTCACGCAGGGAACCGTTGAACAGCCGCACGTCCTGCGGCAGGTAGCCGACATGCTCGCGGACGAACTCGGGGGCGAGATGGGTTACATCCACGCCATCGACGTAGATGGATCCTTCGCTGGGTCGATACAGGCCGGACAAGAGCTTCACCAGCGTGCTCTTTCCTGATCCGACCGCCCCCAGGACCGCGACCCGCTCGCCAGGTCCGATCGCAAGTGCCGGCACATCGAGCACCGGACGGTCCTTTCCGTAGGCAAACTTGACCTGGTCGAGACGAAGATCGCCGGAACAGTGTCGGGGCACGACCAGACGCTGTTCGGCCGCACGATCGCCGGGCATGGCCATGATCGCGTCGAGCGCCTTGAGCGCGATCTTTGCGTGTTTCCACTGGACGATCAGATTCGGGATCTGCGCCATGGGTGCGAGGGCACGACCAGAGACGATTGAACAGGCGATCAGGGCGCCCATCGTCAGAGAACCGGTTGAGATCGCATACGCACCCGAGGCGATCAAGGCCACGTAGCTGACCTGCTGAATCGTCTGGGCCAGGTTGGTCGAGAAGGTGGACAGCATCCGCACCCGAAGCTCGGACGCGGCGATCGTGGCGGTCAGTGCACGCCAGCGGTCGAGCATCTTCCACTCACCCGCAGAAGCCTTGATCGACTCAATGCCATCGACTGCCTCGATCAGCAAACCGTTTTTCCGGTTGGACTCGGTCATGTGTTCGTTGGTGGCGCGCTCGATCGGCCCACGAAACACCATGCCCGCGAAGACAGCGATCGGCACCATGATGAGGGGTACGAGTGCGACCGGTCCGGCAAGCATCGCGATGACCGCAATAAAGAACAAGGCGAAGGGGACGTCTGCCATGATGAACAGCGTCGACGAGGTCATGAAGTTGCGAACGGACTCGAAGTGCCGAATCTGCGAAGCGAAGGTACCCACCGTTCGAGGCCGGGCATCCAGGCGGATATCAAGCGCCTTGCCAAAAAAGATCGCAGAGAGTTCCTGATCGATCAGTTTGCAGGCCCGATCCACCATCAGGGCGCGAACCTGCTTGAGGGTCAGTTCGAGAACGATTGCAATACCGACCCCAATGGTCAGCACCCAGAGGGTCGCAAAACCCTTGGTGGGGACAACGCGGTCGTAGACCTGCATCGTGTACAGCGCAGAGATCAGACCGATGATGCTGACGACAAAGGTCGCGAAGACAGCTTCGAAAAAAACGCGGCGATGACGACGGATGGCGAACGCGAACCATTCGGCCGCAGAGCGCTCAGGCGCACCCGCCTCGCCCGGCTGGGCTGAAGTCACAGGCAGTATCAGGATATTGCCCGACGCTGCCTGGTCGGCCGCAAGCGTCATGGTGCCACCGGTCGCATCCTCGACTGCGAAGGCACCGCCCCCGAGGACCCCCCTGATCAGAAGCGCCGTCGTACCATCCGCTGAAAACCAGAGCGCGGGGACGTCGCCTCGCGCGAGCTTTGACGGAGAGGATTCCCTGCAGTCCGCTTGGACGAACCGGGCGCGCCACCACTCCAGCGCTCGAGTTCTTCGATCGAGAGAAGCGATGGGCAACCCGTCCGCGGATTGCAGCAGCATGCCGAAGCGATGAGCGGGCACCGCCTGTCCCTGCAAGCCCGCCAGACGCGATAGCAGCGCGGCGAGCGCGTCATCGGAGGGCAGCTCGGTTGGATCGGTGTCTGCCGCGGCCGAATCGGGAAGGAAGTGATCTGTTTCGGCCGGCGGGGCACCAGCGCCGGCCATCGTCGAAGCATTCATCTGTTCAAGGCCCTAATGTATCGATTGAGCGGGAGTCGACGATGCCGCTGAGCAGCACAAGGCGCATTCTCACTGCCTGAATACCCCACTCGAGGTCAGCGAGCGCATAGCGGGCCTGCGTGGACTCGCGCTGCGCGTTCAACACGTCGAGCCAGGTCTTTCGACCGACCTGATACTGGCGAAGGTAGGAACTGACGACCTCGTCGCTCGCCCGCGCAATCTTTCTGACCGGTTCGATTTGCTGACGTTGAGCCAGCCATTCAGCCCAGGCAGAGCGCACCTGTTGAACCAGCTGGCGCTCGTGGGTAAATACCGCCTGCTCGGCCGTCGCGACGCGAGAGGCTGCAGCCTCAACGGCACTCAGCACGGACAAGCCCGGTCCCGGGCGGAACTCCATCCCCAGAAACGCGAGCGTACGATCCTGGCCAAACTGAAGGGGGCCAATTTGCTGACGAACTGCAGCGAAGATCGTGGGCTTGGTATTGGAGCGAGCCAACTCGGCCTGAGCCCGCGTTGCCCGAATGAGGACCTTGAGTCGCTCACGCTCGCCGGAATGATCGAGCGCCGATTCGATGGCCTGAGTTTCGTCGGTGGGTGGATCGGGCAGCCTACCCGGCGCGGCGAGACCGGCTCGAAGACTTGCCCCGCTCGCCTGTTCGAGAGTCACCCGCGCGGCTTCAAGCGCTCGCTCGAACTGCAGGCGCTCGGAAATGGCTTGTTGCATCCGCGACGCTGCGAGTGTTTCGTCAGCGATTGGACTGACTTCAGCACGAACCCGGCGCTGGATCATTTCGAGAAGCCGTCTGTGCTCGGTCACGTTTTCGACGGCGATGCCGATTCGGGCGTCGAGCCTCAGAATCTCGAAAAACCCGACCCCGACCTGCAACAGGACTTGTTGCTCGGCTTCACGAACCGCCGCAACCGCAGCATCTCGGTTCTCGGTCGCAAGGGAGATCTGATTGTCCACCCGCCCCCCCGTCCAGAGGGGCTGCTGGAGTTGAAGCACCGCTTGGGCGCCGTCTCTGGCTTGCACCTCTCCAGTCAACGAGGGGTACCTGCCCCACTGCGCACCTTCAAGATCGAACCCGGCTGCGCGGACGTCGCCCATCCGGGACTGGATGCTCGGGTTATCCGTCAGCGCCTGCCTGACCAGACGTCCCAATGTGTAGGGCGCGGCGGTCTGGACCGTGGTCGACACCGAAGACGACTGCCCAAGGACGGGACGGCCCAACGCTACGGCAAGACAGGACACCACAGCGACCCGGATGGCAGTACGTCGGAGGCTGGAACCGGTAGACGGGCTCAGTAACACGTTAAATACTTGGCTGCTCGCTAGAAGGCAACCGGGGCGGTGCTCCGCTCGAACCGATCAGAGGACGCCGCCGCGGCCTATAGGACAACCCTTAATTCTACGTGATCCAGCGCAGGGATGGCTCGGGGGGTCAGCGTTTGAAGGCAACAACCCAGATCACGCGCATCAGGGTGATCCCCGTAAAAGCCGCCAGGATGTCGTACAGGTCGCTTCGGAGCCAAGGCGCCAGCGACTGGATCAGTTCGGTCACCATTGCAAGCAAGCACAGCGCCACGACGACCATCCAGGAACGATAGGGGTAGGCGATCGTGCCGAAGGCGGTCAGCGATGCATAGATCATCGAAATCTGCGCCTTTTCCCACACATACCCTCCCTGAAGATCGTCCATCCAGCCGCCGGTCGGGGGCAGGATGAAGATCAGCATGAGCGCGCAGGCGCACCAGAATATTTTCCCGAGCATGGCTCGGATTCTATTCGAGCACGCGTTGTCACACCGCACAATGCACGTATCGTGAATGGTCACAGCCGACGGACAAGCCCCGCATGAATCACTCCATCCTGCTCAGCAACGCCCTTGCCTTGCTGCCCGCCCCTCAGGGGTTTCTGCCCGAACGGCGAGACATCCTGATCGAGGCGGGCACGATCGCAGACATCGCCCCAGCGGGCGCACTGGGTACTCGATCGGTCCAGCGGCGGGTCGACGGCTCGAGGCTGCTCGTTGCCCCGGGCCTCATCAACGGCCATCTTCACGCCTGGGACACCTGGCAGAAGGGTTGCCTCGAGAATCTGCCCCTGGAGATGGCGATGTCCTATCTCCGCCCACGCAAGAGCGTCGCATTGACCGAGCGTCAGGTGTACCTGCGCACGATGGTCGTCGCGATCGAGGCTTTACGTTCGGGCACCACCACTGTAGTGGACGACATGAGCCTGGGCCAGGGGATGACTCGCGGCCAGATCGACGCCGCATTCCAGGCCTGGGAGGATTCTGGCCTGCGCGCACTGGTCGGCTTTTCCATGATCGACAAGGCCGTGGTGGATAGCTATCCCTTTGTTGATGAGTGCTTCGACAGCGAGCTTCTGGCGGGTCTTCGAGCCCTGCCCCGCCCGGATGGCGCCGCGCTACTGGACCTGGTTCGCGACCTCGCACGCACCCGGCACCCCTCCAGCCACCGCGTTGGGGTGCTGGTTGCGCCTTCAGCCCCCCACCGCTGCACCGACGATTTCCTGCTGGCGTGCCGCGCACTGGCGAACGAACTCGACCTGCCGACCATCACGCACTGCCAGGAAACCCGTCTGCAATGCGTCACCGCCCAGCAGTTCTACGGCAAGAGCCTCGTTGCACACCTTGACGATCTGGGGTTTCTGGGACCGCGAACCTCACTGATCCATGCGACCTGGCTGTCCACCGACGACATCGCCCGCATTTCAGCGAGCGGGACGACCGTTCAGCACAACCCCTACAGCAATGCCGTGATTGGCTCAGGTCTGGCCCCGGTGCGCGACTGCCTGGACGCAGGGATCAATGTCTCGATGGGGAGCGATGGTCACGGCATTCTCTTTGGTAGCCAAATGCTCACCACGCTTGCTTTTGGCGCAACGCTGTCCAAACTGCGATCGCCGGACCACACCCGCTGGCTCACCGCGAGTGAAGTGTTGCAAGCCGCCACGCGAGGGGGTGCCCACGCCCTGGGACTCGAAACCGGTACATTGCGGGTCGGCGCCCGGGCCGACCTGGTGGCCTACCGCATCGACACGCCCGCCTTCACGCCGCTCAACGATCCCGTGCGACAGCTGGTGTATGGCGAAAAAGGTGCTGCGATTGACCTGACCATTGTCGACGGCCGGATCGTCATCGAAAACGGAATGCTTCAAAGCGTCAACGAACAGGCGCTTTTGAGAGAAGCCCACGATGCGCATGCCGAGTTGATCGAATCGCTGACCGCATCCAATGAGGATGCAAGCGCCATGCGTGACGCGCTTTTGAAAGTCACGATTCGCGCATTGGGCTGTCCGATTGACGAAAGCATCCGGCCGGCGTGGCTGGAGGGTACCCAACCCCCCGGGTTTTCATTGCACAGTCGATAGAAGCGAGCTTGCGAGCGCCCGGCCCGTCTGGCATCGTGCATCGCTTGAACGCCCTTTCATCCACTCACGGAGACTCATCCATGAAAATCGAAACGCTTGCGGTTCACGCAGGGTACAGCCCAGACCCCACAACCCGCGCAGTCGCCGTGCCGATGTATCAGACCGTGGCCTATGCCTTCGATAACGCCCAGCATGGCGCCGATCTGTTTGACCTCAAGGTCGCCGGCAACATCTACACGCGGATCATGAATCCGACCCAGGACGTGCTGGAAAAGCGGGTTGCGGCCCTGGAGGGCGGTATCGCATCCCTCGCACTGGCCTCTGGTATGGCCGCGATCAGCTATGCCATTCAGACGATCGCTGAAGCGGGCGACAACATCGTGTCGGCCAGCACGCTTTACGGCGGCACGTACAACCTGTTCGCTCACACGTTCCCGCAGATGGGCATCGAGACGCGCTTCGCAGACCCGCGCAAGCCCGAAACCTTCGCCCCACTGATCGACGGCCGCACCAAGGCCATCTTCTGCGAGTCAGTCGGCAACCCGCTGGGCAATGTCACGGATTTCGAAAAGCTGGCCGAGATCGCGCACGCCCACGGCATCCCGCTGATCGTCGACAACACAGTCCCCAGCCCCTACCTGTGCCGGCCGTTCGAACACGGCGCCGATATCGTTGTGCATTCGCTCACCAAGTACATGGGCGGCCATGGCAACAGTGTCGCCGGTGCCATCGTTGACTCGGGGAAATTCCCGTGGGCCGAGCATCGCGACCGGTTCAAGCGGCTCAATGAGCCCGACGTGTCCTACCATGGGGTGGTGTACACCGAGGCGCTGGGGCCGGCGGCCTACATTGGCCGCGCGCGGGTCGTGCCCCTGCGCAACATGGGTGCGGCTATCTCGCCAATGAACGCCTTCCTGATACTGCAGGGGATCGAGACGCTGGCGCTGCGCATGGACCGCATTTGCGAAAACGCCTTGACGATCGCACGTCAACTCGCGGCTCACTCGAAGGTGGCCTGGGTGAACTACGCGGGCCTCCCCGACCACCCCGAGCATGGACTGGTTCAAAAGTACATGAACGGTAAGGCCTCGGGCATCATTTCCTTCGGTCTGAAGAGCAGCGACACAGACAAGCGGGCTGCGGGGGCACGATTCCTCGACGGCCTGCAACTCTTCACGCGACTGGTCAACATCGGCGATGCCAAGTCGCTGGCGACCCACCCCGCCTCAACCACACACCGGCAGCTGAGCGCGTCCGAACTCGCGCTGGCAGGGGTCAGCGAGGATATGGTGAGACTGTCGGTCGGAATCGAGCATGTCGACGACCTGATGGCGGACCTCGACCAGGCTCTGGCGCGCGCCTGATCGCCGGGCTGCGTACGACGGGGGCCCTGTGCCCCCGTGCGAGCCCCACGCAAAGGACGGCGCCGGGCCGATGTTGAGCGCGTGTGTGTTCAGGCCGGACTGGACCGTAGCCCGTACACGCGGTCTGCCAGGAACAGATATTCCGCGCGCAGGAGCGCGGACCCCTGCTCCGCAGAAAAGGTGAACCCAACGAGTTCAACGGCCTGTCCGGGCTGAATCTGCGGGATCTGCCACTGGTTGATCCGAAAAATTGGGGCGAGTTCAATTTCCCAGCGCGGGTCTCGCCGATTAGGCAGGACCGCACGCTTCAGGACTGAGGGGCCGTCAACTTGAGCAGACTGTGCCGGCACGCGACGGTCGGCAAGATCGGCTGGCAACTGGAGCCTCGGATCGAGTTCGAGCGTGAACTCAACATGAGGGTTACGCCAACGCACGTTGGCGGCACGTCCAGAAAGAAAGACCGGGCGAGTCTGATCGAAGCTGCTCCAGCCGTGATGGGCCGACGCGAGCTGATACCGGGCCAACCCCGCCAGAGCGAGCCCGAACTGGATGCTTGTTCTACGATTCATGGAACACCCTCAAAACACTGCGCGACCCGCCTAGCTGTAGGCCAACCATCGACCCGCTGCAAGAATCGACACCCACAAGGCCGCTGAAACGACCAGTTGCACACGAGCCAATGCGTCCGG
>JBDLRB010000077.1:0-23824 GCA_039800205.1 Pseudomonadota bacterium | reverse complement strand
TTACCCCGCCCCTCTGCGCCGTGGCAGGCGGCGCAGACTTCGAACTTGCCTTTGCCCAGCGCAGCCTTGGTCGCGTCATGGCCACCGCCCGACCGGGACACGACGTAGTGGGCGAGATGCTCAACCTCCGAACCGGAGCCGACGGCGGCGGCCATCGGCGGCATCATGCCGTTTCGACCATTAAGGATCGTGGTCTTGATCGCAGACGGATCGCCCCCCCACAGCCAGTCGTTGTCGGCCAGATTGGGGTAGCCCTTGGAGCCTCTTGCATCGGCGCCGTGGCACTGCACACAGTAGGTCTGGTAAAGGCGCTCGCCGATTGCTCGCCCCTGAGGATCCGTTGCGACCTGCTTGAGGTCCATTGCTGAAAACCGGGCGTAAAGGGGCTCGGTCACGGCGTTGAAGCGCTTGACCTCCTGTTCGTACTGTTCGGCCTGAGACCAGCCGAGCGAGCCTGGACGACCGCCCAGGCCGGGATAGAGCCACAGGTAGCCGATGCTGAACACAATGGTGATGATGAACAGCCACAACCACCAACGGGGGAGCGGGTTGTTCAGTTCCTGGAGGTCCTCGTCCCAGGCGTGGCCGGTGGTTCCGATGGTCTCGCCTGGAACGCGGCCGCGAGCCATGGTCACGGCGAGCCAGAGGCAGAACAGGATCGACACGATGGTGACGATCGCAATGTAGAGGCCCCAGCCCGAATGGAAAAAGTCAGCCATGTTGTTACGCTCCCTGTTTGCCGGCGGGCTCAGTCTTTTTCGTTGAAGGGAAGCCGGGCGGCTTCATCGAAGCGGTCGCGCTGGGTTCGACTCCACGCCCAGAGGACGATGCCGATGAACAGTGCAAGGCTCAGTGCTGCGATCAGCCCGCGTGCAGTGTGGATGTCCATTTTTCGATACTCCGCTTTCAGCGAGTCTGTGAACGCACCAGCGTACCCAGACCCTGCAGGTAGGCGATCAGCGCATCCATTTCGGTTTTGCCCTTGAGCAGTTCAGGCGCCCGGGCAATGTCCTCGTCGCTGTAGGGATGGCCGAGCGTGCGCAAGACCTGCATCTTCTTTCGGATCGTGCCGTCGTCGGCTGCGGCGCTGAGCAACCACGGATAGCCCGGCATGTTGGATTCAGGGACCAGGTCGCGCGGGTTGATCAGGTGTACCCGGTGCCACTCGTCACTGTAGCGACCGCCCACCCGGGCGAGGTCTGGCCCGGTGCGCTTGCTGCCCCACTGAAAGGGCCGGTCATAGACGAATTCGCCGGCGACTGAATAGTGGCCGTAACGCTCGGTCTCGGCCCGAAAGGGCCGGATCATTTGCGAGTGGCAGTTGTAGCAACCCTCCCGGACATACACATCCCGGCCGGTGAGTCGCAGTGCATCATAGGGCTTGAGGCCCGCGACCGGTTCGGTGGTCGACTTCTGGAAAAAGAGCGGCACGATTTCGACCAGGCCGCCGAAACTGACCGCGACGATGATCAGAACGATCATCAGGGGCATGCTCTTTTCGATGAGTGCGTGACTGAACTTGCTCATGTTCAAAACCTCCTGCGTCGGTCAAGCGTGGGCGACGACGGCCGGGATGGGCGCGTCGACCGCCTTGCCGCTTCGGATGGTCATCATCATGTTGTAGAACATCAGCACCATTCCGGTCAGATAGAGCAGCCCGCCGACGACGCGGATCGTCCAGTACGGGTATGAGGCCTTCACCGATTCGACGAAGGCGTAGGTCAGCGTGCCGTCCGAATTTGTTGCGCGCCACATCAATCCTTGTGTGACGCCCGAGATCCAGAGCGCGGCGATGTAGAGCACGATGCCGATCGTGGCGATCCAGAAATGCACTTCGATCAATCGCGTGCTGTACATCCGGGTCTGTCCATAAAGCCGGGGCAGCAGGTAGTAGATCGCGCCAATCGAAATGAAGCCGACCCAGCCGAGGGCGCCGGAATGTACGTGACCAATGGTCCAGTCCGTGTAGTGAGACAGCGCATTGACGGTCTTGATCGACATCATCGGACCCTCGAACGTGGACATGCCGTAGAAGGACAGCGAGACGATCAGGAACTTCAGGATCGGATCCTGGCGGAGTTTGTGCCAGGCGCCCGACAGGGTCATGATGCCGTTGATCATGCCTCCCCAGGAGGGCGCAAGAAGGATCAGCGAAAAGACCATTCCGATCGACTGCGCCCAGTCTGGAAGCGCCGTGTAGTGCAGGTGGTGGGGACCGGCCCACATGTAGGTGAAGATCAAGGCCCAGAAGTGAACGACCGAGAGCCTGTAGGAGTACACCGGTCGCTCGGCCTGCTTGGGGATGAAGTAGTACATGATCCCCAGAAAGCCGGCCGTCAGGAAAAAGCCCACCGCATTGTGTCCGTACCACCACTGCACCATCGCGTCCTGAACGCCGGCGTAGGCCGAGTAGGACTTGGTCAGTGTGACCGGCAGGGCCGCGCTATTGACGATGTGGAGGATGGCAACTGTGATGATGAATGCACCGAAGAACCAGTTGGCGACGTAGATGTGAGGGGTCTTGCGCTTGGCGATCGTCCCGAAGAACACCACGGCGTAGGACACCCACACGACCGCGATCAGCAGGTCGATCGGCCACTCGAGCTCGGCGTATTCCTTGCTGGTGGTGATGCCCAGCGGCAGGGTGAGGGCGGCCAATACGATGACGGCTTGCCAGCCCCAGAAGGTGAAGCTCGCCAGCCAGGGTGCAAAGAGCGGAACCTGGCAGGTTCTCTGCACGACGTAGTAGGACGTGGCAAACAAGGCCGAGCCCCCGAACGCGAAGATCACCGCGTTGGTGTGCAGGGGACGAAGTCGACCGTAGCTGAACCAGGGCAGGTCAAAGTTGAGCGCTGGCCAGGCCAGCTGCATCGCGATCCACAGTCCCACCAGCATGCCGACGAAGCCCCAGACCACGGTCATTACCGAAAACTGGCGCACGACCGCGTAGTGATAGCGTTCGCCCGTAGTTGTCATCCCTGTCATGAATATCCCCCCAGTGAACCGGGTGATTATTTGGGGAATGGGCGCCTTTGATTTTGCGCTGCATCAAGGCTGCTGGAAAAAATCTGCGGGAGATCAAGTCCGGGCCGAGCGCTGTTGTGCGCCGACCTCGGTCGATCCACTGGAGTCGACCGCGCGGTCGGTGCGGTCATCATCGAGCAGGATGCTCTGGGCGGGGCTGTCCAGGTCGTCAAACTGACCCTTCGAGACCATTCGGAGAAACACCACCGATACGCCCATGATGATCAGTACGCTCAACGGGATCAGCAGATAGAGCGATTCCATCAGACGCGCTCGGCCAGACCAGCGATCGGTACAGCGTCAGCCTTCGGCGGTTCGAGCGCGATCGGCGCCTCGTCCGGGGGCTGTGGTCGCGTGCGGGCAGGCAGCAGGCGGAGCGCATTCGCCGCGACCAGCAGTGAACTGAGCGACATGCCCAGGGCCGCGACCCCGCCGGAGACCCATCCCAGGGCCGCGAGCGGGATGGCGAGCAGGTTGTAAGCCATCGCCCAGCTGAGATTCTGGTGGATGATGGATCGGGTGTTCCGCGCCAGGCGGTGGAGCTCGGTCAACGGTGAGAGGCCATTGCCAAGCAGCACCACATCGGCCGAGATCCGTGCCAGCGCGCTCGCCTGCCCGACCGCGACCGACACGTTGGCGCCCGCGAGAACCGGCGCGTCATTGATGCCATCCCCCACCATCAGGACGCGACGACCCTGCTGCTGCATGGCCCGAACCCAGGCGAGTTTGTCCTCGGGTGTGGCATCGCCCCGGGCGTGCTCGATGCCGAGTCGGCGGGCCACGTGTGCAACCGTCTGGGCGCGATCTCCGGAGAGCAGGTGAACCGTCAGACCGTGTTCCCGCAGTGCCTGGATGACCCGTGCGCTTTCGGGCCGAACCGGGTCATCAAACATGAACTGCGCGATCGGTCGTCCGGAATGGCCGAGCCACACCTCAATCATTCCGGTCGGGGAGGGCGCAGGCTCCTGGACACCGGTCCCTCCGCCTTCGCACGAATGTTCCGCGCACACGAAATCGAGACGCCCAATACGCCAGGAGAGCTGGTCGATCGTGCCCTCGATGCCCTGACCGGGGGTGCTGCGGAGGCCCTCGGCGATGCGGCTGTCCAGTCCTCGGGTCGCGGCCGCAGCGCGCAGGGCTCGTGCGACCGGGTGAGGGCTGCCTTGCTCGAGCGCGCTCGCGATTGCGAGCCAGCGGTCCGATCCATCGATCGAGGGGTTACGCTCGGAGGTGGAATCGACGGTCCGGATCTCGGTGAGGCTCAGCGTACCGGCAGTCAGCGTGCCGGTCTTGTCGAAGACGACATCGGTGATCTGCGCCATCGACTCCAGGGCGTCGGACCGGGCCAGCACCCATCCCCGAGCGAGTGCATGGCCCGAGGCGGCCGCGAGCGCGGCCGGCGTCGCGAGAGACAGGGCACAGGGACAGGAGACGACCAGCACCGCAATCGCGATCGGCAGCGCCCGGTCAGGATCGATCTGCAGCCAGATCAGTCCAACGATTGCGGCAAAGACCAGCAGACCGCCCACAAACCACTGGGCGACGCGATCGGTCAGGGCCGTGATTCGAGGCCGTCCGGAGCTGGCCCGTTCAGCCAGGTGGCCCAGGGTCGACAAGGTGCTGTCCGCCCAGGTGCTGAGCGCCTGCATGCGTCGCGCACCGCCCAGATTGATCGCGCCCCCGGGAACGGCATCACCTTGCTGATGCGACACGGGCAGGGACTCACCGGTCAGCAGCGACTGATCGAAACGAGCGCGATCATCGAGCAGCACGGCATCGACCGCGAGGGTCTCGCCTTCTCCAACAACGAACCGGTCGCCCGGGATCAATCGAGACGCGGGGACGGTTTCGAGTTGCCCCGTTTCGACCTCGAGCTTCTGGACGGCCTGCGGTCGCGCGGCAGTCAGTCGATCAATGGCCCGACTGGCGCGGCGACGTGCGAGCCATTCCAGATGTCGTGCCGCCAGCAACAGGAAGACAAACATGGTGACCGTATCGAACCAGACTTCGCCCTGTCCAGTCACCGTGGCGTGCACGCTCGCAGCAAACGCCGCAGCAAGACCCAGCGCGACCGGCGTATCCATTCCTGGACTCATGCTGCGCACGTCCCGCCAGGCCCCCACGAAGAAGGGCGTAGCGGAATAGAACACGACGGGCAGGGTGAGCGCCAGGCTGGCCCAGCGCATCAGCGCTTCGAACTGCGGCTCGATCTCGCCGGGGCCGGCCAGATAAACCGGTACGGCATACATCATCACCTGCATCATCGCGATGCCCGCGACGAACAAGCGTCGCAGGCGGGCCCTCGATTGCGCGGCCACTTGAGCCTCTCGCGCCTCGCGGTCGTGAGGGAGGAGGGTGTACCCGATCCGCCGTGCCGAATCGATCAGATACGACAGGGGGGTCCGATCAGCATCCCAGCGCAGTTGTGCGCGCTCGCTCCCCAGATTGATGCGGACATCGGTGACGCCCGGGACGCGCCTCAGCGTCTGTTCGAGCAGCCACACGCAGGCGCCGCAGCGCATGCCGTCCACGAGCAGAGTGGCCTCGCATTGCGCACCTGACCGCCGAATAAAGCGGGCGGCCACATCAGGCTCGTCATAGAGCCTTGCATCGATGTCGGGCCCCTCTGTCTGCGGCAGGGCCGGGCGGTCGCGCACCCGGTAGTAGTCACTGAGTCCGGCACCACCGATCGACTGAGCGACCGCCTGACAGCCTGCGCAGCAGGTCTCACGCTCGATGCCATCGATCACGACGGGCCAGTGTCCGTGCCGGCTGACCGCTTCGCCGCAATGCCAGCAGGCGACCGGCCCGGTGCGGTCTGACGCGCTCAGGACGTTCATCGGACCCAGCTCAAGCAGAATTCGCCGAACTGATGAATCCGTGCGATCGGATCCATGCGGGCCAGTCCGGCGACGGCAAACAGTACGATCAGGCTCCCGATCAGCTTCTGAAGGCCCCTTCGATCAACGCGGTTGCCCAGGCGTCCGCCCAGCCAGCCTAGCCCGACCAGGGTGGGCAGGGTCCCCAGTCCGAAGGCGAGCATCACGGCCGCGCCCGACAGCACCGTCCCCGATACGATGGCGAGGGCCAGCACGCCGTAGACCATGCCGCACGGGACCCAGCCCCAGGCAAAGCCGGCGAGGGCTGCGCCCTTGAGGCCTTGTACCTGCAGGCTCGATTGTGCAATCGGTTTGAAGACCGGCCAGATCCAGCGACCCGCGGACTCGAGCGCGGTGGATACAGCGCTGACCCCAATCATCTGCAGGCCGATCATTAGCATCACCAGAGAACCGATGATGAACGCGAGCTGCTGGACGGGCAGCACGCGTTCGGCCAGCCAGGACGCAGAGCCCACTGCGCCCGCGAGCCCTCCGGCCAGGGCGTAGCTGGTCAGTCGCCCGCTGTTGTAGGCGAGCTGACGAACCACAGTGCCCCGCGTTTGATGGACGACCCCGGGCAGAGCGCGGACCGGGATCGTGGGCCGGCCGCGATTGAGTGCAGCGACGATGCCCCCGCACATCCCGACACAATGGGTGCTGCCCAGGAGGCCGAACAGGAACACGGCGATCAGGGCTGCGATTCCTGCAGGGTCTGCAGTCGGAATGGAAAGGCCAGGCATGGCGGAACGGGTATCCTCGCTACGGAGCCAGTTACGGATCAGTGATCAGCCGCGCCGCGGAACGAGCGTTGAAGATTTCGCCAGACTCGCGGAGCCCTCGTCGACCCTGACCGGCCAATCCCGTTGATCTTAGGCATAAATTCCTATCGAGTATTGAACCATGTCAAGAACGCTTCATGTCGAGGGGGCGTCGGCGATCGTCACGATCGATCAGACGCGACTGCCCTTCGAGACGATCGAATTGCGGCTGACGGATGCGGCGCAGTGCCATCATGCGATTCGCTCGATGGCGGTGCGCGGTGCCCCCTTGATCGGCGCTGTTGCGGCCTATGGGATGGCTTTCAGTCTCAGGGATGAGGCCGGTGACGACGCGCTGGCGCGAGCCTTTGACGGACTGGCTGCGGCGCGGCCGACTGCGGTCAATCTGGTCTGGGCGCTTGAACGCGTCAGGCAGGCGGTCGCGTACCTGCCCGAGCGGGAGCGTGCGCAGGCTGCTTGGATTGAGGCCGGTCGAATCTGTGACGAAGACGAGACCTGCAACGCAGCGATTGGGGCCCACGGCACGCGCTTGTTGCGCGCGCTGCCGGCAGCCTCAGCCGGTCGACCGCTGCAGATTCTGACCCACTGCAATGCCGGTCGAATTGCGACCGTTGCCTATGGCACGGCGCTTGCCCCGGTCTACACGCTGCATGAGGCCGGGGTGCCGGTTCACGTCTGGGTCGACGAGACCCGCCCGCGTAATCAGGGGGCGAGCCTGACGGCCTGGGAGCTTGCACAGGCGGGCGTGCCGCATACGGTCATTGCCGATAACGCGGGTGGCCTGTTGATGAGACAAGGGCAAGTCGACGCGGTGATCACCGGTTGCGATCGAGTGGCGGCCAATGGTGACGTCGCCAACAAGATCGGAACCTATCTGAAAGCGCTTGCTGCCCGGGACAACGAGATTCCGTTCTGGGTGGCCTGCCCGGTATCGACCATTGACCCCTACACCGCCGAGGGGGGCTCGATCGAAATCGAATATCGCTCCGAGGACGAAGTGGTCTTCGTCCAGGGCCAGCTGGACGATGGCCGTACGGCCCGCGTCCGGGTTGTGCCGGACGGAAGCCCCGCGTTGAACCCGGCCTTTGATGTGACGCCGGCGCGACTGGTTTCAGCGCTGGTGACCGAGCGGGGCGTTGTCGAGGCGAGCGCTCGAGGCCTGCGCTCGATCGGTGTGGACGCCTCCCTCCGGTCATCGTCGGACGGGAGGCGTCGATGAGGCCGCCTGCCCCCGAACCATCCCACGGTGGATTCAGCACCGAGCAGCAGGCCCGCGAGGCGATCGTCGAGACGATGCGTTCGCTTTCGCAGCACGATCTCAATCGAGGGAAGTCAGGCAATGCCTCGTTGCGCTGGCATCGGGGCGCGGCCGATGGGCTCTTGCTGACGCCCAGTGGTCTGGCCTACGAGCGCATGACGGCCGATGATCTGGTCTGGGTGCCGCTCGAGCAGCCCGATCCTGCGCCCGAGCCCGAAGACGAACTCTTGCCACCGCCGGCCCGGTTCGATGGCGCGTATTTGCCCTCATCCGAGTGGCGCATCCATCTTGATCTGCATCGACGCCGACCCGACGCCCGGGCGGTTCTGCACCTTCACTCACCCTGGGCCACGACACTGGCCTGTTTGCCGCGGGTCCAGTCCGAAGGCATTCCCGCGTTTCACTACATGGTGGCCGTTGCCGGAGGCAACGATCTGCGCTGCGCCGCCTACGCGCGGTTTGGCAGCGCGAAATTGTCTGAGCTGACCCTTGGGGCGCTGGATGGCCGTCGAGCCTGCCTGATGGCGCATCATGGAATGATTGCCATCGGTGCGGATCTGCGCCCCTGCCTTGATTTGGCGATCGAAGTCGAGGTGCTGTGCCGTCTGTACGGACAGGCACTTTCGATCGGTGAACCGGGGCGGCTGGACGATGCGGAGATGGCGCAGGTGCTCGCGCAGTTTGCGGTTTACGGACGGGCGCAGGCCGCCCGCAAGACGCCCGCCAGGTAGTGGCCGGTGTGACTGTCGGGGTGCGCGGCGATGGTTTCGGGCGTGCCGCAGGCTACCAGTCGGCCGCCCCCTTCACCGCCCTCGGGGCCCAGATCGATGATCCAGTCGGCGGTCTTGATGACGTCGAGGTTGTGTTCGATGATCACGAGGGTGTTGCCCCGGTCGCGCAACTGGCCCAGGACCTTCAGCAGCATCGCCACATCCTGGAAGTGCAGGCCGGTCGTGGGCTCGTCCAGAATGTAAAGCGTTCGCCCGGTATCGCGGCGCGCCAGCTCCTCGGCGAGTTTGACGCGCTGCGCTTCGCCCCCGGACAGGGTGGTGGCACTCTGGCCCAGGCGCAGGTAATCGAGTCCGACTTCGGACAGCGTTTCGAGCTTGCGCGCGATGGCCGGGACGGCACCGAAAAACCCCCGGGCCTGTTCAACGGTGAGTTCGAGGACCTCTGCAATGTTGAGCCCACGGTAGCGGATCTCGAGCGTCTCCCGGTTGTAGCGACGGCCTCTGCAGGTGTCACAGCTGACATAGACATCGGGCAGGAAATGCATCTCGACCCGAATCAGACCATCGCCCTCGCAGGCCTCACAGCGCCCGCCTTTCACATTGAATGAAAAGCGGCCGGGTCCGTAGCCGCGTTCGCGCGCACCGGGTGTGCCGGCGAACAGTTCGCGGATGGGCGTAAACAGTCCGGTGTAGGTGGCCGGGTTGGATCGGGGGGTGCGCCCGATCGGGCTTTGGTCGACCGAGATCACCTTATCGAAGTGTTCGACGCCCTCAACCCCATCGCAACCCAGATCGTCTGGCGTTTCGCGGTTCAGATGCGCCAGGACGGCGCGCTGCAGGGTGTCATTGACCAGCGTCGATTTACCCGATCCCGACACTCCGGTCACGCAGGTGAGGATGCCCACCGGAAATTCGGCCGTCACGTGGGCCAGGTTGTGGGCGTGGGCACCGCGCACGGTGAGCATTCGGCCATCGCCGCGGTGGCGCTTGCCGGGCACGGCAACGGCGCGCTGTCCGCTGAGATAGGCCCCCGTGATCGAATC
Source organism: Pseudomonadota bacterium (assembly GCA_039800205.1). Lineage (GTDB taxonomy): Bacteria > Pseudomonadota > Gammaproteobacteria > Burkholderiales > Burkholderiaceae_E > SYIM01. The sequence goes on along the minus strand of JBDLRB010000077.1, from coordinate 14,110 downwards.
GGGGTGCGCGGCGATATCGAGCGGTGAGCCCTGTGCAACCACCTGGCCGCCATGCTCGCCGGCACCGGGCCCCATGTCGATCACATGGTCGGCGGCCCGGATCGAGTCCTCATCATGCTCCACGACCAGAACGGTATTGCCGAGATCGCGCAGGCGTTTGAGCGTTTCGATCAGGCGGTCATTGTCCCGCTGATGCAGCCCGATCGAGGGCTCGTCGAGGACGTACATCACGCCCGTCAGCCCCGAGCCGATCTGCGATGCGAGCCGGATCCGCTGCGATTCGCCGCCTGACAATGAATCGGCCGGACGCTCCAGACTCAGATACCCCAGGCCCACGTCATTCAGAAAGCCCAGCCGGTTGCGGATGTCTCGAACGATGCGCTCGGCAATCTGGGCGCGCGCGCCGGCGAGTTCGAGCGAGCCGAACCATCGGTGCACCTGTGCGAGGGTCCAGTGGGCAATGGCGTGGATCGGCTGCGATTGTTCGCCCGTACCCAGCCGAACGAATCGTGCCTCGGGGCGCAGGCGGCTGCCTTCGCAGGCGGGACAATTTCGCATGCCCAGATAGCGGCCGAGTTCCTCCTTCACCGGGCTCGAGTCCGTTTCCCGCCAGCGCCGCTCGAGGTTGGGAAGAATGCCCTCGAAGGGGTGCGAACGCGTGACGGTCGCCCCGGCCGTTTCGCCGTAATCGAAATTCAGGGCCTCCTCGCCCGAGCCGTGAAGGACGATCTGCCGGACCGACTCGGGGAGCTCGCGAAACGGTGTGGCCGGATCGAAGCCGAGCGCGCGAGCGAGGCTCTCGATCATTGCGCTCGCAAAGGCGTTGCGTTGGTCCCAGCCCCGGATGGCTCCGGACAGGAGGCTCAGTTCAGGAAATTCCACCACCCGGATCGGGTCGATGAATTCGATCCGTCCCAGGCCATGACAGCTCGCGCAGGCGCCCGCCGGATTGTTGAACGAGAAGAGCCGGGGCTCGAGATGGGGCGTCATGTGTCCGCATTGCGGACAGGCGTAGCGGTTTGAGAAGCTGAGCGTTTCGCCCTGATCGATGTCGAGCGCGAGCGCACGTCCCTCACCCAGGCCGAGCGCAGTCTCGAAGGAATCGGCCAGGCGCTGGCGGATCGATGCGCCGACCCGGATCCGGTCGACGACGACCTCAATCGGGCGACCGGCCGCCTGCCCGGCGATCGAATCGGCGACAGCGCCCAGTTCGAAGACTTCTCCCGCGATCCGGATCCTGACGAATCCTTGCCCTTGCAGCGCCGCAATCGTTGCCGCCGGATCGGCGCATCGCGCGGCCGGTAGCGGCGCCAGGATCAGCAAACGGGTCCCTTCGGGCCGATCCAGGACCTGATCCACCATGTGCGACACGCTTTGCGCCTCAAGGGGTTGATCGGGGTGTGACGGGCAGTAGGGCGTGCCCGCCCGCGCGAAGAGCAACCGCAGGTAATCGTTGATCTCGGTGACGGTGCCCACCGTTGAGCGCGGATTGTGGCTGCCTGCCTTCTGTTCGATGGCGATGGCGGGTGACAGGCCCTCAATCAGGTCGACATCGGGCTTGTCCATGCGCTCCAGAAACTGCCGGGCGTAGGCCGAGAGCGACTCGACGTAGCGCCGCTGTCCCTCCGCGTAAAGGGTGTCGAAGGCGAGCGACGATTTCCCCGAACCCGACAGGCCCGTCACGACCACCAGCCGATCGCGGGGGATATCCAGATCGATGTTTTTCAGATTGTGAGTGCGTGCGCCGCGTATCCTGATCGAATCCATGTTCCGGGGCCGAGAGTGGGCAGCCTGTTGCTCGTCCGATCGGATCGGCGGCGAGGAGTGCGGCGAGCGGAGCAGCGCATCCTGTCGAAAAAGGCCAATCGGCTAATATAAATCGTTTTGGCATCCCGACGATGAATCCAGCCTCCTCAGCCACCGAGCGCATGAATCCTGCCGAGCTTCGAGCCAGCCTCTCGCTCGCCTCGGTTCAGTCGCTGCGCATGCTGGGGCTCTTCATGATCCTGCCCGTGCTGGCGATTCACGCGCGCTCGTTGCCCGAGGGCGGGGATCCCGCGTTACTGGGCATTGCGCTGGGCATCTACGGATTGACTCAGGCGGCGCTGCAGTTGCCGTTTGGCATCGCCTCGGACCGTTTTGGCCGCAAGCCCGTCATCATCGTGGGGCTACTGATTTTTGCCGTGGGCAGCGTCGTCGCCGCCTTGGCTTCGGATCTGTGGATGATGGCGATGGGTCGTGGACTGCAGGGGGCCGGCGCCATCTCTGCGGCGGTGAGCGCACTCGTCGCCGATTCCACCCGCGAAAGCCAGCGCACCAAGGCGATGGCGCTGGTCGGCATCAGCATCGGTGCGATGTTTGCGGTGTCTCTGATCGTGGCGCCGCCCCTGTATCGCTGGCTGGGTATTGCCGGCATGTTCGCTGCCACGGCGGTGCTGGCGGTCATTGCGATCGTCTGGGTGATCCGTGGGGTGCCGGATGTGCCGCGTCTGTCGCGTGAACCCCTCACCCGGGCGCAATTTGCCCGGGTGGCCTCAGACCCGGATCTGATGCGCATCAATTTCGGCATCTTTTCGCTCCATGCCGTTCAGGTGGCCCTGTTCGTTGTGTTGCCCGGCTGGCTGATCGAACGCGCCGGTCTGGCTGCCGCTGATCACTGGATGCTGTACCTGCCAGTCGTGCTGCTGTCCTTCGCGCCGATGATGCCCGCCGTGGGGTGGGGCGAGCGGCGGGGGCGCACCCGTGTGGTCTTTCTCCTTAGCGTCGCAGCGCTCGTGTGCGTCCTGTTGGGGCTCGCGTCTCGGCCACAGGGCATAGTGCCTTTCGCGCTGTTATTGTTCGTTTTTTTCTCGGCCTTCAATATTCTCGAGGCGAGCTTGCCCTCGATGGTCTCCCGGCATGCACCAGCCTCCGTTCGGGGGGCGGCGCTGGGCCTGTTCAACACCACGCAGTCTCTGGGTTTGTTTACAGGCGGGCTGGTGGCCGGCCTGGTCCGCGGCACCTGGGGAGACGCAGCCGTCTTTCTGGTCGCGGCAGGGCTGTTGGGGGCATGGCTTTTGGCGGCATCGCGGCATCGGCACTGGCCGGGCGCGGCGCATTGACGCATCACCACCGATCCTTTTGAGAGGGCAATATGGCTTCCGTAAATAAGGTGATCCTGCTCGGCAACCTCGGTCGCGACCCCGAGACCCGGTTTTCAGCCAATGGGGGCGCCATCTGCAATGTGTCCATTGCGACCACCCGGTCCTGGAAAGACAAGAACTCAGGCGAACGGCGTGAGGAAACCGAGTGGCACCGTGTGGTTTTCTACGATCGACTCGCCGAAATCGTGGGTGAATACCTCAAAAAAGGTCGCCCGGTCTACGTCGAGGGCCGTTTGCAGACGCGCAAATGGCAGGACAAGGACGGTCAGGACCGTTACACCACCGAAATCGTCGCCACCGAGATGCAGCTCCTCGGTTCGCGCGAGGGCGGTGGCGGGTCCGGTGACGAGTCCATGGGTCGGGAATCGGCTCCGTCGCGTTCCTCGGCTGCGCCCCAGTCGGCTGCGCGCAAACCAGCCGGCGGATTTGACGACGTCGACGACGACATCCCGTTCTGAATTTCCTATAATTTCAGGTTTTCCATTTTCGAGGGGCCATCTCGCGATGGCCTTTTGCCATGCCTATTTATGCCTATCGTTGCCCGGACTGCGGCTTCGAAAAGGATCAGCTGCAAAAGATCTCCGATCCCCCGCTCACCGAATGCCCGTCCTGCGGGGGACAGGGTTTTGCAAAGATTCTGACCGCACCGGCGTTTCAGTTGAAGGGAAGCGGGTGGTATGTGACCGATTTCCGTGACCAGGGGAAGGGCCGCACGGGCGGGGACGCTGCGGCCTCCGGCGCAGGGGGCGATGCCCCCGCATCCGAAAGTGCAAAATCTGACGGCGCCGCGGCGCCGTCAGCGAGCGCGCCTGCTGCCGCGGCCACCGGGACTGCGGCGGCGGCCCCTGCGGCGTCTCCCAAACCAGGGTCCTCCGCCGCCTGATCGACCTGCTTTTCTGAGCGCCCCGGCGGCTGGCGCAAGGCCCGCCGCCGGACGCACCCGTTCACCTTCACCAGGACCGGATACGCGATGAAAAAATACTTCATCACCGGGCTACTGATCTGGATCCCCGTGGTCATCACGATCTGGGTACTCGAGGTGATCGTCACCACGCTCGATCTCACGCTCGTGCTGCTGCCCGAGACCTGGCAGCCCAAGGAACTCATCGGACGCACGATTCCAGGGCTGGGCGTGCTGCTCACCCTGTTCGTCCTGTTCCTGACCGGTCTCTTGACCCGAAACTTCATTGGCGAGCGCCTGGTCAGGCTGTGGGAGTCCCTCCTGGGGCGTATCCCCATCGTTCGCAGCATTTACTCCAGCGTCAAACAGGTCAGCGATACCATCTTGTCACCGAACGGTCAGGCGTTTCGTCAAGCGCTCCTGATACAGTATCCGCGACCGGGGATCTGGACCATCGCTTTTCAGACGGGGGCGCCTGCGCCCGAGGTGCAGCGCCTGATTCAGTCCGACATGGTGGCGGTCTACGTGCCCACGACCCCGAACCCCACGTCCGGTTTTTTTCTCATGCTGCCTCGCGCCGAAGTGATCGAGCTCGATATGAGCGTCGACGAGGCCCTCAAATATGTCGTGTCGATGGGTGTCGTATCACCCGGCGATCGCGGCCCTGCGCCCGTGAACGGGCAATGAATGGAGAGTGATTCGATGCGTACCTGTTATGTCGGTGAGATTGGAACCGGACATCTGGATCAGACGGTGACGCTGTTCGGCTGGGTTCACCGCCGTCGCGATCATGGTGGTGTGATCTTCATCGATTTGCGCGATCGCGAGGGCCTGGCCCAGATCGTCTGCGACCCCGACCGCCCGGAGATGTTCTCGGCCGCCGAGCGGATCCGATCCGAATACTGCATCCGCGTGACGGGCAAGGTCCGCCGTCGCCCTGCGGGCACTGAAAACGCCAATCTCGGCAGCGGTGCGGTCGAGATCCTCTGTCAGGAACTCGAAATTCTCAATGCGTCGGTCACTCCGCCCTTCCAGCTCGACGACGACAACCTGTCGGAAACCACGCGCCTGACTCACCGCGTGCTCGATCTGCGCCGACCGGCCATGCAGAACAACCTCAAGCTGCGCTACCGGGTGGCGATGGCAGTGAGGCGGTTTCTGGATGCGGCAGGCTTTCTCGACATCGAGACGCCCATGCTCACGAAGTCCACGCCCGAGGGCGCTCGCGACTATCTGGTCCCCTCGCGGGTCAATGCCGGACAGTTCTTCGCGCTGCCCCAGTCGCCTCAGTTGTTCAAGCAGTTGCTGATGGTGTCGGGCTTTGATCGCTACTACCAGATCACCAAGTGTTTCCGCGACGAAGATCTCCGGGCCGATCGCCAGCCTGAGTTTACCCAGATCGATTGCGAAACCTCCTTTCTGTCCGAAACCGAAATCCGCGGCATCTTCGAGCAGATGATCCGCACCGTGTTCCAGGAAGCGATCGGTGTGAGCCTGGGCGAGCCCTTCCCGCAGATGAGCTACACCGAGGCTATGCAGCGCTACGGCTCTGACAAGCCCGACCTGCGCGTCAAGCTCGAATTCACCGAGCTGACCGACGCAATGAAGGACGTCGAGTTCAAGGTGTTCAGTGGGCCCGCCAACATGGACGGCGGGCGCGTGGTGGCGCTCCGGGTGCCGGGGGGCGCCAGCATCACGCGCAGCGAAATCGATTCCTGGACCCAGTTCGTTGCCATTTACGGCGCCCGGGGGCTGGCCTGGATCAAGGTCAACGATCTGAGCCGTGGCCGTGACGGACTCCAGTCGCCCATCGTCAAGAACCTTCACGATGCGGCGATCCAGGCGATTCTCGAGCGCACCGGTGCTGCGGATGGCGACCTGATTCTGTTTGGCGCGGACCGGGCCAAGGTCGTCAACGATGCCCTTGGGGCCTTGCGCATCCGCATCGGGCATTCCGAATTCGGCCGCAGCAACGGCCTCTTCGAGAGTGCCTGGAAGCCGCTCTGGGTGGTCGATTTCCCGATGTTCGAGTACGACGAGGAAGCGGGTCGCTGGGCGGCGGTGCATCACCCCTTCACGGCGCCCAAGGACGGTCATGAGGACCACCTCGAATCCGATCCCGGCCGTTGTCTGGCCAAGGCCTACGACATGGTGCTCAACGGCTGGGAAATTGGCGGCGGTTCGGTCCGTATCCATCGTGAGGAGGTACAGAGCAAGGTGTTTCGTGCGCTCAAGATCGGTCCCGAAGAGGCGCGTTCCAAATTCGGTTTCCTACTCGATGCGCTTCAGTATGGCGCGCCGCCCCATGGGGGGATCGCTTTCGGGCTGGACCGCATCGTCACCATGATGGCTGGTGCGGAATCCATTCGCGATGTGATTGCCTTCCCCAAGACCCAGCGCGCGCAGTGCCTGTTGACGCAAGCGCCCTCGAGCGTCGAGGAACGACAACTGCGCGAGCTTCATATCCGCCTGCGCAGCGTCGAAGCCTCGAGCTGAGCGGGCGCAGGATTGCACAGATCGACGGTCGCATCCGAGATGGCAGGCAACAAGATTCCCGAGTCCGTGCTGGTGGTGATTCACACGCCCGATCTTCAGGTCTTGTTGCTCGAACGGGCCGATCATCCGGGCTTCTGGCAGTCGGTCACGGGCAGCAAGGACACGCTCGCCGAGAGCCTCATCGAAACCTGTCGGCGAGAAGTGTTCGAAGAGACGGGCATCGCGGTCGATGCCCATCGTCTCACCGACTGGCAGATGACCCAGCAATACGAGATCTACGCGCACTGGCGGCATCGCTACCCCGAGGGGGTGACCCACAACACCGAGCATGTGTTCGGGCTGCAGGTCGAGCAGCCGATGCCCGTTCGACTCTCGCCGCGCGAGCATCTGCAGGCGGTCTGGCTCCCCTGGGAGCAGGCGGCCGAGCGCTGTTTTTCCTGCACCAATGTCGAGGCCATCCGGCAACTCCCGCGCCGCGCTCATGCGGCCCGCGGCGGGTGCTGAAGGCGATCGCGCATGCAGTTGCGGGTTGCGACTTACAACATTCACAAGGGCGTGTTGCGGGATCTGTTCGGTTTGCGGCGGGTCGCGAGCATCCATGATCTGCGCGCCCGATTGCATCAACTCGATGCCGATCTGATCCTGCTGCAGGAAGTGCAGGGCGAGCATAAGCGCCATGCGGGTCGCTTCGAGCACTGGCCCCCCGAGCCTCAGGACCAGTTTCTCGCACGCTTGCCGGGTCTGCACCAGAGCTTCGAGAGCGCCTATCAGCCCAGTGCCACCTACCTGCATGGTCACCATGGCAATGCGCTCCTTTCGCGCTTTCCGATCATGCACCGCGACCATCGCGATTTTTCCGATCATGCGCTGGAAAAGCGCGGTGTCCTGCATTGCGTGATCGACCTCGATGGGACACCCGCGCACTGTTTTGTGGTGCACTTCGGGTTGCTGGCGCGCAGCCGGATGCGTCAGGTCGAGGCTCTGATCGAATGGATTGCCCGCGAGGTGCCCGCAGAGGCGCCGCTCATCATCGGGGGCGACTTCAACGACTGGCGCAATCAGTTGTCACACCACCTGTGCGATGCGCTTGGGGTGATCGAGGCCTTCGATGCCTCGCGCGACAGGGCGATCGCGACGCGACGCATCCGTTCTGCAAGAACCTACCCGGCGCTGGTGCCATGGCTACGCATGGACCGCATTTATCTGCGTGGGTTCAAGGTCGAAGACGCCCGGGTACCGCGGGGCGCCGCGTGGGCGCGGCTGTCGGATCACAGCCCAGTGATCGCCGACCTCAGACTGCGCGCCGGTTTGCGTGTCGAGCAGGTTTCGAGTGTCGATGCCTGAAGGATCGAAGAATCGCCGTCCACGGGGACGGGGGCTGCGGCATGCCCGACAGCGTTTTTCGGGTGGGCACCGGATTCGGTTGCTGGAAAATGGCATCGAGTTCTTCCCGGCACTGATTGCGGCGATCGACGCCGCTCAAGTCTCGGTGCACCTCGAGACCTACATCTTCAACGACGATGCGAGTGGACAACAGGTCGCCCGCGCGCTGGCGGACGCCGCGGCGCGTGGTGTGCAGGTGCGAGTCGTCGTCGATGGGTTTGGCACGATTGCGCTCACCGGGGAGGTGGCTGCGATCATCGCTGCGTCGCGCGTCGAAGTCCGTGTGTTCCGCCCCTTTCACACCATCATCGGAATGCGGCTGCGGGTGTTGCGGCGCCTGCATCGAAAGGTGGGTCTGATCGATGCCGCCGAGGCCTTCGTCGGGGGCATCAATATTCTGGATGATCGGGTCGACCCCAACCACGGCGCGCTGGTTGCGCCCCGCTTTGATTTCGCGGTGCAGGTCACAGGCCCACTGGTCCATTCGGTCGGGCAGACCCTGCAACAGGTGTGGGAGCAGTCCGAGCCCTTGCCCACCCAGACCGTCTCTGTGCCCGGATCCATCGAAAGCTTGAGCCCGACGCCGGGTCGTGCGGCCGATGACGGCCGGATTGCGATGGGCGGGGTCGTGCCCGCGGGCCAGGTCTTCGACAGTCTGATGGCCGCTTTCGTGCAGCGGGACAATCTCCGCTACCGTCGGACAATCGAGCGGATCTACCTGCGGGCCATTGGGCGGGCGCGACGCGAGGTGCTGATTGCCTGTGCCTACTTTCTGCCGGGTCGCCGATTCGGGCGTGCCCTGTGCGCGGCGGCGCGGCGGGGCGTTCGGGTGCGGCTCCTGCTGCAGGGGCGCGTCGAATACCGACTGCCTTACTTCGGGTCCCTCGCGCTCTACGAGTCCCTTCTGAGAGCGGGGGTCGAAATCATCGAATACCGCCCCAGTTTTCTTCATGCCAAGGTGGCGATCGCAGACGACTGGGCCACGGTCGGATCCGCGAATCTTGACCCGTTTTCCCTCCTGCTGGCACGCGAGGCCAATGTGGTCGTGCATTCGCGTGAGTTTGCCCAGGCGCTGAGAATGCGTCTGGAGTCGGCGATTGCGACGGGTGGGCGGCCCGTCGAGTTGGTCGAGATCGAGCGCCAGCCTCTCCTCAAGAGGCTGCTCACCCGGGTGGCCTGGTGGTTTATGCGGATCGGCGTCGCCTTGTCCGGCAGCGGTCTGCGGTACTGAGCCATGCGTGACCCCGACGATCTGGTCGTGCTGCGCCCTCAGGGCTTGTACTGCCCGCTGGGCGATTTTTATATCGACCCCTGGCGGCCGGTGGCGCGGGCACTGATTACCCACGCCCATGCCGATCATGCCCGGAGCGGTCACGCGCATTACCTCTGCGCTGATGAGGCCCGTCACGTGATGCGGGCGCGCTTGGGGGCGGTCAGCCTGCAGACCCTGTCTTGGGGCGAACGGCTTCAAATCGGATCGGTGAGTGTGTCGTTTCATCCAGCGGGGCATGTGCTTGGATCCGCTCAGATCCGGATCGAATTGTCCGGACAAATCTGGGTGGTGACGGGCGACTACAAGCTTGCGCCCGACTCCAGTTGTCGGAGCTTCGAGCCCGTGCACTGCCACACCCTGGTCACCGAGTCCACCTTTGGCCTGCCGGTGTATCGATGGCAAGCCCCCGAGCAGATTTTTCGCCAGGTGCTGGATTGGTGGCGCAGCAGTGCGCGCGAGGGGCGCCCCTGCCTGCTTTTTGCCTACTCGCTGGGCAAGGCCCAACGATTGATTGCTGGCCTGCACGACGCAGCCGGGGGGGATCTGCCGGGTCCTCTGCGCTGTCATGCTGCGGCCGAAGCCATCAATCGAGCCTATCGTGCGAGTGGTGTCGCCCTGCCCGAGGTCCAGACGTGGCGCGGTACCTCGCAGGATCGGCTCCTTCCGGGCATGCTCGCCATCGCTCCGCCGGCCCTGGAGGGTCAGGCCAGACAGGGGCGGACCGATGACGCCCGTCTGGGTCTTGCATCGGGCTGGATGCAGGTGCGCGGCGCGCGTCGGCGCCGAGCGCTGGATCGCGGTTTCGTGCTGTCTGATCATGCCGACTGGGCTGGACTCAATACCGCGATTGAGGCAAGCGGCGCTTATCGGGTCATCGTGACCCACGGATTCGAGTCGGTGATGGTGCGACACCTGCGCGAGCGCGGTCTGGACGCGTCGTCGTTTGCGACTGAGTTTGGTCACGAGCGCGAGGAGTCGTCCGTCGTGTCCGACTCAGTTTCCGACGCACCACCGGCGGATCGGGCGACGGACGCGTCGGAAACGCAGGCAGTTGCCGGCGAACAGGGGGCGCAGTGAAGGCCTTCACCGCGCTCTATCGAGCGCTCGATCAGTCCAACGCCACGCGCGACAAGCTGAGCGCCTTGCAGCAGTACTTCGAATCGGCGCCAGCGGCCGATGCGGCCTGGGCCTTGCACGTTCTCGCCGGTGGGCCGATGCGTCGCGTGGTCAAGACCCGGTTGCTGCGCGAGGCGGTCTTGCGCGCCACTGGGCTCTCGCAGTGGCTCTTCGAGGAGTGTTATGCGACGGTCGGCGATCTGGCCGAGACGGTCGCCCTGCTGCTGGGTGATGTCGGTCAATCCGACGACCCAGACCTCAAGGCCGAGCGGGGGCTGGATGTCTGGATGCGCGAGCGTCTGTTACCGATTGCAGCCCTCGATGAGGCGGCTGCGATCGAGGCGCTCCAGCGGTGCTGGGCCGTACTGGATGCCGAAGAGCGTTTCGTCTTCAACAAGCTGATCACCGGCGGCCTTCGGGTCGGCGTATCGCGACAAACCGTCCTCAAGGCGCTCGCTGTACTCAATACGCTCGAAGCGGGCGTCATTGCCCAGCGCATGGTCGGCTTTGTCGCGCGCAAAGGGCTACCCGACGCCCGGGCGTTCACTGCGCTCTGCGCGCCGCTGGGCGCGTCACCGGATCAAACGGACGATGAGCAGGCCCTGTCCGGACTGCTGCCTTACCCGTTCCAGCTGGCCCACGGCTGGACCGAAGACGATGCGCAGGCGCTCGATGCCGCGGATTGTCGGGTCGAGTGGAAGTGGGACGGTATTCGTGCGCAGTTGATCCGCGAAGGCGAACAGGTCGCACTCTGGTCACGCGGCGAGGAGTTGATCACCGACCGCTTCCCCGAAATCGCGGCCGCAGCGCGTGACACGCTCGCCCCAGGCTGTACGCTGGATGGCGAGATCCTGATCTGGCGTGCGGGCGAGCCGCAGCCTTCGCCGTTCTCGGTCCTGCAGACCCGCATCACCCGAAAGCGGCCCGGTGCCCGCACGCTCGCCGAGGCGCCCGCCTGCTTTCTTGCGTTTGACTGCCTGAGGGCGCATTACACGGACGTGCGTAACCAGCCCCTGGACGCCCGGGTCCGGCAACTTGAACAGCTGGCCCATGCCTTGCCAGAAGAGGGGCCGATTCGCGTGATGTCAGCGCCCGCGCTCAGCGACTGGACGGCCGTCGACCAGTTACGTACCGACGCGCGGCACCGCGGGGCCGAGGGGGTCATGATCAAGCACCGTCAGGCCCGATATGTGGCGGGCCGTGCACGCGCGCCCGACCGCACACAGTGGTGGAAATGGAAGCTCGACCCCCGAACGGTCGATGCGGTGCTGATCTATGCGCAGGCGGGCCACGGCCGCCGCGCCAATCTCTACACCGATTACACGTTTGCCCTTTGGGATGTACGCGAGGGCGAGCGGCGGCTGGTGCCGTTTGCCAAAGCCTACTCAGGCTTGACGGACGCGGAGATCCGCGCCGTCGATGCAATCATTCGCCGCAATACGATCGAACGATTCGGGCCGGTTCGGAGTGTCACGCCCTGTCTGGTGTTTGAAATCGCTTTCGAGGGCATCCAGGTCTCGAAACGGCATCGCGCGGGGGTTGCCGTTCGGTTCCCCAGGATTCTGCGTTGGCGAACCGACAAACAACCCGACGAGGCCGATCGTCTGGAACGACTGCTGGAGTGCTTGCAGCCCGCCGAACGCTGAGGTTGGGCCGGGCTGCAGACCGATGCGCGGGCTTCAGTCCGGGCGGATCAGCGAAAGGAATTCGCGGCGCAGCGCATCCGAGCGCAGGAAGCTGCCGCGCATGATCGACGAGGTCATCGAACTTTCGTCCTTCACACCGCGCCAGTGCATGCAGAAATGATCCGCCTTCATGACGACGGCCAGCCCGTCGGGCTGCAGCAGCCCCTCAAGCTCGTCGGCCAGCATTTTCACGGCCTCTTCCTGAATCTGCGGACGGCTCATGACCCAGTCGGCGACCCGGGCGTATTTGGACAAACCGATCAGGCGTGATTCGGCGTTGGGCAGCACGCCGATCCAGATCTTTCCGAGGATCGGGCACAGATGGTGCGAGCAGGCCGACCGAACCGTGATGGGTCCCACCACCAGCAACTCGTTGAGTCGTTCGACGTTGGGAAAATCGGTGACCGAGGGCATGGCCTCGTAACGCCCCCTGAACACTTCCTTCAGGTACATCTTGGCGACGCGGCGGGCGGTCTCCTGCGTGTTGTGATCGTTGTCAGTGTCAATGACCAGAGATTCGAGCAGTGCCTGGACCCGGCCCTCGACCTCGCTGCGCAGCGCTTCGCGCTCGGCGTCCGAGTGGATGAATTCGGAAATGTTGTCATTGGCGTGGTAGCGGCGACCGGCAGCGACTACGCGCCTGCGGATCACTTCGGACATGGGGCGCCCGGCATGTTCGTCCCGCGCCCAGTTGCCCTGACCCGGCAGGGGCTTCAGTTTGGTGGAAGAGAGGCTCATTGGTATGTTCTCCTGTACGGCAGGGAGGACCGGCGTTGCGAGCCTGACCGGTCCGGCTCTGAACAATGAAGCAAAACCGCCCGGCGCGTCGAAAAGACCTTGCGTACCGTGTCGGTTAAATCCGCCCTAAACCCTACATGAATACCGGCTTTCATGCCGGCTGAATATTGTGCTGGATCAGTGGACTGTCTATGGCGTGGACTTCAGCTCCGCCCCCTCGCCGCGCAAGCCCATCACGGTCGCCCGGGGTCGTCTCGCGCTCGATTCCGATCAGCGCCCTCTGCTGAGGGTCGAGGCGCTGACCGCGCTACCGGATTGGCCCGCCTTCGATCGTTTGCTCGGGTCCGTGGGCCCCTGGATCGGGGGCTTCGATTTTCCATTCGGGCTACCGAGAGAACTGGTGGAAACCCTGGGCTGGCCCCTGGAGTGGTCTGATCTGGTGACGCATTTCGGCCGCCTCCCGCGTGCCGAGATTCGCGAGGTTTTCAAGGCCTTTTGCGATGCACGGCCCCCGGGGGGCAAGTTTGCGCATCGGGCAACGGACGGGCCCGCCGGCTCATCGCCGTCGATGAAGTGGGTCAATCCGCCGGTGGCCTGGATGTTCCATGCGGGCGCCCCCCGATTGCTGCAGGCAGGCCTCCATGTGCCGGGCCTTCACGACGGGGATCCACAGCGGATTGCGCTCGAAGCCTATCCGGGGCTGCTCGCGCGATCGGTGACGCGCGAATCGTACAAGAGCGATGAGCCTGCCCGCCAGACCGCCGAGCGCGCGCGGGTGAGGCAAACCCTCGTCCAGGCGCTCCTTGACGGCCGTCATCGATTGGGCCTGCCCGTCGCGTTCGACGCCGCCCCCGCGGCGATGCTCGATGAGGACCCCCGTGGGGACTGGCTTGATGCGGTGTTTTGTGCAGTACAGGCGGGCTGGGCCTTGACGTGTGGACCCGGTTTCGGACGGCCGGTGGACGTGGACCCGATTGAGGGTTGGATCGTCGGGGCGGAGCCGCAGGCGATAAGATCGCAGCTCGCAGCCGCTGTGTCCGTGCAGTGTTCCGATCTGGAGTGACGTATCTTGAAACGAAGTTCCCGGCGAATCGACGCCGTCGACACACCGATCATCCCGACGATTGCCGCTCTGGTTCGTGCGAACCCCGGCACCATCTCGCTCGGGCAGGGGGTTGTTCGCTATGGGCCCCCCGCTGAACTCGTCGACGCCCTTCCCCGTCTGATGAGCGATGGCATGCTGCACCGGTATCAGGCGGTGGGCGGCATTGCACCGCTCACGGCCGCACTCACCGAAAAATTACGCCTGGACAACCAGATGGAGGTCGAGGCGGGCTCGGCGATTGCGGTCACGGCGGGCAGCAATATGGCGTTT
>JBDLRB010000076.1:0-6975 GCA_039800205.1 Pseudomonadota bacterium | reverse complement strand
CTTCCGAGCAGAAGGTCTGGATCCGTGCAATCGCGGGATGGAATTCGAACTGCTCGTAATCAGCAGTGATCGATTGCTGCCAGCGTGCCGTCATCGCAAGCGCGTATCGATCGATTTCAAGCATGTCCTCCGGCGCGACTGCGTCGCGCTCGTGGTCGAAGTCGGCGACGTTGGCGAGCAGAAACCGCAAGGTGTTTCGGATTCGGCGATAGGCCTCCACGACCCGCTTGAGAATTTCGTCAGACAGTGATAACTCGCCGGAGTAATCCGTGCTCGCGACCCACAGGCGCAGGATCTCCGCGCCCAGCGTATCCGACACCTTCTGGGGCGCGATCACGTTACCCAGGGATTTGCTCATCTTCCGACCCTGTCCGTCGACGACAAAGCCGTGGGTGAGCAATGCCCGATAGGGCGGACAGCCATTCAGCATCGATGAGGTCAGGAGCGACGAATGAAACCAGCCGCGATGCTGGTCAGAGCCCTCGAGGTACATGTCGGCCGGGAAGGCTGACTGATCCGCATGGGAGCCGCGCAGAACGGTCTGATGCGTCGTGCCGGAATCGAACCACACGTCGAGCGTGTCACGGTTTTTTTCGTAGTCGCCGGCTTCGTCGCCCAGCAGCTCACGTGGATCGAGTTGCTGCCAGGCCTCGATCCCCTCGCGGGCGATGCGCTGCGCAACGGCCTCGATCAATTCGGGCGTGCGGGGGTGCAGTTCGCCCGTCTCGCGATGGACGAAAAATGCCATGGGCACGCCCCACTGGCGTTGCCGTGACAGCGTCCAGTCGGGCCGGTTGGCAATCATGCCGTGCAGGCGCGCTTTGCCCCAGCCCGGATAGAAGCGAGTGGCCTCGATCCCCTGGAGCGCGGTTTCGCGCAGGGTCGGTCCACCATCGCGAGGGGTGAGGTCCATACCCGCGAACCATTGGCTGGAGGCACGGTAGATGATGGGTGTCTTGTGTCGCCAGCAATGCATGGTGCTGTGCGGGTTCTTTTTCGAGGAAAAGAGCACCCTCCGGGCGGCGAGGTGTTCGATGATGCGGGGGTTGGCGTCCCAGATCGAGAGCCCCCCGAATTCAGGCAGCGTGGGCACGTAGGTGCCATCACCGCGAACGGGCTGAAGGATCTCGGCGTCGGTCATTCCGTAACGGCGACAGGACAGGAAGTCTTCGATCCCATAGGCAGGGGCGGAGTGCACGATGCCTGTTCCGCTGTCGAGCGTGACGTACTCACCCAGATAGACGGGGGACTCGCGCTCAGCGAAGGGGTGCGCGAAGCGGATCAACTCGAGCGCCCGGCCCGCGCAGCGTGCAATGATCTGCCCGCTGAGCCCCCATGCGGTCAGGCAGGACTCGACCCGTTCGCTGGCCAGGAGAAGGAGCGCAGGCTCGTCCCCCCATACGGTCTGGACGAGCGCGTACTCGAAATCGGGATGAATGTTGAGGGCCTGGTTGGCGGGAAGGGTCCAGGGCGTCGTGGTCCAGATGACGCAGTAGCCCCGCGAAAGGGGAAGGTGGTCCAGTCCGAACGCGCGAGCCAGAGCGTCCGACTGGGTCGCGAGAAAAGGAAATCCGACATCGATGGCGGGATCGTTTCGATCGGCGTATTCCACTTCGGCTTCGGCAAGGGCCGAGCCACAATCAAAGCACCAGTTGACGGGCTTCAGCCCCCGGTACAGAAAACCCCGCTCCAGCATACGACCCAGCGCCCGTAACTCGTCTGCTTCATTCGCATGGGCCATGGTCAGGTAGGGGTCGTCCCACTGTCCGAGAATGCCCAAGCGGATGAAATCCTTCTTCTGACGAGCAATCTGTTCGGTGGCGTAGGCACGCGAGCGCGACTGGACTTCGGCCGCGGGCAGGTGTTTGCCGAACTGCTTTTCGATCTGAATTTCGATGGGCATGCCGTGGCAGTCCCAGCCCGGCACGTAGCGGGCGTCGAACCCGGCCATGTTGCGGCTCTTGACGATGATGTCCTTCAGGATCTTGTTGACCGCATGACCGATGTGGATGTCACCGTTGGCGTAGGGGGGACCGTCATGCAAAACCCAGAGGGGTCGGCCCTGGCAGTGCGCACGAATGCGTCGATAGACGCCCTGGTCCTGCCAGGCCTGCGTCCAGGCCGGTTCACGCCGGGCGAGATCTCCCCGCATCGGAAACGGGGTGTCCGGCAGGTTGAGCGTTTCGCGCCAGCCGTTCCCGGATGTGTCCTTCTGCTTGCCTGCGGCCATGTTGAGTTTCTCCGAAACCTTGTCGTCAGTATGCGGTTCGCCGATCGAAAAACGCGCGCGCCTGGTCTGCGTCGCGCTGGATCTGCGCGGTCAGCAGTTCGAGCGTCGGGTAGTGCGCCTCATCCCGGAGCCGTTGCAGGAATTCCACGCAGACCGTCCGGCCGTAGACCTGAGTCGAAAAATCGAACACATGAACCTCGAGCAACAGGCGTCCATCGGACTCGACCGCGGGACGCGTGCCGAGGCTCGCGACGCCGGGAAGCGGGCGCTCGTCGAGACCGCGCACTTGCACGACGAAGATACCGGACAGTGCGGGACGTTCGAAGGGCACCCGAAGATTGAGCGTTGGAAAGCCGATCGTCCGCCCGAGTTTCCGACCGTGAAGGACGTGACCGCTGATCTGGTATGGGCGACCGAGCAGGCGGGTTGCCTGATCGAAATCGCCCGTGGCGAGTGCCGTGCGAACCAGAGAACTGGAGATGCGCTTGCCGCCGTGGGAGACCGTCTCCAGGCGCGACACGCGCATGCCGCGTTCGTTTCCCCAGGCATTGAGCGCTTCAAAGTCACCGGTTCGACCCCGTCCGAATCTGAAGTCATCACCGACAAGTAATTCGCGGGCCATCAGGCCGCCCGCGATGACGTCGTCGAAGAATGCGCGGGCAGAAAGCGCCGCCATGCCTTGATCGAAACGGGCCAGGCACACACGGTCGATGCCCTGATCGGCCAGCGCGGCCAATTTATCCCGATTGGTCTGGATGCGGGCGGGGGCCTCCGGGGCCAGACCTTGCGCAGCAAACCAGGCCCGCGGATGAGGCTCGAAGCTCAGTACGCACGTGGGCAGGCCCGCCGTCCGGGCCCGGCGTTGCAGCTGCTCGAGCACAGCCTGATGCCCGCGATGGACACCATCAAAATTGCCGATGGTCAGCGCACAGGGCTGGCGCTGCGACTCGGGGGGCAACTGTCGAAAGATCTGCATTTCGGCGGTGGGGGCGCTTGCCGCGCGTCGCCCATGCGACGCGTGCGTGGAGTGAGAAAGGCAAAACCTCTGATTATAGTTTGACCCAGGTCGAATGGGCGGCGCGGGTGCTATGATCAGCTCGATGAAACACATTGTGGCGCTGATTTCAGGGCGCGGCAGCAACCTGCAAGCGATCTGGCAGGCGTGTGAGCGTGAGCGCTGGTCGGCGCGTATCGGGGCGGTCATCAGTGATCGCGCAGAGGCGGCCGGGTGCGACTGGGCCCGCTCCAAAGGCATCCCCGTCGAAACCCTCAGTCCGTCCCGCTTTGCCGATCGGGCAGCGTTCGATCACGCCCTGGGCGAACTGATCGACCAGCAGTCCCCAGACGTCGTCGTGCTCGCAGGCTTCATGCGCATTCTGGGCGAGCGCCTGGTCGATCGTTATCCAGGGCGCATGTTGAACATCCACCCCTCCCTTCTGCCGTCCTTTCCGGGGTTGGCCACGCATCGGCGTGCGCTCGAAGCGGGCGTGCGCTTGCATGGCGCTACGGTGCACTACGTGAATGCGGGGCTCGATGCGGGCCCGATCATTGCGCAGGCGGCGGTGACCGTCCGAAGCGACGATGATGAGCGAACCCTTGCGGCGCGGGTCTTGACGCTCGAGCACCAGATCTACCCGATGGCCTTGCGCTGGCATCTGGAGGGACGCCTGCACTGGGACGGACAGCGGGTGCGACTCGATGAGCACGCAGAGCGCGAGTACCTTGCCTGGAGCGCGCGGTGAAGCCGGGCCGTTCAGGGGGCGCCGGGGCTTCGTCCGACGTCCGGTCGAGCCGCGCGTCGACGGCGAGCCGTTCTCGGACAACCCGTCGAGGCAACCGAGCCGGCAGCGCCGGCGAAACCGAAATCCCGGTCTGCCTGGCGCTGGACACCGTCCTTCGCCTGACAGCGCCTGCGGACTCGGCGCTGCGCGCGTTTTTCCGTGCGCACCCCGAGCTGGGTCGACGCGATCGTGCCGAGATCGCCGAAACGGTGTTCGACGTTCTGCGCAACCGCCGTCGCTACGCGTCCCTGGTTCAGGGCGGGCAGGGGCGCATCGAGCGGCGGCTGGCCCTGCTCTCGCTCAAACTGCGTGATGCCTGGCCCACGGCGGGAGCGCGAAGCGCTTTGCCGCGACCGGATGTGAATGAACTCGCCTGGCTCGATCACTGTCTGAGCGTTGATCAGGCGCTCAAGCGCCAGGCTGAATCCGGCCGCGCCGACCCGGTGGCCTCCCTCGCTCACCTGGGCAGTCTTCCAGACTGGATGGCTGAACGTCTGATCCAGCGCTATGGCGCCGAAGACGCTCGCTCGCTCGCACTCGCCCTGCTCGGTCCCGCGCCGGTTCAGCTCCGCGTCAATGCCCTCAAGGCACGGCCGGAGCCGGTGCTCGAAGCCTTGAACAATGAGGGTATTCCGGTTCGACCGTTCCCGCTCGTTCCGGAGGCCCTCGAGCTCGAGGGCCGCCCTTCGCTTGAGCACAGTCCATGCTGGGTCGCGGGGCAGATCGAGGTTCAGGATGCCGGAAGTCAGATGCTGGCCCTGCTGGTCGGTGCGCGGCGAGGTCAGACGGTGATCGATCTCTGCGCGGGGGCAGGGGGCAAGACCCTTGCCCTCGCGGCGTCCATGCGTTCAACGGGTCAGATTTTCGCCTGTGACGTATCGGCGGAGCGCCTGCGGCGAATGCGTCCGCGTCTGGCGCGCGGCGGCGTGACCAACGTTCAGCCGTTTGCGATCGATGACCTGAACGATCGGAAACTTCTTCGCCTTGCGGGGCGGGCCGATGCGGTGCTGGTCGATGCGCCCTGCAGTGGAAGCGGGACCTGGCGACGGAACCCCGATCTCAAGTGGCGGATTGGTCCGGCCGATCTCGCGAGATTGGTTGCTGAGCAGCGGGCGCTGCTGCGAACGGCCGCATCGCTGGTTCGGCCCGGTGGCATTCTCGTCTATGGCACCTGTAGCCTCTTTGCCGAGGAAAATGAACAGCAACTGCTCTGGTTCGAGCAGGCCTTTCCCGGTTTCAGGCGAGAAGCGGCGGACGCCGTCCTAGGCGCACAGGGCGTCACGGATGCCGCACGGATCTGTCCCGACGGATTGTTGAGCACGCGTCCTGATCGTGACGGGACGGACGGTTTCTTCGGTGCGCGCTGGCGGGCGCCGGATTGACAGAGCCCCTGCATCCCCCGGCCTCGTACCGCTCGGGAGGGGCGGCCGAAGGGCGACGATGTCCGTGCATCCGCCGGGGTTGTCTCGACGCACGCTGACTGGGCACGCCGGACGCTCCCGGGTAAAATTGACTCAGGCGTCCGTTTCGGGCCTTCCGCCCGTCTGGCACCTGCTGGAGGTTCACCTTGATTGACTCGATCTTGATTTTTCTGGACCAGGGCTTGCTGGGCGCGACGGGCTGGCAGGTGCTCGCGTTCACCCTGGTGGCCACGCATATCACCATCGCGGGCGTTACCATCTTTCTGCATCGGTGTCAGGCGCACCGTGCGCTGGATCTGCATCCGCTTGTTGCCCATTTTTTCCGGTTCTGGCTCTGGCTCACAACCGGGATGATCACCCGCGAATGGGCGGCGATCCACCGCAAGCATCACGCCAAGTGCGAATCCGGCGAAGACCCGCACAGCCCCGTCCGTTGGGGGCTTCGCAAGGTGCTGCTCGAGGGCGCGGAGCTTTACCGTGCCGAAGCGGCCAATCGCGAGACCATCGAAAAATATGGTCACGGTACGCCGGATGACTGGATCGAACGCAGACTGTACTCGCGCTTCCCGGTCCTGGGGGTCTTGCTGATGCTGGCGATCAACGTCCTGCTTTTCGGAGTCATTGGGCTGGCGGTATTCGGTATCCAGATGATGTGGATTCCTGTGCTCGCCGCAGGGGTGATCAACGGTCTGGGGCATGCCAAGGGCTACCGAAACTTCGATTGTCCGGATGCCAGCACCAATATTTTTCCCTGGGGCATCCTGATCGGTGGGGAGGAACTCCACAATAACCACCACGCCTTTCCGACCTCAGCCAAGCTCTCCAACAAGTGGTTCGAGTTCGATATCGGCTGGCTGTATATCCGGGTACTGCAGTTCCTGGGCCTGGCCCGGGTCAAGAAAATCGCGCCCCGTCCCCGTCTCACCGATACTCGACCCGTCGTCGATCTGGATGCGGTTCAGGCGGTCATCGCCCACCGGTACGATGTCATGCAGCAATTTGCGAGATCCCTGCGCCAAGCCTGTACCGAAGAGGCTCGCCGTCTGCGTGCGCTCAGCTTGCCAGAGGGCAAGTTGATCGAGTCGGCGCGCCATTGGCTTCATCTGGATGCGGGTCGGTTGTCCGGCGATGAACGTGAGCAACTGCCTCGGGTGCTGGCCGCAAGTGAGCAGCTCAGTCTGCTGATCGACATGCGGCGTGAGCTGGGTGCGATCTGGGAGCGCTCCAATCGCTCGGCTGAACAGCTGGTGATCATGCTGCAGCAGTGGTGTCAGCGCGCGGAGTCCAGCGGTATCCCGTCGCTCGAAAAGATGTCGCTCCGGATTCGTTCCTACGCAGCAGCCTGATCCGCTGAATCTCGGGCGTCAAACAAAAAGCCCGTTCGGAGAGTGCTCCGGACGGGCTTTTTTACGACTTCAGTTCGAAGGCGGACAACGATCCGCCAGTCAAATTTATTTGATCTTGGTTTCTTTGTAGGTCACGTGTTTCCGGGCGACCGGATCAAATTTCTTGATTTCCATCTTTTCCGGCATCGTGCGCTTGT
>JBDLRB010000075.1:0-5919 GCA_039800205.1 Pseudomonadota bacterium | reverse complement strand
GTGCATGGCACACAAGCCTTGTTTGACTCACCATGCCGGGTCGCATGGATGACGGCGCAGAGGATAGCCGATCGGACTGGAACGCTGACACAATCACCGATCGATTCATGGGGAGCAGTGTGCCATCGAGCCCGCGCGACCGCACGGATAACGGCCTGCCTGAGGCTACACTATCCGCCGGCAAAGACCGGGCGGGACCGCCGCCTGATTCGTTTGCGATGCAGCGGACGACCTCCGCACTGAACGCTGCGACCGCAGTGACGCCCCGGAGACTCCAGATGAAGATGCCCCTCGAAGACCTGACGGTGATCGACCTCTCGCATGCACTCGCAGGACCTCATTGCTCGACGATGCTGGCCGATTATGGCGCTCAGGTCATCAAACTCGAGACGCCCGGCTCAGGCGATATCGCGCGGGCCTGGGGAACGATGCTGCCCAGTGGCGAGAGTTCCTATTTCGTCAGTCTGCACCGCAACAAGAAGGGCATTTCGATCGACCTGAAGAGCGCCCGCGGCAAGGCGCTGTTTTTCGCGCTGATCAAAAAGGCGGATGTCGTTCTCGAAAACTTCCGCCCCGGCACCCTGCAGAAACTCGGTCTGGATTACGAGCAGGCGCGCCAGCACAACCCCGGCATCATCTATTGCTCGGTTTCAGGGTTTGGCCAGGACGGACCGTACCGCGATCGCGCCGCACTCGATCTGATTCTGCAGGCGGAAAGCGGCATGCTCAGCGTCACCGGCGAAGAAGGGGGGCCAGCCGTGCGCTGCGGCGTGTCGATCGCCGACCTCACAGCCGGCATGTACGCGGCCTTCGGTATTCTGATGGCGCTGCGCGTCAAGGAAAAAACCGGCGCGGGGCAGCATATCGATGTTTCGATGCTCGAGGGCCAGATGTCCTTGCTGAACATCATGCTCGCCAGTTTTTTCGCCGATGGCGAGGTGCCCGGGCCGATGGGTACCGCTTACAAGGCACTGCTCCCCTATCAGACGTTCAGAACCCGCACCCGTGATCTCGCACTCGCCGTGGGCAGCGAAAAGCTCTGGAAGACGTTCTGCCCGGTGATCGGGCGACCCGATCTCTGCGACGATCCACGGTTCCGCACCAATCGTGACCGGATGAAGCACCGCAACGCACTGATCCAGACGCTGCAGGACATTTTTCTGACCCGCAGCTTCGAGGAATGGGAATCCCTCTTGCTCGAGGCGGGCATCCCGATCGGTGCCATCAACAACCTGGGTCAGCTGGTCGAGCACCCGCAGGTCAAGGCACGCGACAGCCTGGTTGACACGGTTCATCCCAAAGCGGGCCCTGTCCGCATGGTGGGCGTGCCCGTCCGGCTGTCCGCCACACCGGGCGCGGTCCGATCGCCTTCGCCCTCTTTGGGCGAACACACGGCCGAAATACTGCGCACGGTGCTCGAAATGGACGAGGCTGAGATTGAACAACTGATCCGGGAAGGTGTCGTCCAGCAGGCAGGGGCGGCATGAACGGGATTGAGGGCGGTCGCACTGAAGTGTAGGGGCTGATCCAGGGCCTTTGATTGGGGGACTACGTGCACTTGCTAGCCGAGGCACTGGCCTCGCGGAATCCCTTGAGCAGGGCCGATTCGTCATCGGCCCGCCAAGCAAGCACCGTCTCGGCTCGTGGACCGGCATATCGCAACGGCCGATAGCGCACGCCGTCCATCTTCATCGCGCTGACAGAGCGCGGCACCAGTGCTATGCCAAGACCGGCGCGAACGAGACCGACGATCGTCGTGATATGGGTAGCCTCCTGCACAACTCGAGGCTGAAAACCCGCACCCAGACAGGCACTCAGGACCTGTCCGTGCAGGGGCGAACGATTGGCGGTAAAAATTACCATCGGCTCAGCCGCGACGCGACGCAGCGGAACGACCTTCTGTCCCGCCAACGGGTGCGATGAGGGCAACGCCAGAACGAGCGGCTCGCTGCTCAGCCGTTGTGTCAGGACCGCTGCGTTCGTGACGGGCGGGCGAAGCAACCCGACCTCCAGTCGGCGGTCAGCGATCGCTTCAACCTGGGCACCAGAGGGCATCTCCTGAAACACCAACTCGACCTCGGGGGCCATCCGCCGATAACGCGCCACAATGGGCGGCAACAGATCGAAGGTCGCCGCGTGAATGAAGCCGATCCGCAGGCGACCGATCAGGCCTCGGGCCGCTGCCCGGGCCGCACGAACCGCCTCTTCGGTCCGGGTGCTGATCTGCCGCGCGTGTTCCAGGAGAACAGTGCCAGCGGGAGTGAGTTTCGTGCGCCGCCCCTCCCGGCTGAGCAAGGCCACGCCAAGCTCGTCCTCCAGCGCCTGGACCTGTAACGAAACAGGAGGCTGAGAGACGTTGAGCCGCTGCGCGGCTCGACCGAAATGCAGTTCCTCGGCGACCGCAATGAAGTAGCGCAACTGCCGTTCAGTAGGCATACCAGTTGATATGATTTTTATATCAAATTAGCACTTATTCTAAATTAGTCTGAAAGATGCTTGGCCCCATAGAATCCAATGCATCCGTTGACCCGACCCTTGCCTCAACCGGCGCCCGCGATGACACCTGCCGAACTGACCTACGCGCTCCGCATGGCCGATCCGGCCATCAGCCGCTTCGACCCCCTCGAGCGGATCATCTACCACGCTGATTTCAACCGGGGGCACAGCGGATTTACAGCGACGATCGGCAACTACGAGGGCACGCTCGATACGATCCTGCCCGACATGAACTTCCTGTCGCCGCAGCTATCCAACTACCCAATGTGGGATACCGGCACGGCCGGAACGATGCACGGCGGCTATGCGCTCAAGCTTGCAACCGAGGCCCGCGCGGGCGCCGTCAGTGCAGCGACCAAGCGTCTCACCATGCGTTCGATCGGCCTGATCCGGCTCGAAACCTGGTTCGGCATCAAATCGGAAGCCACCCAGATGGTGCTGACCGAGCATGACGTCAGGGCGTTTGGAATCCTGTTCGACATTCAGGATCGAAGCCGGCGGCTGCTGCCGCGACTGCGCTATCACAATGCGAGCGATGGCCGGCTGATCGGCAAATGGCAAATCAAAACCGATCATCCGAAGCGTCACCAGATCGGCGCCACCGGCAAGACCGCCTCAATCAGCCACTACGCACCCGTGGGATACACCGACGTGCCCAACGGCGATCAGCCGCTTTGTCACAACGAATTGCCAACCAAGATGAACTGGCACTATCTGTCGGTCACCTTTGACCTCAGGACGATGCGATTTGCAGAGTTTCGCTGCAACGAGCGCGTCTTTGATCGTGACCTGCCGCCCCCGTTTGAACTGCCCGAGTGGCCGAACCTGACTGGCCTGCTCAACACCATTTTTTTTGTTGAGACTGATGTGGACAAGAGAGCCTTCTTATACCTCGACTCTGTGCTGTTCTCATGCGCGCCATGATCCGGCAAGCCTACCTCTCGATCCTCGCGCGCAATGCATCCTGGTCCGGCGACTGGGCCTGCGAACCGTGCGAGTGCGGATGGGCAACCGAAGCCATTTTTTTCGTCAGAGTGCTGCAGGCCGACCCGACCGCCCGCGCTGCCCAGGGAACGGTGCAGATATCGCCTGACGGCTTGAATTGGCTGGACGAAGGCCAGACCCTGATGATCGGCACAGAGCCGGGACTGTACTCGGTGCGCGTCCGTCACTTCGGCGGCTGGCTCAGGCTCGCCGGTCGGACGGAGGGCGAGGGAGAGATTCGGGTGGTCTGCTATCTGCACCTCAAGGAGTGATCCAAATGTCCGTTACCTACCGACTGGATTCAAGGCTCAGTAAACAGCTGGCGCTTGCCGCCCTGATGTCCCTGCCGCTGCTCGGACTTCCGCAGCCCGGGCTCGCCCAGACTGCGAGCTATCCCACGCGTGCGGTAAAGGTCATCGTACCCTTTCCGCCAGGCGCCAGTACCAACGACATCCTGGGTCGGTTGATGTCGGCGCGCCTCAGCGAAGCAACCGGTCAGCAGTTCATCGTGGAAAACCGCGCTGGCGCGGGAGGCACGATCGGCACCGAACTCGGCGCCAAGGCGGCACCCGATGGCTACACGCTGCTGATCGGCACCAATGGGCCCATCGCGATCGGTCCTCATCTTTACCGCAAGCTGGGCTACAAGCCACTCCAGGATCTGCAGCCCGTGACCTTGTTTGCGATGGTTCCCTACGCGATCATCGTCAACCCATCATTACCGGCCAACAGTCTCTCCGAACTGGTCGCCCTCGCCAAAGCCTCACCCGGCAGACTCAACTTTGCCTCGTCCGGAAACGGCTCACCGGCGCATCTGTGCGGTGAACTGCTTCGGGGGCAGACCGGCATCGACATCACGCACGTCCCCTACAAGGGCGGTGCGCCGGCAGCCAATGACCTGATTGCGGGCCAGGTCCAAATTTACTGCCCGGGGCTGTCCTCCGTCCTGTCCTTGGTGCGATCCGGCAAATTGCGTGCTCTGGCAGTCACGATGCCGCAACGTACGCCCTTCCTGCCCAATGTTTCGACATCCGCCGAGCAAGGCCTGCCGGGACTGAGCGTCAACTCATGGGTTGGACTGATGGCGCCTTCCGGCGTCCCACCGGCGGTGATCGAGCGACTTCATCGTGAGATCACCCGGCTAGTGAAGGATCCCGCGGTTCGGGCCACAATCGAGAAGAACGGCGCTGAACCCACCGCACTCGGACCCAGCGAGTTCGCTGCATTTCTCGCAGCAGAATCGTCTAAGTGGCGTGAGGTCGTGGTTCGGGCAAAGCTCACGCTAGACTAGATCGACGACTCATCAGGCAGTCATCGCGACGCACCCCTTGGGATAAGGGGCTGATAATCGAGCTTCAACCGACTCCGATCGTACACGAGCCAGAGGGGCTCAGGGCAGCGCGCGCAGTGTGTCGTCCTCCGCGTTCCGATAGAGTGTGTTAGGTCGGCTCGCAGTTGGGTCATGCGGACCTTCGATTCGGCAACCCGGTCCGCGGAATTCACTCACGCCTCCACTGTAATCCTGGGCTCGGACGGCCCGGTCGCGGTGGACTGCATCATGCGAAGTCGAGCGTCCTGAGCACCCGTCATGCCCGCAAGTCTGCCGAAGCGCCTCAGTCACGCACCTCGAACAGGGCCTCGAACTCCACCGGCATGTTGCAGTAGAGCGTGCTCACGCCAATCACCGATCGGGTGTGCCGGCCCGCCTCGCCAAAGACCTCGACCATCAGGTCAGAGAAGCCATTCATCACAAGCGTCGGATGCTCGAAATCGCTGGTGCAGTTGATGAAGCCCAATACTCGAACGACCCGTGCGATCCGCGACAAGTCGCCCACTTGCCCCTTGAGCGTACCGAGACAGAAAATCGCCGACATCCTCGCCGCCGCGCGCCCCCGGTCAAGGTCGAGCGCGTCGCCGATCTTGCCCCGCACCACGACCTCCTCAGTCACAGGGTCAATCGGGCCATGACCGCTCATGAATACGTGAATACCTGAGCGCACGGCGCGCAGGCGATTTTCACGATCCCGCCAGGGAGGCGGGAGGACGATGCCCATTGCAGCCAGACGGGACTCGGGGGTTTCAGCTTGGGGGATTTGACTGTCGCGATCGATATTCATCAGACGATTTCCTGAATTAGCAAAATGCGAACCGATACGGGGCGCAGCACGTCGCCCACCAGTGTGCGGGTATCAAAGACCGCTCGCTTAATGAACGCGGTCAACCAGTTCCTCCACATCCCGATCGGCCAATCCCTCCGCTGCAGGCAGCAGTCTTGAGTCAGCCAAGGCAAACTACGCTTCGAATTCCGCGTGCGCACGATCCCGCAGCCGAATCGATACAAGCGAGTCCTTCAAATCCTCCGACAAGAGGACGACAGCCACAGGCCGCCCACACCGTATGATCGTCACAGGCTCTCGCTGGGCGCGATTAATCAACTCG
>JBDLRB010000074.1:0-3765 GCA_039800205.1 Pseudomonadota bacterium | reverse complement strand
AAGCGAGCGTCGCCAGCGCAAGCTTCACGGGGATTACCGACCTGTCGGTCACGGTGACCTCGCTCACCGTGGAAGTGAATCGTGCCGCGAGCGATCAGACGCTGGTGGACTACGGCACGGGCAAGACCGTACGTTCGGTGAAGACAGGTCCGAGCACCACCACTGACCTGACGCTCAAGGCCTCTGACGGCATCCTGACTCGCGCAACCGGCAACATCAAACTCGACGTCTTCGGCTTCCTACAAGCCGAGGGCAGCTTCGGTATTGAGAAGCGCACCAACCAGACCATCACGGTCAACACGGGGACCGCAGCGACCGGTACCACGGTTGCAGTCGACGAATTACTGATCGGCGGCTCAAGCCTCACCGGCTTCATCGGAGTTAATGGCGGCACGGCGAATGCCACGGGCGTTAGCCTGTCGGGCGTCACACTGGGTCTGGCGCTGTATACCGAGCGGGTCACCGGCAGCGCGACTGCTAAAAAATGGACAAGCGCGCAGGCCAGCGTTGCCAGCGCAAGCTTCACCGGTATCGACGATCTCACCGTCAACGTCAGCTCGCTTTCTGTCGAGGTCAACCGCGCTGCAAGCGACAAGACCGTGGTCGACTATGGCGTGAGCAAGACCGTCCGCGCGGTCAAGACTGGCCCCACGACCTCGCTGGATCTCAGGCTCAATGCCGCCGAGGGCGAGCTCACGCGTGCGACCGGTAACCTGAAGCTCGACCTCTTTGGCTTTGTTCAGGCTGACGGCGGCTTCGGTATCGTGAAGAAATCCGGGCGAGTGCGCGTCACGGACAATCCGCTCACGGCGACGATCGACGAGTCGGCCAATCTGGTTGATGTCGACATGCTGCTGATCGGTGGCACAGGCCTCACCGGATTCGCAGGTATCAATGGCGGTCGTGCAGACGAAACCGGCTTGCGCCTGTCGGGTGTCGAACTCGGCGTTGCGCTCTACACCGAGAAGCTTGCCAACAACAGCACGGCGTCGGCTCGACGTTGGACCACCGCGCAGGCGACTGCGACCAGTGCGGCGTTTGGCGGCATCGACGGGCTCGTCCTGAGCGCCCAGTCACTTTCGGTCGAAGTCAACCGGGCAGCAACCGACAAGACGGTCGTTGATTACGGCTACAGCGATCCGGAGGATCTCACCAAGCCGCGTAAATCGGTCGTCGCAGTGCCGACGGGGCCAACCTCAAGCCTCGCTCTCTCCATTGACGGTGCGCGTGGCGACCTGCTGAGGGCCAGCGCGTTTCTGAATATCGATGTCTTCGGCTTCTTTGCGGTACGCGGTAATTTTGCGATCGACAAGAGCGATCGCGAGATCGTTCTGAATGACGCGGTCGTCGACGCTCAGGGCGTGACGACGCGGCCGGCGAGCGTCGTGAAGGTCACGGCACTCAACA
Source organism: Pseudomonadota bacterium (assembly GCA_039800205.1). Taxonomy (GTDB): domain Bacteria; phylum Pseudomonadota; class Gammaproteobacteria; order Burkholderiales; family Burkholderiaceae_E; genus SYIM01. The sequence continues at coordinate 2,358 of JBDLRB010000074.1, read as the reverse complement.
TTGGCGCGAGCGACGTCTTCGCTTTCGCGGGCGTTGGCGGGGGCTTTGATGCGCAAGGCGAGCTCAAGTCCGGCGCAGTCGGGTTGCAACTGTCAGAGGTTGATTTCGGCCTGGCGGTACTCGGCGAAAAGTTGAACGGACAGGAGCCCGCCGGAACCCAGGCGCGTCGCTGGACCTCGTTGCAGGCGCAGGCTGGCTCAGCTGGACTGACCGGAATCGATGGGCTCACGCTGAGCGCAGACACGCTCACCGTCGACATCAACCGCCCAGCAGCAGACGCGTCGCTGGTCGACTACAAGGCGCGCGCGTACACCATTGATACGGGTACATCCGATTCACCGTCCAGTCTCACGTTGTCCCTTGATGGCTCAGAAGGCGCACTGCTCCGCGCGCGCGGCAACCTCAAGCTGGACGTCTTCGGTTTCGTCCAGGCAAGCGGCGCGTTCGGCATCGAGAAGAAGACGGGCAGCATCCGCGTCGCCGACAAGCCATCCACCCAGAACATCGATGAGTCGGCAACAGCCGTCAACGTCGACATGCTGCTGGTTGGCGCAAGCGGACTGTCGGCATTTGCAGGCGTCAACGGTGGACAGTCGAATGCGCTGGGCCTGTCGATGTCTGGCGTCGACATGGGCCTTGCATTGTTCACCGAGCGGCTAAGCGGCACCACTGGCACGCCGCGCAAGTGGACTTCGCTCCAGGCGTCGGTCGAGTCGGCGCAGCTTGGCGGAATTGACGGCCTCACGGCATCGGTGTCCAACCTCACGGTCAGTGTCAACCGTCAGGCCACCGATGGCACGGTCGTCGACTACAGCCTGGATGCAACCAAGACCGATGGCACGCGGCTGAGCGCGGTCAAAGTCCTGACCGGTCCGACCAGCGATCTGGAACTCACGCTTGATAGCAAGCGCGGCGATCTCCTCGAGGCTCGCGGCAAGGTCGATCTGGACGTCTTTGGTTTTGTGCAGTTGTCGGGTGAATTTGCCTTCGAGCGTGCGAGTGCGCCGATGACCGTTACCCTGGCCGATGGAACGCAGCGGCAGGCGAGTGCATTGAAAGTGGGGGCTTCGAACCTTCGCGCCTTTGCGGGCGTTGACGGGGGAACTGCCAATGCAATGGGCCTCGAGCTCTCGGGGGTCGAGTTCGGTCTTGCCTTGCTGTCAGATGTCAATGACGCGACCCGCAACTGGACCAGTCTTCAGGCGAAGGCGCAATCCGCCGCATTGGTGGGGATAAGCGGACTGGTGGCTGCTGGCGATACCCTCAGCATCGAGGTCAATCGCGCAGGCAAGGCGGGTGATGCGGTCGTCGACTTCAGCCGGGCTGATCCGACCGATCAAGCTAGCCCGCGGCGCACAGCGCTGACGGTTGCGACCGGTCTCACCAGTTCACTCGAACTCGGCATGTCGGGTGCGCAAGGCGATCTGCTCCGGGCAAGCGGCAACCTGCGGTTGGATGTCTTCGGATTCTTCCAGGCGAGTGGCGCGTTTGCGGTGGAACGTCGCGATGAGACGGTATGGCTCAACGATGGCGTGGTCTCGGAGGATCCGACCAAGGCCAAGGCGCCAACCAAAGTCAACGCACGGCTGCTTACCATTGGCGGTACCGGCATCGATGCCTTCGCCGGGGTAAACGGCGGCAGCGCGAATGCCATGGGCCTCAAGCTCGAGGGCGTCGATTTCGGTCTGGCGATGGTGAGCGAAAAGCCGGCAACCGCAGGTGCCGCCGTCCGTAAATTCACCACACTCAAAGCCCAGGCGGGCAGCGTTGAATTTGTCGGGATTGATGGCTTTGAAGCGAGTGCGAGCGGCCTTGAAGTCGAGATCAACCGAGGTATCAAGGGAACTGGCGGTAATCCCGACACGGTCATTGATTATTCCGCGCAGCAACTTGAAGTGCTCGCCGGGGCAACCCAAACGGTCACGATCGACAGCGATGGTGCGGTGGGCGAACTCACGCGCGCCTCAGCAGATTTCAAGCTTGATGTCTTCGGATTTGCCCAACTTGAAGGCTTCCTGAGTTTCGATCAATCCACCCAGACGGTTGCGCTCGCTGATCGCGTGGTGAACGCGAGCGGCGTCGAAGTGTCGCCAGCGACTCAGGTTCAGGCCACCGTCCTGAAGGTGGGCGGTAGCGGCGTCTCTGCGTTTGTTGGCATCAACGGTGGGACCGAAGACCGAATCGGTCTGGCGATGAGCGGAGCCGACTTTGGCCTGGCACTCATCACCGATCGAGCGGATCCCAGTCGCAAGTGGACGACGCTCGAAGCCAGCGCATCGGCGGTGTCCTTTGACGGCATTGAGGGTCTGACTGCCAAGGCGGACACGCTCTCGGTGACGATCAACCGGGCGAGCAAGG
>JBDLRB010000073.1:0-7330 GCA_039800205.1 Pseudomonadota bacterium | reverse complement strand
ACCCGCCAATGAGATGCTGCACGCCCTGCAGCGCATAGCCCGCGCGGGGCTTGCGCTGAAGCAGAGGCAGGATGAACACATCCGACCGAATGAAGCGCTCCACCGAGAGGGTATGCGCCAGCTGCAGGAAAACGATACCCACGATGGAGAGCGCCACCAATTCGGCCACACCTTCAATCGGCCGGTTCATGAGGTAGCGCCCCGCCACGTCGGCGCAGACCAGAAACATGACCAACACAATCCAGACCGACCCTGCGCCGGCCAGCACCGCGGTCAGGCGCCGGAACAGCCCGGCGCGCGCATTCATTCCTGGTCCCAGGCCCGCGCGTGCGCCACACCCGCTGCACGACTGAGTTCCATGTAGATCTTGAGTGTGCGAACCCCTGGCAGACCCTTGGCCTCAGCCGCTTTGGCCCACTCCAACGCGATGTTGGGCAGCATGGCAGCAAGCCTCGCGCGCTCGGCCGCTGTGACTGGCACCAGCTTGGCCCCCTGTGCCAGCGCGTCCCGGATGCTTTTCTCGCCGGCATCGCGGTAATACTCGGCAGATTTGGTCTCGTAGATCGGAGCCACCTCGAGGAAGGCCTGACGTACCTCCTCGGGGAACGACTTCCACCGGCGCTCGTTCACCGTAAGACCCGAGGCATACATGGCGCCGAACCCCACCTGGTTGATGTAGGGCGCCACCTCATGAAACTTGTAGGCTGCGATGGCTGTGTCGAACGTGATCACGCCATCGAACACACCGGTCTGCATGGAGTTGTAGAAGGTGGTGAGATTACCGGCCACCGTGACCGCGCCAGTGTTCCGTACCCAGTTGGCCGCCTGCCCCGCAGTGCCCAGTTTGACGCCTTTGAAATCGGCAATTCCAGGCAGCGGCTTTTTCGAAACGATCTGATAGGCATCGGTGGTGAGCGATGCGAGGATCACCTGCTTGTGCCTGTAAATCTGCTGATTCATCTCGGGCACACGCTCGCGCAGCTGATTGATCACCCGTGCGAGCTTGACCGGGTCTTCGGGTCCGAAGGGCGTGACGTAAGTGACCTGTTCAAGCGGCAGCCGATCAGCGTTGAACAGAAACGGCACATGCCCCACATCGGCCGCGCCATCTTCTATGGCTTTCAGCATGGCGGGGGGCTTGGCGATCGCCCCCGCATACGATTGAGTCCAGACAATCTTGTACTTGCCCCCTGCGGCCAGACGCTTGTCGACCTCGGGAATGAACACATCGCGGATCATCGCCACCGAACCGGTGACAGCCGGATGCCCCGATGCGACCGTGAGCTTGATTTCCTGCTGAGCAACCGCCTGTGAACAGATCAGGCCCAGCCACACCGCGATCCCGCAAGAGCGTCCGATCATGGTCTCCTCCTTTTTGATGATGCGCCGCTTGAAAACAGGCCTGCGTCGGCGCTACAGCGGACCTTTCGACTGATTCTAGGCACTTCCCGGGGGAGGGACAAGCACCGCAGACTCGCTAATCGGAACCGCAGTTGTACATGCCGACCGCCCCCCTAGAATCATCTCTTCCAGCGCAGTTGCGGTGGCTCGCGCCAGGCTATTCACCCGATCCAGCGTGTCCGGTGAGGGAACAACGCCCGGATCAGCCCGGAGTTCAGATTCGATCCGAATCAGCGCGTCCGCCAGGGCTTCACATCCGAAATTCGCTGCCATGCCGGCCAGCCGGTGGGCCAGCAACAGGACTTCGCAAGCATCACCGGCCTGCGCCCGCCGCGTCAGTTCTTTCGAATCAGCGATAACATGAACCGTGAGCGCTTGCAGGAGTGCGTCCAGGCCATCGGCCGGCAGTGCTTCCCGCAGGGTCTGAAGCACCGTTTGATTGAGTAGGTTCATCAGTCACTTTCACAACTGGCGGCGTTAAAGCGCCGCGCCTGGATCGCGTAGGACCTCAATCTCTTCTTGCGGGAGCATACGATGGATCGGGGAGCCAGTCAGCAAGTAACCCAGACGCGAGGTGTGTCCCTGGGCTTCAAATGTCTTGCTGTGTTCTCGCTGATCATGGCCCTTTCAGCAGTCATGATTGCGCTGGTCGTCGCGCGTCTCCATCGTGAAACGACGTTGTTAGAGCGAGGCGAGCAGGTCACCCGTCATGCGGAAGCCCTTGCACAGAGGATCAATACAGATGTTGGGCGCAAGATTACCCACCTCGTCGTGCGAGCGAACGACCTTTGCCACGTGGGACCGACCGAGGCCCTCACCTCCCCGCAACGCGCCCTTGAGCTGCTGCAGAACTCAATGCCCGGCTACGCCTGGATAGGCTGTGCGAGCCGGGAGGGCAAACTGCTGGCCGCGACAGGGGGACTGCTGGTCGGTGAAACCATTGCCAGCCTCCCCTGGTTTCAATCTGGACTCCGGGGGACCACGGTATCCGACCGCTCAGGGGCCGGGGCAAATTCAGGCGCGCCGCAACAGAGGGCTGCCGAGCCGCTGCGATTCATCGATCTCGCTCACCCGGTCATCAATCATCGCGGGGAGACCATCGGCATCATCGTCGCTCATTTGGGCGTTCGCTGGTTCGAGGGGCTGATACACCCGACACCGTCAGAACATCGGTATTCGGAGCAAGCGTTCCAATCGGTGATTTCGCAAGATACCGTCCGCCTGATGGGCGCCGGCATCGGACACGAAGCCATTCAGAAGGTGCGAGAGGACGGTCGCCCAAGCGGCTGGCTCCACCACATCAATCGCTACTCGTCGAATTGGCTCATTGGCTTTTCGCGACACAAACCGATTGAGGGTGTGACCGGGGAACTCAATTGGACCACCGTGGTGCAGATCCCGGCAGACAGCATCGACTCGACTATTGCCGCCCCCAGGGCGACAATTTTCGCAGCGATCGCCGCCATCGCCCTGATCGCCGGGCTCACCTTTGTCTGGCTCATTCAAACGGTGAACCGACCCATTACTGAGTTAATCAGGCAGATCAATCTCGCTCAGCGCGGGCATCAGGAAATCCCCCCGCTCGCTGGCTTGCCAAAGGAATTCACGCAGGTCCGGCTGGCGGTCAACGACCTCACCCGGTCAATCCGCTCACAATCAACCCAGTTGGCGATCACCCTCAACGAACTGCAACTAAGCTTTCGCGGTCTCACCGATTCATTTCCCGGTGTCCTATTTTCCGCGCGTCTCGATGCCGACTGGAACTGGACCTTTACCTACCTTTCGTCATCAGCTGAACACTACCTGGGTACACGGGCTAGCCTGCACTCGTCGCAATTCGCCGCGCTGAACAGCAGAATCGCTCCTGAGACCCGCGAAGCGCTGGCCTCGTCAATCCGGGAGCAGGTCCAGGCAGGCGACGCGATCGATGTGCTGATCAACATCGCTGGCGGCGATGGTCGCGTCCGCCAGATGCGAGCCAAGGCCAAGAAGCGTCTCGTCAACTCGTACGACAGCACTTGGGATGGCGTGATGCTGGACGTTTCGGACCTGATCGAGGCCCGTCGGCAGGCGGCAGAGGCCAACCGTTCCAAGTCAGATTTCCTCGCCTCGGTGAGCCATGAAATTCGTACACCGCTGCATGGAATTCTCGGACTCGCACAACTTCTTTCAGAAGAAGTCCAGGTTCCGGCTCAGAAAGCTGATCTGAGGCGCTTGATAGACACCGCGGAGATGCTCGCCACGCTCCTCAACGATGTCCTGGACCACTCCCGGATCGAAGCAGGCGAACTCGCACTGGAGAGTCATCCCTTCGGGTTGTCGGAAATGCTCGATTCGTGTTCGGCACTATTCAGGTTCGATACCCAGAGACGGGGACTGCGATTTGACGTGAACCCCGAATTCCCTCCAGACCTCAGGCTGCTCGGTGACCCGACACGGATTCGTCAGGTCATCATCAACCTGCTCTCCAATGCCGTGAAATTCACCCGCGAGGGATCGGTCACCCTGCGCGTCGTCGCGCACCCGCGCTCTGACGGGCGGATCACGCTTTCGGTCTCGGTTACCGACACCGGACCGGGCATAAGTACGGAACAGCAGTCAAGACTGTTCACGCGTTTCGTGCAGGGCGATCGGTCGGTCTATCGCCAATTCGGCGGAACCGGACTCGGGCTCGCAATTGTCAAACGCCTGCTTGACACCATGGGAGGGTCGATAAACGTCGTGTCTACGCCAGGACAAGGCTCGAGCTTTCGGGTAGTGATCACCCTACCGATCGCGCCCAAGCCCAACACCCAATCTCCTCAGGCCCCCCCGCTCAGCGGGGAGCCGCTCGACATCCTGATCGTCGATGATGTAGCACTCAACCGGGACCTGCTCCACCGTCTGCTTGCCGCAGACGGTCATCGGATCACCGAGGCGGCTGACGGCGCTGCTGCGCTGACCGCGACGAGTCAGAGGCGCTTCGATCTGGTCATGCTGGACATCGAAATGCCCGGGATGAATGGGCTGGATGTGTGTCGCAAGATCCGCGCGGGACCGGGTCCCAACCGCGCCACCCGGATCGTGGCACTCACAGGCTATGCCTTCGAGTCCGACGTTGCCCAGGCAATGGCTGCGGGCATGAACGCACATCTTGCCAAACCCATCATGGTGGGGGCGCTCCGCGCGCAGATCGACACGCTTCGAGCTGGCGGGAGTCCGTGACGACCGCTACCCGAACACCAGGCGCTGCGCCCTGGTGTGCTGATGACGAACGACAGGTTTATCATCGCGGCGTTGCACGCCGGCCGCCAGTTGCGCATCGGCATCGCTTACCGGGAGGGCGTTCATGGTCAACCTTCACGACATCCGATACGTTCGACTTGGTACGCCCGATCTCGATTCGGCCATCAGGTTCGCCACCAGCATCGTTGGCCTGCAACTCGTTGCGCGGGAAGGCGGAATGGCGTATTTCCGATCGGACAAGGTCGATGTCCGGGGCGATACACGTGATCACACGCTTGTCTATTTCGAGGGTGATCCAGGCGAGCACTACACCGGTTTTGATCTCAGGAATCCCGGCGATTTCGACAGCATCGCGGCAGAAATCGAACGCGCCGGACACCCTGTTCACCTCGGCACCGAGACTGAGTGCGCACAGCGCAGGGTCAGGCAATTCATCCGTTTCCAGGACCCCACCGGCAACAACATCGAGGTTGTCGATCGGCCTTTCCACAGTGGCACACGCACCTTCCTCTCGCGCGACGCGGGCATCACCCACTTCAGCCACATCGGGCTTCGTACCCGAAACCCGGCCGCTGACGAGGCATTCTGGTCACAGGTGCTTTCGGCTCGCACATCCGACTGGATTGGCGATGCGCCGCTCATGCGTATCAATACGGTCCACCACACCCTGGCGCTGTTTCCGTCTACCTTCGCCGGGGTTCAGCACGTGAATCATCAGGTGGAGGATATCGACGACATCATGCGCTCGTATTACTTCCTGAAGGAAAAGGGCGTGCGGATCGTTTTTGGTCCGGGCCGGCATGCCACCTCGGGGGCCGTGTTCCTCTACTTCGAGGGACCGGACGGCATGGTCTACGAATACTCCACTGGCGTGCGGCATATCAGCGCAGCCGAGGAAGCCACACATCGGCCGCGTCAATTCCCGTTCTCGCCAGAGTCCTTCTGCATGTGGGGTTCGCGACCAGACATACCGGAGTTCCGTTCGGGCAGGAGGCCCTCTTGAAATGCGCTCAATACTGAAAATTTTTCTGCTGGCTGCAGCAGCTCTGTTCGGCGGCTTGGCTCACGCGCAATATCCAACGCGACCCGTCAAAATCGTGGTGCCGTCAACCGCGGGCGACGGCTCCGATCTGTTGGCCCGCACGCTGGCCAAGTCCATGAGCGAGTCGATGGGCCAGCCCTTTGTCATTGAAAACCGGCCCGGGGCAGGTGGCAGCATTGGCGCAGCCGTGGTGGCCAAGTCGGTGTCAGACGGCTACACCCTGTTTCTGGGCAATGGCAGTTCGCACGGCGTGACGCCCGGCCTTTACGCACGCCTGCCCTATGACACTGTGAACGACTTCTCGCCGGTCGCGCTCATCGCCACAGCTGCCAACGTACTGGTGGTGGGCAGCGATGTGCCGGTGGCCAGCTATGCCGACTTTGCCCGGCTGGCGCGCGAGCAGCCTGGCCGCATGACCATCGCTTCAGCAGGCAACGGCAGCCTCTCGCACCTGTCGGTGGAGTTGCTGCGCTCCATGGCCAGACTCGACCTGCTGCATGTGCCCTACAAGGGCGCCGCGCCCGGCGTTGCAGATGTAGCCGGGGGTCAGGTGCAGGCGATGATCATCAACATCCCATCCGTCATGCCCTTGATCAAGGCGGGCAAACTCAAGGCCCTCGCGGCCACCAGCGCCAAGCGGCCGACCAGCCTCCCGGAGGTACCGACCCTGGAGGAGTCTGGTGTGAAGGGCTACGAAACGCTGGCATGGTTCGGCCTGCTCGCGCCTGCGAATACGCCGCTGGAGATCACCACCGCTCTTCACCGTGAAGTGCAAAAGGCGCTGGCACGGCCCGAGGTCAGGGAGACCCTGGCTCGACTTGGTTCGGAGGCTTCAGGCATGGGCCCAGCAGACTTCCGGGCGTTTATCAGCAGCGAGATCGCCAAGTACAGCAAGGTCATCAAGGACGCCGGTATCAAGGCCGATTGACGGTCTGAGGTTCCGGACATGCGCATGCAGACGGGCGGGTGGGCGGATGCGTTTGCGTCTCAATCGCTCAGGAAACAAGCGACGCGGGAGCGATCAGGCTAAAGCGTGGCTGGCACTTGCCCCCATGCTCCACCGACTCAAGGAACATGCCGAAAGGGCGGACCCAGCAACCGGAGCGGTTGTATAACGGCCGATAAAGAACCATCGGCTCCAGTGACTCGCTGTGCCTGACCACCCCAAGAACCTCGTACTCGCCGCCCTTGTAGTGACGGTAGCGTCCGAGGGGTATTGACGGCAGTTCAGGGAGATCGTTCGACATGGTTCAAAGGCCTCGGGGAAGTGTGGAGACGGTCGGGGATGCAACGGGCTGCGTGGATCGCGTATCGCAGCGGTACTGGCTGGCAGGGATGTCAGTGGTTCGAGCGAGAATCCAGAGCACACGACATTTGATAAACTATTATTGAATTTAACAAAGTTTATATTTAATAATACGTTCATGCCGCAAGTCGCTGCTGCCACGCGCTCCCTTCCTCCCGCCGCCGAATCGGCGCTGCGAAAGCTCGGGGGCGACCTCGCCACGGCTCGCAAGCGACGTAGCGAGTCGCTCAAAGACTGGGCCACCCGGCTACAGGTTTCCATTCCCACCCTGATGCGCCTGGAGCGCGGCGATCCGACCGTATCCATGGGCGTATGGGCCTCGGCGCTCTGGATGATCGACCGCCATCACACCCTCG
>JBDLRB010000072.1:0-20535 GCA_039800205.1 Pseudomonadota bacterium | reverse complement strand
GACTTGTGCAAGGCGCTGATCTGGTCGTAGAAGGCATCGCCGCCCTTGTCAAAGCGCCGCAAATTCTGCGAAAGCGCCGTCTCGAGAAAGGCACCATCGACGGCATCGCGCCCCCCCACGCCGGCCGCGTCCGATACGATCTCAATGGCATTCAACAAACGCCGGGCATCACCGTCTGCCCAGCCGATGAGGCGCTCGCGCGACGCCACATCAAATTTGATTGCAACCGAATCGAGGGCCAGGGCTCGCTCGAACAACTGCTTCATCTCATCGAGCGACAAGGGTTGCAGCACATGGACGCGCGCACGCGACAACAAGGCCCCATTGACCTCGAATGACGGGTTCTCGGTGGTCGCCCCGATGAACACGAATAGACCGCTTTCGACATGCGGCAGAAACGCATCTTGCTGGGCCTTGTTGAATCGGTGGACCTCATCGACAAAAACGATCGTGCGCTCACCCTGCTCCCGAGCAAGCCTCGCCTCGTCGACTGCATCACGAATGTCCTTGACACCACCGAGCACCGCCGAGATCGCGATGAAGCGACAGTCGAAGGCAGCACTCATCAGTCGGGCCAGGGTCGTCTTGCCGACCCCGGGCGGGCCCCAGAGAATCATCGAATGGGGCTTGCCGGATTCGAAAGCGACGCGCAGCGGCTTGCCCGTCCCCAGCAGATGCGACTGACCGATCACTTCGTCGAGTTGCCGGGGACGCAGGCGCTCCGCCAGTGGCACGTCTGGCGACAGGGGCTTGACGCTACGGGTATTCATCAGCGGCCTAGCCGATCGGCGCCCGCCGCACGACGCGTCGCGCGCCCGACCAGGTTCGCCGCCGCGATCAACACGCCGTACGCCAGTGCAACGCCCAGCCAGAGCGCCTGGGGCAGCCCCAGATCCATCAGCAGGCCAAAGAGCGCAGGCGCCACAGCCACCCCTGCATCAAGGGCTGAATACACCAGGCCGTAGACTCTCCCCGAGGCGCCAGGCGGCGTCGCGCGCTTGACCAGAATGTCCCGGGCAGGGCCTGCGAGACCATTTGCAATACCGAGCAAGGCAAACATCACCGGCATCATCCCGCCGGGAAACGGCACAAAGCCGGTCATCAGCGCCAGCACGGCCCCCGCGATGAAGCTGTGCGTGACCATGCGCTCGGCACGCGAGTGATCGGTCAGGGCATATCCGCCGGCCAGTGTTCCCGCAGCGCTCCCCACCATGAAGATGCTGAGCAGGTATCCGGTCCAGGCGAGATCGATGTCACGCAACAAACGGACCGATTCGGCCCCAAAGCTCTGAATTGCGCCGAAGGCGATCGCAATCGAAAAAAAGTAGAGCGCGCTGAACCACAGCGCGGGCATGCGCAAAAGCGCTGCAAGCGTCACGGCCGGCACTTGAATGACTGCGCCCTCTGGGCTGACCGCCCGCGCAGGCCGGACATCTATTGACTGCCAGGCCAGCCCGCACAAAGCCAGCGCGACCAGCGCAGGAACCATCCCCACCAGAAACGCCACCCGCCACCCTGCGGTCGCCGCAACAGCCGTCAGCATCACCGGGGCAAGGGCCCAGCCCAGGCTGCCGAACACCCCATGCATGGCGTACGCCTTGCCCAAACGCTCGGTACGTACCCGCGCATTGAGGATCGAGAAGTCGACCGGATGAAAACTGGAGTTGCCCAGACCCGCGAGTGCCGCACCCGCCAGCAACATGGGGTAGCCGGTCGCCGAGGCCAGGATGAGGCAGGCCAGCATGAACAACACCAGCGAAGCCAGCAGGACGGGGCGCGCACCGACCCGGTCCACCAGAAAACCCGACAAGGCCTGGCCGATCCCGGACACCACGAAAAACACGGTCATCAAGAGACCCAGCTCTGCGTAGCTGAAGCCATACGCCTCGCGTAGCCACGGAAAGAGCGGAGCCAGCAGCAAATGGTAAAAATGCGAGACCCCATGCACGATGGCGACCACACCGATCAGACGGGTCTGTCTCCGATCAGACAGGGGAAGCGCTTCGGCAGAGGCAGCCATCATTGCCTCACGATCTCGGTCCCGGGTGGGACCACGAATCGAAACAAGGCGGGATCAAGCACCGGATTGCGCTTCACTGAAAAAAAGCTGAACCGTGAAATTCGCCCAAACGAATCCACGACATCCATGATTTCTGGCAGCCCCTGGTGCATGCCGATTCGCATGCGCTCGATTCCCGCGTCAGCCGATCGCGGCTTCGCCTCGAGCCAATCCAGCCCGGACGACTGCCCGGCCTCCGAGACCTCGAAATCACGTTCGAGCGCCGCATTGCCGAACAGTACGGCTGCGGGGGTGGAGGCGAGCGCCTGATCCAGCCGACGCTGGGTCACCTGGGCCAGGTCCTGATCGTAAAAATGCAGCAACTCACCATCGGCCACCAGCAACTGAACCGCTGGCTCTCGGATCTCCCAGCGGAAACGACCGGGGCGCTCGAACGCAAATTGACCTTCGCTGGTCTCGATCACCCGACCATCCCGCTCGCGGATCTCCTGCTTGAATTGCCCCTGGGCACGTGGCGTCTGGGTGATGAATGCCTGAAACTGCTCAAGGCCCGATGGGTTGGCCAGGAGCGTTCCGGGAAACGTCGCCAGGACCAGGCAGACCAGCGAGACGCACCAAAGCGCGCTGAGGCCCCTGAACGCGGCCGCCCGGAACGCAGCAAGCCTCATTCGTCGTTACGCGCCGGAACCAGAATATCCCGGTTGCCACTGCCGCCCATGGCCGACACCAGTCCTGCTTTTTCCATTTGCTCAAGCAACCGGGCCGACCGGTTGTATCCGATCCGGAGATGTCGCTGCACAAGCGATATCGATGCGCGCCGGTGCTTGAGCACCACTGCCACCGCCTGGTCGTACATGGGATCAGCCTCGGCATCGACACCGGCCTCGGACAGGGTCTGGGACAGCCCGCCAAAACCGACCGCGCTGCCCGGATCGACCTCATCGGTGCTCGCGCCCTCCAGGACGCCCTCGACATAGTCGGGCTCGGCTACGCTTCGCCAGTACTCGGCGACCTTGTGGACCTCCTCGTCGGCCACAAAGGCCCCATGGACGCGCACCGGCACGCCTGAGCCCGGCGGCATGTACAGCATATCGCCCTGCCCCAGTAGCGACTCGGCCCCCATCTGATCGAGGATGGTGCGCGAATCGATCTTGGACGACACCTGAAACGCGATACGGGTGGGGATGTTGGCCTTGATCAGGCCCGTGATCACATCGACGGATGGCCGCTGCGTTGCGAGGATCAGGTGAATGCCCGCCGCCCTCGCCTTCTGGGCCAGACGCGCAATCAATTCCTCGATCTTCTTGCCGACCACCATCATCAGATCGGCGAGTTCGTCGATCACCACCACGATTTGCGGCAAACGGCCCAGGGGTTCGGGTGCATCGGGCGTAAGCGAGAACGGATTGGGGATTTTTTCCTCACGCTTGTCGGCGTCGGCAATGCGGTTGTTGTAGCCGGCCAGATTGCGCACGCCGAGCTTGCTCATCAGCCGATAACGCCTTTCCATCTCGGCCACGCACCAGTTGAGCGCATTGGCCGCCTGGCGCATGTCGGTCACCACCGGCGCCAGCAAATGAGGGATGCCCTCGTAGACGCTCATCTCGAGCATCTTTGGATCGATCATGATCAGCCGCACCTGAGAAGGGTCGGCCTTGTAAAGCAGCGACAGGATCATCGCATTGATGCCCACCGACTTGCCCGAACCCGTCGTGCCCGCCACCAGCAGGTGCGGCATCCGCGCCAGATCGGCGACCATCGGGTTGCCAGCAATATCCTTTCCGAGTGCGAGGGTGAGCGGCGAGGCCCCTGAGGCATAGACCTGAGAGCCCAGGATCTCGGACAGACGGACAGTCTGCCGGCGGGGGTTCGGGAGCTCGAGCCCCATCAGGTTTTTGCCGGGAATGGTCTCGACCACGCGCAAGGAGACCAAGGACAAGGCTCGGGCAAGGTCTTTGGAGAGATTGACAATCTGACTGCCCTTGACCCCGGTCGCAGGCTCAATCTCATACCGCGTGATCACCGGACCGGGATAGGCTGCGACCACGTTGGCCGCGACATTGAAATCAGCGAGCTTTTTTTCGATGAGCCGCGAGGTGTATTCGAGCGTGTCCGGCGACACGGACTCCTGCGCGGGTGGGGGCTCATCCAGAAGGCTGAGTTCGGGCAATTCGGATACGCGCGGCAAGTCGGCAAACAGCGTCGGCTGTCGCTCGGCCTCGGCCCGCTTTGAGCGCTCGATCTGGACGACGGGTGGCTCGATGTGGATCGGTTCGTCATCCTCATCAGCGAGGACCTTGCGCAGTTCCTGCACCTGCTCGGCCCGCTCGGTCGCAGCGACCTCACCGATACGCCGGTCCATCCGAGCGACCACGGCATCTCGAATCCGGAAGATGATCCACTCGAGGCCGCCCCCGATACGCTCGAAAGCGGTAAACCACGACCATCCGGTCCAGAGACTGAGTCCGATGCCGATCGTGCCCAGGAGCGCAATCGTGGCTCCGATCGAGCCCAGCGCATGGAAAACGAGCGGCGACAGGGACTGTCCGAGGACCCCGCCCGGCCCCTGTGGCAAATCGATGTTCAGACGGTGCAGCCTCGCGGCCTCGAGCAGGCAGCAGGCAACCAGCATCAGGACAAAGCCAACCCACTGCTCCCAGGCAAAGCGGCTCCAGGCGGCCTGACTGGGGTCCGACTTGGCCTCCTGCTGACGCAAGGCACGCGCCTGGGCGAGGCCACGCATGACCATCGCCCCGAGCAGCAGCGCAACCAGCCAGGCGCTGAGCCCCAACAGGTAGTGCAGAAAATCGGCAATGTAGGCGCCGACCAGACCGCCTGCGTTGGCGATCCGCTCATGAGCCGCCTCGTGCGACCAACCTGGATCTCCCCGATCGAACGTGGCCAGTACGACCACCACGTACAGGGCGAGCAGACCACTCGCGATCCACTTCAGCTCGTTCATCAGGCGGAGCATCCGCTCGGGCACCGCCGAGAAGAGCCCACGCCCGCGCTGGGTCATGTTTGAAGAGAGTGCAATTGATGTTCGTGCCACGGGTATAACCTGTTATGCCGAGCGTCAAACGTAGGCGCTGATTCGCTCGCGAAGCAGAAAGCCCCCCTCGGGCAGAGCCACCACATAGCCCTCCGTCTCGAGGCCCTTCATCACTCGAGAGACCATCTCCCGGGACGCCCCGATCATCTTGGCGATCTGCTGCCGCGTCAGGCGGTTGCGGACGACGCGATCGCCATTGACCACTTCTGAAGAGTCAAGGAGCACGCGCGCAACGCGTCCGTAGACATCGAGCAAGGCCAGGGTCTCGATCTTGCGATCAGCGGCCCGCAAGCGCTGGACCAGGCTTCGCATCAAGCCGAGGCAGATGTCGTTGCTTTGTCGCAGCACAGCCAGAAAGCTGTCTTTGCGAAGAGAGAGAAAGTCACAAGACTCGAGTGTGATGACGCTGGCCGAACGAGGTTCGTCGTCGATCAGGCTCATCTCGCCAAAGACCTCCCCCGCACTGATCACCGCCAGGATCACCTCGCGGCCCTCAGCATCCGAGCGCTGTACCTTGGCCCGACCCGACAGCAGGATAAACATGGAGGGCGACGGCTCGCCCTCTGAAACGATGGTACGGCCCCGCGGGTAACTTCGGCGCACGCTTCCGGCCGCCAGCGTATCGATTTGCGACTCGGAGAGACTATGGAACATCGGCACTCGTCGAAGGAATGCCCGGTTGTCGATCGTCACCATGGAATGAGGGTCTCCCTGGATGGCAGCGCCTATAATTGTGCCGCAACCCGAACATCTTCAGCAAAATTCTTTAGATATTCCGGGTAACCCGCTGAAAATACAACGAAACTCCACTCTGAGGAAAGGTTCGTCCCATGTCCGCTGCCCGACACTGCAAGGTGCTGATTCTTGGTTCCGGACCGGCCGGCTACACGGCCGCCGTGTACGCCGCACGCGCCAACCTGAAGCCCGTGCTGATCACCGGCCTCGCCCAGGGGGGTCAACTGATGACCACGACCGAAGTGGACAACTGGCCGGCTGACGCTGATGGTGTGCAAGGGCCTGACTTGATGGCCCGCTTTGAAAAGCACGCCACCCGGTTCGGGACCGAAATGATCTTCGATCACATCCACACGGTGCACCTGAACGAACGTCCGCTACGACTCGTGGGCGACAGTGGTGAGTACACCTGCGACGCGCTGATCATCGCCACCGGTGCGTCGGCCCGCTATCTCGGTCTGCCCTCAGAGGCCTCATTCATGGGCAAGGGCGTCTCGGCCTGCGCCACCTGCGATGGATTTTTCTATCGTAACCAGGAGGTCTGCGTGATCGGCGGGGGCAACACCGCAGTCGAAGAGGCCCTCTACCTGTCCAATATCGCTAGCAAGGTGACGCTGATCCATCGTCGCGACCGGCTGCGGGCCGAACCCATCATGATCGACAAGCTGATGGAGAAGGCGCAGGCCGGCCGGGTCGACCTGAAATGGTTCCACGAACTCGACGAAGTCCTCGGGGATGCCTCGGGCGTGACCGGTGTGCGCATTCGCGACAACCGCTCCGGCGTAACAACCGATCTCGCGCTCCAGGGCGTGTTCGTGGCCATCGGCCATACGCCCAACACCTCCATCTTTGAGGGCCAACTCGACATGCGCGGTGGCTACATCGTCACGCGGACGGGACTGGATGGCATGGCGACCGCCACCAGCGTTCCAGGCGTCTTTGCTGCCGGCGACGTGCAGGACCATATTTACCGCCAGGCGATCACCAGTGCCGGGACAGGCTGTATGGCTGCGCTCGACGCCCAGCGCTACCTCGAGTCGCTCGACGAGGCTTGACCACGCCTCGCCCTTGAACCGCCTCCACGCCTTGGACACCGGCCATGAAGGCCCATCGCCCGCCCCCTCTCGATTCACTGGAGGGTCTTCAGCGACTCGCTCGCGAACTCGAACAGCAGGCTCGTGCCCAGCGCGAGGCCGAGCGGCTTGCGGCGCTGCGGCGTGAGCGTGAGCGAATCGAAGCCGACGTCTTCCGGGCCGCCGTAGCGGACGCGATGCCCCTGCCTCCGGCGGGGCGAGTCGTCCATGCACCGCCCCGGCCGGGACCCATTCCCCGCCAGCGCGAGGCCGACGATCGCGAAGTCCTCGAGCAGTCGATCTCCGATGAGATCGATATCGAAGCCTTGCTCGAAACGGACGACTCCTTGTCCTGGCGCCGGGCGGGCATTGGTGCAGACGTGGTCAAGCGGCTTCGCCGGGGTGAGTGGAGTATCCGTGGTCAGATCGACCTGCATGGCCTGAGGGTCGACGAAGCCCGGTTGGCACTGGTCGAATTCCTGGCCGAGGCCCGCCGCAACGAGTGGCGCTGCCTGCGGGTGATCCACGGCAAGGGCCTGGGCTCTCCCAGTCGCGAACCCGTGCTGAAGGGCAAGGTCGTCAAATGGCTCGCTCAGCGCGAGGACGTGATGGCCTTTTGTCAGGCGCGTCCCAACGACGGCGGCAGCGGAGCGCTGGTCGTGCTGCTCAGGGGGCCCCGCTACAGCTCACCGACCCGCCCCGCCCCATCAGACCGCTGAGGCGAGGACCTCTGTCAGCGCATCGGGAGCGGTCACCATCAGGTCGTGCCCTCCTGCAAGCTCGAGAAAATGCCAGTCGTCGCGATGGCGCAACTGATCATGCACGACCTTCAAGGGTGCATAGACCGGATCGACTGCGGCGATGTAAGTCCGGCGAAGTCCGGCCGATCCTCCCCGGCGCAGCATGAGCGAGCTGGCGTAAATCGACCCGGGCATGGGCATCAACCTCGCCTGCACCCGCTGGCGCAGGACGGGATCTTCGATGCCGAACACCTCGGCCGGTGGCGCGGGCAGCACGAGGCCGCCACCCTCGCCCGCAATCTGACTCAGGCGCTGGGCTTGAACCTCAGGGGTGTGCTGGTCGCACCATCGCCAGCTGGACACACCATCGGGGGGCAAGCTCGCGTCGACGAACACATAATGGTCGATCAACTCACGCAGCTGATCAGCCACCCCGGTGATCACGTTGCCGGCATAGCTGTGACCGACCAGCACGCACGGTCCGGTGGACTCGCTTCGAATCAGACCGAGCACATCCTGCACGTGGGTATTGATCGTCACCTGAGGCGACAAGAGATGTGCGCGATCGGCCAGTCCCGTCAGGGACGGCGCCCAGACCCGATGCCCGCGCGCCCGCAACTGCTGCGCGACATCGAGCCAGCACCATCCGCCGTGCCAGGCACCGTGAATCAGGAAAAAGTCCGCCATGGCAATCGCCGTCAGACGGCCGACTCGCCGGTCTCACCCGTGCGAATACGGATCACCTCATCGACTGAGGTGACAAAGATCTTGCCATCACCGATTCGGCCGGTCCGCGCCGCCCGGATCACCGCATCGATGGCCCGCTCGACCACGGAATCCGTCACGATCGCTTCAATTTGAACCTTGGGCAGGAAATCGACGACGTACTCTGCGCCCCGGTACAGCTCCGTATGACCCTTCTGTCGCCCAAAGCCCTTGACCTCGGTGACGGTCAGGCCGGTGACGCCCACCTCGGCAAGCGCTTCGCGCACTTCGTCGAGCTTGAAGGGCTTGATGATTGCAGTCAGCTTTTTCATTGAATCGGTTCTCCTGGTACGGCTCACTCACGAAAACGGGAGGTAATCGGCATCCGCCAGTCGCGGCCAAATGCCCGGTGGGTGACGCGAATGCCCACCGGGGCCTGCCGTCGTTTGTATTCGCTGATCGCGATCAGGCGCACGACCTTTTGAACCGCTTCGCGCGGATAGCCGTCGGCCACGATCGCCTCGATCCCCCGGTTGTCCTCGAGATACGCCTTCATGATCGCATCCAGGATCTCGTAAGGGGGAAGAGAATCCTGATCCGTCTGGTTCGGACGCAGCTCCGCGCTGGGGGCGCGCGTGATGATGCGCTCGGGGATCACAGGGCCTTGCGCATTACGCCACCGCGAGAGGCGATAAACAAGCGTCTTGGCGATGTCCTTGATCACCGCAAAACCACCCGCCATATCCCCATAGAGCGTGCAGTAACCGACGGCCATTTCGGACTTGTTGCCTGTGGTGAGGACGATGGATCCGTACTTGTTGGAAAGCGCCATCAGGAGCGTGCCGCGAATCCGAGCCTGCAGGTTCTCTTCGGTGGTGTCCTCGGGACATCCAGCGAATTCGGCAGCCAGCGTCGTCCTGAACGCCTCAAAGCAGGGCCCGATCGAAATTTCGTCATACCGAACGCCCAAACGGGCGACCATGTCGCGGGAATCGAGCCACGAGATCTCGGCCGTATAGGGCGAAGGCATCATCACCGCACGGACACGGTCAGCCCCGAGGGCATCCACCGCAATGGCCAGCGTCAAGGCCGAATCGATGCCCCCTGACAGGCCGATCACTGCTCCGGGAAATCCATTCTTGCCCAGATAGTCGCGAACGCCCAGCACAAGTGCTCGGTAGACCTGCTCCTCGAGCGGGCTGTCGGGCTGAAGCGTACCGGAGGCCAGGGCGGGCGGCGCCTGGGGGTCGGCCTGGGGCGTGAGATCAACCGCCATCAGACCCGGCTCGCAAAAGGGCGCCTGAGCGCGCAAAACACCCTGGGCATCCAGCGCGAACGACAGCCCATCAAACACCAGCTCGTCCTGCCCACCCACCAGATTGGCCGCGATCATCGGCACACCCTGACTGGACACATGAGCCCGGGCAACCTCGATCCGCAAGTCCTGTTTGCCCATATGGAAGGGCGAAGCGTTGAGCACCAGCAGTACCTGGGCGCCCGCTGCAACCGCTGCACGCGGCGCCGCATCGAACCAGAAATCCTCACAAATCAGCACACCAAAGCGGATGCCCTGATGCTCGAAGACGAACGGAGTCGTATCCCGATCAAAATAACGCTGCTCATCGAACACGCCGTAGTTGGGCAGTTCGCGTTTTCGATACTGACCGATGACCCGGCCCTGGCGGACCAGGCAGGCTGCGTTGAAGCGCAGGTCACCCTCGACGATGGGCATACCCACGAGCAAGGAAAGGTCGAGCGAGGCCGTCTCGGCGACAATCCGATTCAGCGCCTCGCGCGCGCGCTCGTGAAACGTCGGCCTCAGAAGGAGGTCTTCGGGGGGGTAGCCCGAAATGGACAATTCAGGCGTCAGGAGCAGGCTTGCGCCCATCGTCACAGCGTCCTGAGCGGCCGCCACGATGCGCCGCACGTTGCCGTCGAAGTCGCCTACTGTCTGATTGAGTTGCGCCGCCGCGATCCGCATGGAGAATCCAGTCTGATGAACCTTCCGGCCGACGACACAACCGATCAGCACGATCCGATGAATTATCGCATGCGCACCTTCCGGTCGATGGACGAAATCGACTCCGGACAATGGGATCGTCTGCAGCCGGATGCCCGCCGTCCTCAGCCCTTTATTCGGCACGCATTCCTTGCGCTGCTCGAGCGAAGCGGCTGCGTGGGGGGCGACACCGGTTGGCTGCCTGTGCATCTGGGTCTCGAGCAAGACGGGCAACTGGTTGCGGCCGCACCACTGTACGCCAAGCTTCACTCCTACGGCGAGTATGTCTTTGACTGGGCCTGGGCCGAGGCGTACCAGCGTCACGGTCTCGCCTACTACCCGAAACTGCTCTCAGCGGTTCCCTTCACCCCGGTTCCCGGCCCACGGCTGCTCGCACTCAACGAGACCGCGCAGAAGGCGCTTGCCCAGGCCCTGATCGACTGGACCCGGCACCAGCGTTTCTCCTCGGTGCATGTGCTCTTTCCCAGACCGGAAGAGGCACGTCGCCTGGTCGCAGCGGGCATGCTGATTCGCCAGGGGGTGCAATTTCACTGGCAAAACGCCGGATGGCGAAACTTTGAAGACTTCCTGAGCTCACTGGTTCAGAGCAAACGCAAGAAGATCCGCGCCGAACGACGACGGGTTGCCGAGTCGGGGATCACGCTCGAGCGGCGATCCGGGTCGTTGATCCGCGAGCAAGATTGGGCGTTTTTCCACAAGTGCTACACGGCCACCTACCGCGCACACCATTCAACCCCTTACCTCACCGATCGCTTCTTCATGGGCCTGGGTGAGGGGTTTGCAGACAACGTCCTGATGATCATTGCCCGGAAGGGTCCCCGGCCGATCGCGGCGAGTCTCCTGCTCCACGACGGCCATCGTCTCTACGGCCGGCACTGGGGCGCCCTGGAACACGTACCCTTTTTGCACTTCGAAGCCTGTTACTACCAGGCCATCGAGCATGCGATTGAACAGGGCTTCGAGGCCATCGAAGGCGGCGCACAAGGCGAACACAAGATGGCGCGGGGGTTCGCTCCCGTTCCAACCGTATCCGCACACTGGCTGGCCGAGCCCGCGTTTGCCGACGCAGTGGAGCGATTTCTGGCGCGGGAAGGTCAGGCCGTCGACGGCTACCTGGATGAACTGACGGACCGTCTGCCGTTCAGAACTTCGGCTTGACGAATGCCCGTTGGTAACGCGCGATGCCGTCGGTGATTTCCTTGGCCGCCTCGTCAGGCCCGCCCCATCCCTCAACCTTCACCCACTTGCCGGCTTCGAGATCCTTGTAGTGCTCGAAAAAATGCTGGATGGTGGCCAGGCGCTCGGGGGCAATATCGCTGACCTTTCGCCAGTGCTTGTAGATTGGAAGAATGCGGTCGATGGGCACAGCCAGCAACTTGGCGTCCGCGCCCGCCTCGTCCTGCATCTTGAGCAAGCCCAGCGGACGACACCGGACCACCGCGCCCACAGCCACCGGAAACGGCGTGATCACAAGCACATCAACCGGATCACCATCGCCCGCAATGGTGTGGGGAATGTATCCGTAATTGCAGGGGTAATGCATCGAAGTCATCATGAACCGATCGACGAACAAGGCCCCGGTGTCCTTGTCCACTTCGTACTTGATCGGATCAGCCATCATGGGGATTTCGATGATGACGTTGAAATCGTTTGGAATATCCTTGCCGCAATCAACACGGTCGAGATTCATCGGGAGGCTCCTGGGCGCTCGAGCGCCTCGTTTTCAGGCTGAGCAAGCTCAGGCGTATCGGGAAGATGCGGGGGCAGAGCCAGGCCATGGGCGACGAGCGGCGCGGCCGGACGCTCGGGCAGCGGATCGCCCCGCTCGAAGAGCGCGGCAGACCGCCAGAGCGAGGCGGCCTCATCATGCTGGCCAAGATGCTCAAGAAGCGCGGCGAGTGTGGTCAGCGATTCCTGACCGGGTGCCTGAACCACGGCCCGGCGCAAAAACTCTTCGGACTTGCCCCAGAGGCTCTCAGCCGCACACAGACGCCCAGCCGCAAGCGTCAGCGACGGATGCTCGCCATGACGCGCACGCAAGGCTTCGATCTCACGAAGGCGATCACGGGACGACACGGCCTCCAGACGCGCGAGCACCGCAACCAATCGGTCATCGAGATGATCGCGCAACACGCCCAACAGCAAGTCCATGGCCTGCTCGGTGCGACCAACCTCGGCGAGCGCCGGCGCCGCGACCTCGACGACTTCCTCGAAGCGCCGCTCAGCGACCGACAGTGATCGGAACAAGGCGTCGAGTCGCTCCGAGTTGTCCCGGGCTGCTGCAAACTGGGCCCTGAGCGCACGAACCGTCATTGACCGCGCTACGCTCGGATGAAGCGCGTCACGCTTCACCAGTTGCCGAACCCCCTGCAGCACGTCCGGCCAGCGACCGGACTGT
This sequence comes from Pseudomonadota bacterium, assembly GCA_039800205.1. GTDB lineage: Bacteria > Pseudomonadota > Gammaproteobacteria > Burkholderiales > Burkholderiaceae_E > SYIM01. Next base: position 7,792 of record JBDLRB010000072.1, on the reverse strand, counting down.
TCGTGCGCCTTGAGGGCCAGCCGCAGGGCCTGGATATGACGGGCGCCGCCCGCGTGCAGGCGGTCGATCGCTTGCAGCGCACGCGCCGGCTCACGCCCATCCAGTGCGAATTCGGCCCGCGTCAAAAGCACCGCCTGTGCGAGACCCGGCTCGGACTCGGCCCGCTCCAACCATTGCTCGAGACGCTCGGGGTCATTCAGTCGCTGAGCTGCGCGGGCAGCAATCAAGGCCGCCACACCAGAGAGTTCGGTGTCCTCGAGGGCAGGCTTGATCAGCCGCTCGGATCGGCCGTAGCGCCCCTCGAACAAGGCAATCAGCGAATCACGAAACCCGCGAATGGCCGCCTGACGGGCACGGCGTTGTCGAAAGTCGCGCACACGCTGAGGCAAGGCGATTGCATTGAAAAACATGTAGACGATCGCGAAAGCCGCTGCCACCGCCGAAATGAGCAGGATCGCGAACAGATTGATCGAGAGGTCGACCCGATAGGGTGGCCACAGGATTGCGACATTACCCTCGTTGAAGTGGACCAGCAGCGCCAGACCGACCGCCGCCGAAAGGACCAACAGAACAGCGATCAGGCGCCGCATGGGCATCCCCGGGTCATCGGGCCTCGCCCGGACAATGAAAGCATGTGCACGCTCAGTCCCGCGCGGCCCGGCTGGTCCGGGCGGCTCTCACCGCGGCCAGACTCTCGGAAGGTAAGGGTGCATCGACCACCAGTCTGGAGGCCCGTAGCTGACGTAACTGCATCAGCGCCTGCGCTACCGAACGATTGTCCGTATCGAAATAGCGCCCTAGTCCGTCGATCACCCGCTCGAGGTCCGAGCGAAAGAGAACCTCGTTCCGGGAGAGCAAGGCAATGCGGGCGTTGAGCAGCATCAGCCGCAGGTTCTCGCGAAGAAAATACGCCTGGTCGGGTGCGATCAGCAAGGACTCGGGGTGATCGACACGTCGTACGCGAATGAGACCCTGCAAGTCATCGACCAGCCCTCTGACCCACGGAAACGACGAGCCCTCAGGCCGCGGTGGCTGAGGCGCAACGGCCGAGGGCGGTCGGCTCGAACCCGACGCAGGGCTCGCAGATGCGGGGTCACGTTCGCGACGGGGCAAGCCTGCCGTCAAGGGCCACTGGTCCAGTTGCGCAAGCATCACGTCAATTCGGGTCGCAATGGTGGCCGCTTCGGAGGCGGGATAGGCCCGCAAACGCTCGATATCGGCTGCAAGCGAGCGACGAAGGGGCGCGAGCGTGGCATCGTTTTGCCGCGCCAGACGTTGGTCCACCTGTTCGAGAGCAATCAGGGCCCCACGGGGATCCACCCCAAGCGCCAGTTGCTGAGAAGCGAGCATCAGCGTTGATTCAGTCTCGGCGAGCAAGGCATCGGCCGATTCCTGGATCAGGCCGCGATAGAGCTTTTCAACCTGGGTGTAGAGCGTCTGCGCCTCTGCGATTCGCGTATCGATCGCACTCTGGCGCTGCTGCAGGTCGCGCAACTGCGCTTCGGTTCGTTTCAGGGAAGAATCGGCTTCGCCCACCCTGCGATCGGCGCCATCCAGGCGGGTCGCCACACCACTGCTCAGATCGCGCACCTTCTGGCTGGACAGACCGGTCCAGACCAGGGCGAGGACGGCCAGCCCCGCCGCTCCAGCCGACAGCCACACGGGCCACTGTGAGCGGCGCCCGGTCGCCGGGGCAGCCCCTGGGGACGACTTTGCCGAGCCGGGTCCGGCCGATTCGTCAGCGGGCGCTGCTGCGACCGGGTCGACCGCCCGAACGCGGTCCGGATCCCGCTCGAGGGAAGCGCCCGACGGCAAACCGGCAGGTGCCTTGCCGGAGTCTGGGGGGGATTGAGGCTCGGCCAATGAAGGACCTCGTCAGGGTGTGGATGAACCACGGGCGAGCATTCGCTCTGAACGGGCGGACCCGACCGTGTCGTCGCTCAGGCAGATTCTAACGCGGCAGCGAGGGCTTCGGGACCCGGCTCGATCACCCGCACCGACGCGAACCCTAACCGTGCAGCCGCTTCAGCAATCCGTGGGTGAATGACCCAGGCATGATCGGATCGGCCGCACCCATCCGGGAGGGCTCCCCCGAGCAGGTCCAGACTGTGCTGCAGCGTCGATGTCTGGGTGAACAGCCAGTGCACGCGATGACCGTCCCTCATCCAGGCCTGCAGCAACTGGACCTGATCGTCGGCCGGACGCATCGTCGCGCTGCGATAGAGGGACGCGACCTCGACGGCGGCCCCCGCGCTGCGCAAGCTGTGGATCCAGTCTTCACGACCGTCCTCACCGCGCACGACCAAGCACCGCAGCCCCGCCGGCGCAGCAAAGGGCCGCCGTCGCAGCAGGGCTGATGCATCCCACGGGGCCTGATCCGGGACAACGATCCGCGGTGGCGCCCGCTTCAGGGCGCGAGCCTCGAGCGCCCGCTGGGAACCGGGACCAACCAGAGCCAGTCCGGCCGCAGACGACCAGTCATCGCACAGCGCGTCGAATAGAAAACCGATGGCTGCGGGGCTGACCGCGATGACCCAGTCCACTGACCCGATTCGCTCGACCAACCCTGGGACCTCGAGCGGCTCCAGGCGACTGAACGGACACTCGGCGACCTCGTGACCGCGTGCCCTGAGCGCGCGAGCGAGGCCCGCCAGTCGCGGCTGTGGCTGGGTCAGGACGACCCGAGCCACCGGCCAGCCCCCTGGTCGAGCAAGGCCTGAGCCGCCTGGACGCCCACCGCCTCTGCGGCCGACACGCTCACCGCTCCGGAGAACAGATCGGTCTGGCAGAGGGCACTGCCGTCCTCGGCGCCGACCCGGGCACGCAGACGCAGACGACCATCGGCTTCTGTGATGCAGTAGGCCGCAAGGGGCATGCGACAGTTCCCGCCCAGCCTCCGAGCCACCATCCGCTCGGCAGACACTTCAATGTGGGTGCCCGAGTCGGCCAGGGGCATCAGCCACCGGACCAGATCCGGACGGCCGGCCAGAGTCTCGATCCCCAGCGCGCCCTGCCCCGCTGCAGGCAGACTCCAGTCGATTGGGATCAAGGCCCGGATGCGATCGCCCAAGCCCAGTCGCTTGAGCCCGGCAGCCGCGAGAATGATGGCGTCGTAGTCGCCCGCATCGAGTTTGGCAAGCCGGGTATTCACATTGCCACGAAGCGGCAGCACCTGCAGTTGGGGAAACTTGTGGCGTACCTGTGAAGCGCGCCGGAGGCTGGAGGTCCCCACACGCGCTCCCTCTGGAAGATGCTCCAGGGACGCATAGGTCGACGAAACGAAGGCATCGCGGGGGTCCTCGCGTCGCATGATGACCGGCAACGCGAATTCGTCACCGAGTTCCATGGGCACGTCCTTGAGCGAATGGACGGCGAGATCGGCCCGGCGCTCAAGCAGCGCCACCTCCAGTTCCTTCACGAACAGCCCCTTGCCCCCGATCGAGGCCAACGGCCGATCCAGAATGCGATCGCCCTCGGTGGTCATCCCGAGAATGTCAATCTGGCAGGCGGGATAGAGCGCGTTCAGTTTCGCCTTGACGTGCTCGGCTTGCCAGAGTGCGAGCTGGCTCTGGCGCGAGGCGATGACAAGACGTTCGGGAGAATCGGTCGATGAGGGTCCAGGGGTCATGGCTATCCAATCAAGGTACGTAATGAGGACCACTGCCGTCGGCTAACGGGCAGTCGTTCAGGAACATCTCGCAACACCACCTGCCAGCGCGGTTCACCCGCATCGCCCGGGGTGGTCGACGCCACCCGCTCGAACCCGGCAATCGAGGACCGCGCGACCAGGGCATTCCGATGCACTCGCACGAAATGCCCGCCGAATTCCGCCTCGAGGGAACTGAGCGAATCCTCGATCAGAAACTCCCGCTGACGAGTGCGAAGGGTGACGTATTTCAGCTCAGCTTTCAGATAAATCACCTGCTCGACCGGCACCAGCATCAGGCGCCCCCGCTCGTGGACGGCAAAGTGACGTCGCGCAGTCCTGGGCGGCTCCTGATCGGCCAGCTCGGGCAGGTGCAGGGCGGGCAGGGGTGAAGCCCCCGGGGCCTGTGCCTGATCGACCCGCTTGAGCGCCTGAAGGAGCCGCGCGCTCTCGACAGGCTTCAGCAGATAATCGACGGCGTTGACGGCAAATGCATCCACCGCATAGCGTGAGCTGCCACTGACGAATATGACCGCCGGAGGCGGCACGGATCCAGCCGCCGCGCGCTCCGGTGCGAGTTGCCGCACCAGTTCGATCCCGTTCATGCCGGGCAGGACCGCGTCGACCAGCAGGACCTCCGGATGCAACTGGTCAATCCGCGACATGGCCGCTTTCGCATCGCTGACTTCGTCCAGTACGCGATGCGGGTAGCTACCGTTCAGGGCATCCAGCGCGCGCCGCAGCTGCGTGCGGCCTGCAATCTCGTTGTCCACAATCAGGATGGAATGACCGTTCTGCATATCGCTGAGCTTCGCGTAGGGGTGACCAAGGGCCCCGCCCAGCTCAACGAATGACTGCCGGATCGACTGACCCCACCTGACGCCTTGCAGCGAAGTGCCGCACTCCGAGCCTGGAACGAGCCCGCATCAGCGCCCCCCTTATAATCCGTTCTTTTTTGTGTCACTCGATTATGACAGATCAACTCGCCCAGAAAACAACCGCTTGGTCCGGCCGTTTTTCCGAACCCGTTTCCGAGTTGGTCAAGCGTTACACGGCGTCGGTCGACTTCGATCAGCGTCTGGCTCACGCTGACATCCAGGGTTCCCTGGCGCACGCTTCGATGCTCGCCCAGGCGGGCATCATCAGTGCGGGCGACCTCGAAGCCATCCAGCAGGGCATGCGCCAGATTCTGGCCGAGATCGAGGCCGGCCGCTTTACCTGGTCGGTTGATCTCGAAGATGTCCACCTGAATATCGAGCGCCGGCTCACCGAGTTGATCGGCGAACCGGGCAAGCGCCTGCACACCGCCCGCTCGCGCAACGACCAGGTGGCCACCGACATCCGTCTCTGGCTGCGCGACATCATCGATCAGGTCCTGGCTGCGCTCATCGCGATCCAGCATTCGCTGACCGATCTGGCCGACCAGCACGCGGCAACCGTCATGCCTGGGTTTACGCACCTCCAGGTCGCGCAGCCCGTCACCTTCGGCCATCATCTGCTGGCCTACGTTGAGATGTTTGCGCGCGATCACGAACGCTTCGTCGACGGTCGCAAGCGGGTGAATCGCCTGCCCCTGGGTGCTGCCGCTCTAGCGGGCACCTCTTACCCGATCGATCGGGACGCAGTCGCGCGCGCGCTGGGCTTTGAGGGCTTGTGCGCCAATTCACTCGATGCCGTATCCGATCGCGATTTCGCAATCGAATTCTGTGCGGCCGCCAGCCTGACGATGATTCACATCTCGCGCCTGTCCGAAGAACTGATCATCTGGATGTCCCCACGGGTCGGCTTCATCGATCTGGCCGACCGGTTCTGCACGGGCTCGTCGATCATGCCGCAGAAAAAGAACCCTGACGTGCCGGAGCTCGCACGTGGCAAAACCGGGCGAGTCTTTGGCAGCCTGATGTCGCTGCTCACGCTTATGAAAGCCCAGCCGCTGGCTTACAACAAGGACAACCAGGAGGACAAGGAGCCCCTCTTCGATACGGCGGACACCCTTCTTCAGACACTCAGAATCTTCGTTGACCTGGCAGCAGGCATCCGGGTTCGCGCGGACCGGATGCGAACCGCCGCCGCAGAAGGCTTTTCAACCGCCACCGACCTCGCCGACTACCTGGTCAGGAAAGGCCTCGCATTCCGGGATGCCCATGAGGTGGTCGCTCGCGCCGTACGGGTGGCGTCTGAGAAAGGCTGTGACCTGGCCGATCTGGGCGTCGACGCGCTCCGGACCTTCAGTCCCCTGATCGGCTCGGACGTGCTCAGGGTACTCACGCTCGAAGGCTCACTGGAATCCCGCCGTCATCCCGGCGGGACTGCGCCCGAACAGGTCCGTCTCGCGATCGCAGCCACCCGCGAGCGGCTTGGACGGCAGGCGGGCTGAGGGCCCTTCGACCGCATTTAGCCTTGGCTCTGATACTGGAAAATCCAGCGTGATCGAAACGAGCGCGCTACACTCGCTCGCTTGAAGTACAAATACACCCTTTTTTTGTCAGCCTGCTGACCCGTTCCCAGGAGACCCACATGGATCGTCGTTCAGTCCTGAAAAAATCACTGACCGCTGGCGCAGCCGCCGGTGCCGCTGTCGTCGCCGCGCCCGCCCTCTCGCAAAACAAGATCGAATGGCGCATGGCCACCACCTGGCCGAAGGGCTTTCCGGGCCTGGGCGTCGGTGCGCAAAACCTCGCCAACCGGATCAACACCATGTCGGGTGGGCGCCTGACGATCCGCGTGTATGGAGGCGGCGAGTTGGTGCCGCCGCTCCAGGCCCTTGACGCCGTGATCAATGGCACCGCCGAAATGAGCCATGGCGCGGCTTACTACTGGCAGAACAAGAACGTCGGCCTGTCCTTCTTCACCGGCGTGCCGTACGGGATGACCTCCCGTGAGCTTGCCGCCTGGGTGCGATTCCTTGGCGGACAGCAGATCTGGGACGAGATCTACGACAAATTCGGCCTGCAGGGCTTTCTGTCGGGGGATACCGGAACCCAGGCGGGCGGCTGGTTCCGTACCGAGATCAAGACGGTCGCGGACATCAAGGGCAAGCGCTTCCGGACCCCGGGACTGGGCGGCCAGGTCTGGCAGAAGCTCGGCGCCTCGGTAACCAACCTTGCCGCCGGCGAGATCTTCCAGGCCCTCAAATCCGGCACGCTGGATGCGGCGGAATTCGTTGGGCCCTACAACGATCTCGCGCTGGGCTTCCATCAAATCGCCAAGAACTACTATTTCCCGAGCTTCATCGAGCCGGGTCTTGCGACCGAAGCCGTGGTCAACAAGTCCAAGTTCCGCGCTCTGCCCGCTGACCTCCAGGAAATCGTCCGCACCGCGTGCCAGGCCGAATATGACCAGGTGGCGTCCGACTTCTACGCGAACGATCCGCGCGCACTGGCCACGCTGGTTCAGAAGCACGGCGTACAAGTCCGCCAGTTCAGCGACGAGATTCTTCAGGCCGGCGCCAAGGCAGCGCTCGAGGTGCTGACCGCGGTGCGCTCCAGCAGCGACCCGCTCGCCAAGAAGACCGCCGAAAGCTTTGTCTCGGCGCTCAATCTCCTGCGTACCCGGACCGACGGCACCGATTCGCCGTTCATTCGCGCCCGCGAACGCTTCTTCAAGATCGCCTGACGGGGGCTTTGCCCCGTCGTAGCCCGCCTGAGCCGTGCTTTACGGTCCCAGCGGGCTGCGCGGTCGCCGTCCGCGCACTCACATCATTCGCCGCAGCAGATTCCTGCCTTGACGCGGCCTGGCCGGGGATGAGAACCATGCGCATTCTGGCAACTTTCATCAGCGTCGTGGGCTGGATCAACACGATCATCGGACGCACGTTCGCCTGGTTGAGTCTGGCCGCCGTCGTAGTCTGTTTCACTGTCGTGGTTCAGCGCTACTTCTTCGACACGACGCAACTCTGGATGCAGGACCTCTACGTCTGGATCAACGGCGTGATGTTCATGGCGGTCGCCGGCTACACATTGCTGACCGATGGGCATGTCCGGGTAGACATCTATTACCGTCCGGGCAGCGTCCGGCGAAAAGCCGTGCTGGATCTGATCGGCGTGGTCATCTTTCTGCTCCCCTTCTGTGTGGTCGTCGCACTCTGGAGCCACGAATACGTCGAGCGCTCCTGGAAACTGCTCGAGGCGTCGGCCAATCCGGGGG
>JBDLRB010000071.1:0-3311 GCA_039800205.1 Pseudomonadota bacterium | reverse complement strand
CGACCTGATGCAGTTTTCCGAGGCGGGCGTCTTTCTCGCCGCCGAAGAAGGGCTGCTGCGGGCGCACAACGCGAAGAACATCCCCAACATGGCCAAGCTGCGACCGGCCTTCCGGCTCGCGGGTGATTTTTCAGCAGGCGTCATCGACGCGGTGCACACGCTCTACTACAACACAAAGGCTCACAAAAGCGCACCGGGGGCGTGGGCCGAAATGTGGGCCGCCGGCAATGCGAAGCGGATCGCCATTCCGCCCATCACCTGGAATAGCGGCGTTCGGATGGTGACCACGGCCGCGCAGATCGCCACCGGCAAGCCCATGAAGGACGCACAGTACGACCTGGAGGCAGGCATCCGTCATCTTGCGAAGCTGAAGAGTGCAGGCGTGATCGCCTACACCGGCGCGCCCCAGGCCATCCAGATGCTTCAGTCGGGACAGGTCCCGCTCGTCCCGTTCTACGGAATCTTCATCAACCCTTTGGTCGACAAAGGAGCCCCCATCGCACCCGCGACCCGGCTCAAGGAGGGTCTGCATGGTGAAGTGGTCGGTCTCAACATGCCCGCGAAAGCGAAACAGGTTGAACTGGCCGAAGCCTACGTCAACATGAGCCTGTCGCTGGATTTCCAGAGGAAGATCGATAGCGTGCTGCGGGCCCGATCCGCCCATCAGGACGTCAATCCCTCCGAGCGCACGCTCGAGCTGCTGGGGCCGGGCGACAACATCCTGTACGCCGACTGGAAGTTCCTGTCCAAGAACCGCAGCAAGCTGACCGAGATGTGGAACAACGTGTTCGGTTGAGCGTTCGCAGGCGCACGCCCATGCATCAGGCCGCAGTCAGCGGGCGGGGACGATCTGCCCGCTGGCTCACATTGGTCTGCCTGCTCGGACCCGCGGCCGTGCTGCTGATCGGGTTCTATGCGCTGCCGTTTGGACGAATGGTCATTGAAAGCCTGCAACACGGCGCTGCCGGCGGCGCAGGCTGGACCTTCGAACACTATGACAAGATCGGCAGCAGTGGCCGGGTGCAGCGGTCGCTCTGGCGAACGCTCAGCATCTCCGCGTGGGTCACCCTGATCACCCTCGTCCTGTCCTTTCCCCTCGCCCTTTACCTGGTCAAGGCGGGCCGGATGATCCGGACTGCGTTCCTCGTGACCCTTTTCATCTCGCTTGCCTCGAGCCTCATCGTCCGAAACTACGGATGGCTGGTGACGCTCGCTGACTCGGGACCGATCAATCAGTTCATGCGGGCAATCGGTCTGATCGACGCGCCCCTCCGGATGGTCTACAGCGAGGGCGCAACCATCGTGGCGCTGGTCCACTACGCGATTCCCTTCATGACCCTGCCGATCTTTGCTGCACTGTTGCGTATCCCCGGCAACCTGACGGACTCGGCAGCCAGTCTGGGCGCGGGACCGTTTCGGGTGATTCGGGATCTGATCTGGCCCCTGGCCATGCCCGGCATCTTTGGCGGGGTCGTGCTGACCTTTTCGCTGGGTATGAGCGCCTTTGTCACACCCCTGATGCTGGGCTCGCCGGCCACTGCGATGATCTCGCAAGTGGCTGCGGAGCAGTTCCTTGTTCAATTGGCGTTCCCTTTCGGGTCGGCCATCGTCGTCACACTGGTTGTGATCACCTTTGCAATCGTTCTGACCAGCGCGTGGACCGTGCGAAAGGTGTTCCGTGCGCAGGTCTGACCACAATTTGCTCACCCGGATCACGGCCCTCACGGCCTGGCTGGTGATGGTGTTCCTGCTGTTCCCGGTGCTCTTCACCACGGTCGTCAGTTTCGGAGGGGGGGACCTGATCGAGTTCCCGCCCCGTGAGGTGTCGCTGCGCTGGTACCAGAATATCGGAGAGATCCACAGGGTGGGCGCGGCAGCCGCCTACAGCCTGGGGATCGCGCTGGGCGCTGGTGTCATCGCAACGATCCTCGCAATCGGCATTGCCCTCAGCCTGGTGCGTCTGCCCCTGCCCGGCAAGGCCGCGATCGGGGCATTCATCACCTCACCGGTTGCGATCCCCATTGTTGCGCTGGGCATCGCGCTGATTCAGTTCTTCATCTGGCTCGGTATTTCGTTCACCTGGTACAGCCTGCTGATCGGGCATCTCGTGCTGGTGATCGCGTACCCGGTCCGAACGCTTGTCGCGTCGCTGACCCTGACGAACCCGTCGCTTGAAGAGGCGGCTTCGAGTCTGGGCGCTCGCCCGCTGACCGTGTTCATGACAGTCACGCTGCCCCAACTGAAGCCCGGGCTGATCTGCGGATTCCTGTTCGCATTCTTGATCAGTTTTGACAACTACCCGATCAGCATCTTTCTGGTTCGCGGTGCCTTGACCACACTGCCCATCGAGGTGTTCAACTACATCAGCCAGAATTTTGATCCGACACCGGCCGCATTCTCGACGCTCTACACGCTTGCACTGAGCGTGCTGATCATCTGGGCAGAGAAGCGATGGTCGATCATTTCGCTTTCAGTGGAATCGGAGGGCGTGGGTGGCAAGCGTACGAATTGATCAGCTGTCGATCGAACTCGGAGGCCAGCCGATCCTGAAAGGGGTTTCGCTGGAGATCGCCGACGGTGAGTGTGTCGCGCTCCTGGGTCCCTCGGGCTGCGGCAAGACGACGACCTTACGGGCGATCGCTGGCTTCCTGCGACCGGACTCGGGAAGCATTGCATTGAACGGCCGCTGCGTGGATGACGCCCCGCCCTACCGTCGCAATGTGGGCCTTGTCTTCCAGGACTACGCACTCTTTCCCCATATGACGATCGCAGAGAACGTGGCGTATGGACTGCGCATGCGCGGATACGGTCGGGATGAGATCAGCAAGCAGGTTTCGGAGGCCCTCGAGCGCGTTCAGCTGGCGGGCTTCCAGAACCGTTTGCCCGCTCAACTCTCAGGCGGACAGCGTCAGCGGGTTGCACTGGCACGCGCGATCATCATCCAGCCGGACGTGCTGCTGCTGGACGAGCCACTGGGCGCGCTGGATCGGAAGCTGCGTGACGGTATGCAGGTCGAGTTGAAGCGACTTCAGCGCGAACTGGCGATCACCACCTTGATCGTCACACACGACCAGGAAGAAGCCCTCTCGCTTTCGGACCGGATTGCGGTCATGTTCGGCGGACGGCTTGCCGCCGTCGACACGCCCCGTACCCTCTACGGTCGCCCACCCAGTGCCGAGATCATGGCGTTTCTTGGCCGTGCAAACTTCATCCCCGGAGCGTTTCGCAGCGTCGAGGGTACGCCCGGCCTGCAGATCTCGGATCTCGCGTGGGTTGCCGGCTCACCTGCACAATCGCAGCTTGCACTGGCA
>JBDLRB010000070.1:0-2892 GCA_039800205.1 Pseudomonadota bacterium | reverse complement strand
GCTGTGCTTGGCATCAAGGCCGGCGCCGTGCTCGAAATCAACACCGGCTCGCAGGACTACACGCCACTCCGTCTTCCGGGCGATACCGTCGACCCGGATCCGATCCGCGCCAACACCATTTTCCGCGTGGCGCTCGATGGCAAGATCAAGATCATCGCCTTTGATGTCGAGTTCAAGGGCGAGATCAGCATCATCGACAACGTGTTCGAGGTGCGGGTTGACAAGGCCGAGCTCAACTTCTTCGGGGTCTTCAAGACCTCGTTCAGCGGCTACATCCGCTCGAACGGCGAGTTCCTGCTGAAGGGCTCTACCGATTACAACATCGACCTGAAGATCATCAAGTTCCAGCTCGGGTGGTCGTTTACCTTCAGCAACAAGTACTTTGCGCTGAGCGTTTACGGGCGCCTGATGATCGATATCGATCTTGGGCTATTCAGCATCAAGACCACGCTCGCGGGCTTCAGCGGCGACATCGAACTCACGCCGGCAAGCGCAACGCTCCGCGCGAGTGTCACCGTATTTGGCTTTAGCGTGTCTGCAGGCAAGACCTGGAGCTGGGGACCCCCGCCTGTGATCAGCAGCATGGAAGGCGATACCGTCTACCTGCACATGGGCGACTACGCCGACCGTCGCGGGGAGCTTTACAACGATATCGTCCATGAGTCCTGGAGCGTGGACGCCACGCGCGACGACATGGGCAGGGTCATTCCCGAGGCCATCACCATCAGTGCCCTGGGCGAGAAAACGTCTTACAGCGGCGTCAAGCGCATCGTCGCGCGAAGCGGCAAGGGTAACGACACCATCCTGTTCAGCCCCGGCATTACCTCGGTGCTCGATATCGATACCGGCGAAGGCAATGACAACGTTGGCGTGATGTCGGCCGGGTCGGGCAGTGTGATTCGCGGCGGCGCCGGTCACGACAATCTCTACGGCGGCAACGATTTCCGCAACGTCAGCTTCTACGGTGGTGACGGCAACGACAAATACTTCGGTGGCGACGGCTCGGCCTACATCAACCTCGGTGCGGGTAAGGACACGATTCAGGTTGCGTGCGGCAACGACACGATCGAAGCCAATGGTGCGACCTCGCTTGGCATCACGCTGGGTCGAGGCGTTCAGACGGTCAACGTGCAGGGCACGCCACTGGTCGAGATCACCGACGCGGAAAACGACACCATCACGCTGCGTGGCGTGAACGCTGCCACGGTGAAGATGAAGTCGGGCACCAACACGGTGTACACCGACTGGACGGGCGCGCTCACGATCGTGGGCGGCTCGGGCTATGACCGCGTGGTGCTGGATCCGCTCACCACCAACAAGCCGTTCGACCTCAACACCCGCGAACTGCTTTATGGCACGGGAACCAGCGCTCGCCGGATTGCTTTCGACGATGCGCTCAATTCCATCGAGATCACCGACAACGCAGCGTCCACCATTCTGCGCAATCCCACCGGGCTCACCTGGGGATCGACCGGCCTGAAACTCACGGCGGCTGGCAGCATCGACGTGAGCAACGCATTCCTTCGCGCGCCAGGCGGATATTTCAACCTCGAGGCGGGCGCCGGTATCGTCGGTACGCTCAATACCGAGGTCGAGGGGCTCACTGTTGTCAACCGGCTTGCGTCGGGGGCCAATTCCAACATCATCATCCGCGAGGCCAACAGCCTTCGCGTGGCCGATGGTGGCAGAGCCAACGGCGGTCTCTACACGGTCGGTGGCCGGATCGATGTCGAGATGGCGGGTAGCGAGGCGCTCCTGTCGCTTCAGTCGGGCGTGATCGAAGCGGTGGCTGCAGGCCAGCCCATTCGACTGATCGCCGACGACATCGACTTCCGCTCGGGCGACAACGCGGTTCGCGGCACGGGTACGCTCACCATCGAAGCGAAGTCTTCGAGCCAGGGCTATCGCATTGGCAGCGCGGGTCAGTCCACTTTCGGGCGTGACTTCTCCGAGAACGGAACCACCGGCTATCTTGAGCTGGGGATGGGCGACCTCTCGGCGCTCAGGGATGGCTTCAGCGAGATCACCATTGGTCGTGCCACGGGGGGTACCACCGCTCTGATGGCGATTGGCGATGTTGACGACATCCGCGTGGGTGACTTCAATTTCAACGCGAAGCTCACCGACAGCACTCGCCTCTTTGCTGATTGGTTCAAGGTCATGGGCGACATGCGCGCCACGCAGCCGCTATCGTTTACCGGGCGTCTGATGGAGGTCCAGCGCAGCAACGAACGCACCGGGCTGTTCCAGTCGGGCGTGCGCGCAACCAGCACGACCATCGCGCTCACCGAGCAGTTGAGCGTATCGGGCTGGATCTATGGTGACTCGCAGGTTGCGATCAATGTCACCGCCAGCACGACTGCCGGCGGGTTGTCCCGCTACGACACGGGCGCAAACAGCGTCCGGCTGGACAAGGGTGCGGAGATCCTCACCTTTAACGCCGGGAGCACGCTCAGTATCAACGCGTCGGCGTCGGTGTACAGCGCGGGCAACCTGCAGGCGGGTGCACCCACGACCGCTAACGGGGCGGGCGCAGCAAACGCCAGCGTGTCGATCGTGGCGGGCACCGGAATCAAAGTGCTTGAGGGGGGCGCGGTACGCGTCACGGGCAACAGCTCGTCAGTGTCGCTCCAGTCCACCGATTTCCTGCATGTCGATTCGGGTAGTGCTGTCCTGGCTGGTGCACGATTCGATTACGTGGGCACGACGCCGGTGGCGGTCAAAACCGCCACGGGTTCGCAACTCACGCTCAGCACTACCGGCGAGATGCGGCTGGCGGGGTCGGTGACCTCGGGTGAGGGCGTTACGCTCAGCTACGGTCGCACGGTCAATGACTTTGCCGAGTATTTCGATTCGCTGAACGGGCAGCTGATCGCGAAGGTCGACCGAACA
>JBDLRB010000069.1:0-3805 GCA_039800205.1 Pseudomonadota bacterium | reverse complement strand
CCGGCATTGCCGAGCGCTGCATTGAGCGCATAGCGCACGGTGGCCGCGTTGGCACCGAACTGGATGCCAGTGGTGGTGAACGTCTTGGTGCCGACGGTGAGTGACAGGGCGAAGCTGCCCTTTGCGCCGGTGGTGTCGAGCGTGACCTTCTGCTGCTCGTTTTGCGCCGCGCCGCCCTGCTGCAGGCGGACATTGGAGAAGGTCTTCGACTCGCTGCGCATCCCGATGGCGGGAATGTCCTTGCCGGCCAGCACGCCAACGAACTCCAGCACATAGCGATGGCCAGTGCCGGTGTAGGTCTTGTCTTAGGTGACCTGAATGGCCTCCGGGCGCGGCGTGTTGTCGGTATAGCCCTTGAGCAGCGCCGCGTAAGCGTTCTTCAGTTGGCCGATGGTGTCGGCAACGTTCTCTGCGTTGTTCCGGTAGGTCCAGGTGGTGGGCAGAACCGGATTGTCGACAAAATAAAGCTTGAAGCCCTGGAAGCCGAACTTGTTGCTGAAAGTGACCGCGTAGCGCTCGTTGCGCCCGGTGCCACCACCCGGCTGCACGACGGTAACGGTGCCGCTCGCACCTGAGCTTTGCGCCGCCAGATCGCCGGTCAGCACCAGTCGCTGCAGCTCGCTGACGCCAGCCACCGCCGCCCGATCAGTGCGTACCACGCCACCGTCGACGAAAAAGACGTCGTAGGTGCCTGACTGGGTTGGACGGGTGAAGGTGATCGACGAAATTTCGGTCACGCCCGCCTGGGCAGCCACCGGCGTGGTGACCTTGACCGTAACGGGGTCAGGTTCGCCGCGCAGCGACTGGACCACCACCTGCTTGACTTCGTTGGTACCCGCGACCGCCTCGGTCCGGGTGGTGACCGTTGCGGTGATCGCAGCTGCTTGCGAGGCTACTGTCAAACCCGTGACGTTGATGCCCGCGAGCGTACCGATGAACTCGAGGCGGAATCCTTCAATGCGGTTACCGGTGATCTTGACATTGCCCTTACCGACCACCGTCTCGAGTGCAGAGGTGAGCTTGAGGATGATCTGTGCGTCGGTATCGCGCGATCCCACCTTGGCGATACCGGTCTTGCCCTCGCGGGCGAAGCTGAGGTCGCCAACGAAGTCGGCCGGAATCAGCAGATCGATCTCGGTGTTGGTCAGGTCGCGCTTCTCGGCCTCAAACGGCAGCTTGATACCGCGGTTGATCTGAACCTCGAGATCGCTCGCCGACACGGTGAGATCGGAGACACCAACGAAAGCCGCCAGATCGGCGGTGGCCTTCAGCGTGGTGAAGCTGCGCTTGGCATCCTTCGGATCAGAGATGAGCGCGAGCGCAAAGTCGGCTTTTTCGAGCGACAGGCCGATGCGGTCGTCGCGCTTGGCATTGATGCCGGCGAACGCGTCGATATCGTTGCCGCCAATCGTGAGCACCTTGGCGCGCTCGATTGTGCTGCCGTCGGACAGCGTGATGGTTTCATAGCGCTGCGAGACGGCAAAGTCGCCATCGACCCGCACAAAACCGAACAGGTCCACCAGCAGGTGGCCGCGCGCTTCGATCAGCTCGCCCACCTTTCCGTCCTGCTCAAGGGTTCGGAGTTCGGTGGGGCCGGTAGCGACCTTGAGCGCGTTGGGGCCCGCAGCACTCGCCTTGTGGTCGACCACCGCGTCATCGGCCTTGTCGGCCAGATTGATGCTCACCGACAGGTCGGTTGCGCTCAGCGTGAGGTCATCGATGCCATCGAACGACACCGAGCCGGCGCTAGCCTCCAGCGTGGTCCACTTGCGGCTTGCATCGGCCTTGCTCGTCATGAGCGCGAGCGCGAAATCGACTTCTGTAAGGGCCAGACCGATTTGATCGTCCGTGCCGCCGTTGATGCCCAAAAATGCAGAGATGCCAGAACCGCCCACGGTGAGGAGATCAACCGCAACGGTTTCGACGGTGCCTTGCTTGGGTGCGAGGTTGACCGACGCCGATGACTGCTGGAACGCCAGGTTGCCTTCAAACTGGGCGAAGCCGAACAGGTCAAGCTTCAGGTGACCGGCCGCGCGCGTGAGTTCGCCCAACGACCCGTCGGAATCAAGGGTCACGCTGTCGGCGGGGCCAGCCAGAACATCAAGCTGCTGGATGCCATAGTCGATTACGACATCGGGCGTGGTTCCAGTGCCCTTGATGCCACGGTTGATCTCGACCATAAGATCGGTGGCGCTCACCTCGAAGCTGTCGAGACCGACGAAGCCCACCGACCCCGCCCGCGCTTTCAGGGTGGTGAATTCGCGAGCGGCAGCGCCTTGCGTCTTGGGAATCTCGGTGACCAGCGCCAATCCGAAGTCAACGTCGGTGAGGCGCAGCCCCATCGCGTCGTCAGTCCCGCCGCCGATGCCGGCAAACGCATCTATGCCGGTGCCACCCACGGTGAGCAGGCGACCGCGGATCTCGGTAGGCGCCTTGGCCTTGGCCGCATCTTCGGACACCACGCCGTCGTTGAGATAGAAGGTTTCATCGCGGCTTTCGATGGCAAAGCCGCCCGCCGCCTGGAAGAAGCCGAACACATCGAGGGTCAGGTTGCCCGAAGCGCGCAACAACCGGCCCTGAGCGCCATCCATCGTGAGCGTGGTTTGGCTCGTGATGCCGGTCTTGACCGACATCGCGGTGCGCCGGCCCGCAGCCGGGTTGGCGGCATCCTTCAGGCCGTAGTCGACAACCGCATCGCCGATCTTGCCCGCGCGGTTGACCTCGATCGAGATCGTGTCGCCGGCCAGCGTGAGGCCCTCAATGCCGCCAAAAGCAGCGCTCTTTGCGCTCGCCTGGAGGCTGGTCCAACTGCGGGTTTCGTCGGTGGCATGCGAATAGATCGCCAGGCCGAATTCGGCACCCGCCAGTTCGAAGCCGATCGCCTCATCAGACCCGCCATTGATGCCCACAAATGCACGCAGATCGGACGCGCCAAGCTTAAGCGCCTGCGCGCTCGCAGTACTGCCATCGGCAAGCGTGAGCGTGATGGGCGCGCGAGCGCGCTCGAGCGCGAATTCGCCAGACACCTGAACGAATCCGAAAACGTCGAGCGTGAGGCGACCGCTCACCTCCAGCAAATCACCGCGCCTGCCATCGAGCGTGAGCGTCAGATCGGACGTGGGTCCGGTCAGGACGCTGACCGCCGTTCTGCGCGAGCCGTCGGTCTTGGACGGATCCAGGCTGTAGTCGACCAACGTGCCGTCGGAAACCGCCGCCCGGTTGACGGCGACCGACAAGGTGTCAACCTGAACCGTGAGTCCGTCGACACCACCGAATCCTGCGGTTTCAACGGTGGCCTGCAGCGTGCTCCATTTGCGCGGCACGGCCGTGCTGCCAGCCGCCAGTCGCTCGGTGTAGAGCGCGAGCCCCAGGTCGACGCCTGACAGCGCAAGCCCCACCGCATTGGCTCGGCCGCCATTGACACCCGCGAAGGCCGACAGACCGCTGCCGCCAATCAGCAACATGTCGACACTGACGGGGGTCAGCGACTCGTCCGTGTTCTGTGTGGCGGGGTTGTCGGCCAGACTGACCTGCCCCACCTTCTTTTCGATGCCAAAGCCGCCCGAGGCCTGAACGAACCCGAACACATCAAGCTTGAGGTTGCCACGCGCACGCAGCAACTGGCCTTCGGAGGCGTCCATCGACAGCGTGAGGCTGGAAGGTTCATCCCGGGTGCCGGTCTGGATCTCGAAGCCGCGCGCCTTGTAATCGACCAGCGTGCCGTCGGCCGCCTGGCGGTTGACCTCGATCGACAACGTGTCCACCGACACGGTGAGGCCTTCGACGCCGACAAAGCTCGCTTCCT
>JBDLRB010000068.1:0-34632 GCA_039800205.1 Pseudomonadota bacterium | reverse complement strand
CACGTTGACTTGTGCGAGACCCGCCTTGAAGTGCCCCACCAGGGTCATCGCAAAGGTAAAGATCTTGTCCGTCATGCCGCTGACATTCATCAGATTGCCGGCAAGGATGAAAAACGGCACGGCGACCAGCGAGGCGTTGTCGATCCCTTCGAGGATTTGCTGGGGCACGATGTAGAGGCCGTCACCGAAGCCGGCGACGATCAGCGTGATCACCACGGCACCGCCGATCGCCATGGCGATCGGGACGCGAAGCAGCATCAGAATCGTGAACCCGAGGAAAAGCGCGAGTGCCATGGGAGACCTCCGGTCGGGCTCAGTCAGCGGCTTCGAGGTGCTTGCGCGCCTCGGCCTCGCCGGTGAGCGCGCCGATCAGGTCCCGCAGAAAATGCAGCCCAACGAGGGCTGCCGAGACAAAGAGCGGGACGCTCATCCAGTAGCGCTCGAGTGCGATCAACTCCATGCTGCCGACCTGACTTTCGAGGGTTCGGGGCGCCTCGATGAGCAGCAGAAGCATCAGCGCAATGATGATCAGATCCGACAGGATGCGCGTCGCGTGGCGGGCTTTTTCGCCGATCAGGTCAACGAAGAAGTCGACCGTGATGTCATTGGAACGCCGATAAATGACAAAAAAGCCAAAAAAGCACATCCAGACGAACAGGAGTCCCGTCCATGGCCAGATGAAGTTGATGTTGCGATCGGTGACGGCCCGCCAACCGACATTGAACACGTTCATGAGCAACATCAGCGCGAGACAACTGTTCGCGAGGATGAGGAACAGGCGTTCGGCTGATTTGAGAATCGTGTCAATGCCGTTGGCGAGGCGTCCAGAGGCCATGGATCGGCGCTGCCCGTTCAACGACGGGTTTTCTCAACCGTCTCGAGAAAACCCTTCGGCAAACCGCCGCTCTTCTCCAGCTTGTCATAATAAGTTTGCATGCGCGCAACCCAGGGGGCCAGGTCCGGCTGGTTGAAGGTTGCGCCTCGTGTCTTCATGCGGCCGAGGGACTCGCCGACCACTTCGTTCATCAGCTTGACACTGTAGGCGGCCGCGTCCTTGTGGGCGCGCAGCAGCGCCTGCTGTTGATCCTTGGGCAGGCGATCAAATGCGCGCTGATTCATCATCAGCGCAACCGATTGCCAGTACTCGTCGATTCGGGTGATGTGTGGAGCCACCTCGTAAAACTTCATGCTTTCGACCAGTGCGACCGGACTGATCACCGCGTTGACGACCCCCCGACCGATCGACTCGTAGGTTTCCGCCCAGCCGAGCACCCGCACCTCTGCACCCATGTGTGACCACTGCTCGACACTGATTTTGGAGTTGTGCATCCGGACCTTGACGCGCGCCAGATCCTGAACCGATTTCAGTGGTTCCTTGGTCAGAATGACCCGGTAAGGGCCTCGGAGGATGCCCGTATGATCCCCCAGGATACTTACGCCGGATTTCTGCTTGGCGGACTCGAACCAGCCTTTTGCGAGCGGCGAGTCCATGAATCGGACCCAGTGGTCGCGGTCCTTGAACACGAAGGCTGCGGAGGCCCATTTGATATTGGGCTCCCACTTCTCCATGAAGGTCGATCCTTCGGCATACAAGTGAACGGTGCCGAGCTTCAGCTGCTCGAGGATCGCCGCTTCCTTGCCAAGTTGCTCATTGGGAAAGACGGTGACCTTGAGCTTGCCGTCGGAGTACTTCGCGACCTGATCCGCAAAGTGCTGGAAGACCTTGCCTTCGGGCCCATCGGGGGGCATCTTGGTGGCCATCCGCCACGTGGTCTGGGCCAACGCGGGGAGCGAAACCAGTGCGGCGAGACTTGCCGCGAGCGCGAGCGATCGGATGTTCATTCTTGTCTCCCTTGATGTCATGGATTTCTGTGGCCTGGCCGAGCCTTGAGCCTGGGCCTGATCATGGCACGCGATTGCCCGATGCGGCAAGCGCTTGTGATCGCGCGCGGGGGGGGCCTCAGCCCACCACCGATTCGAACGCGGGGACGGCTTCGCCCCGTTCGGTGCGTTCAAAATTCGCGATCATGCGTTTCACGACGGGGTCGAAGTTGTCCGCCGCCAGGGCCGCCAGGTGCGGCGAAACCACGAGATTGTCGAGCGTGAGGAGCGGTGAGTCCGGAGGCAGCGGTTCGATCTCGTAGACATCGGTGGCGGCTGCGTGGATCACGCGGTTCTTGAGGGCCCAGTAGAGGTCGTCCTCATTGACAATACCGCCCCGCGCGACGTTCACCAGCACTGCGGTTGGCTTCATCTTCTGAAGCGCCGCCCGGTCGATCAGCCCAGCCGTTTCGGGCGTCAGGGGGCAATTGAGGGTGACGATGTCCGATTCCGCAAGGATCCGCTCGAGCGATGCATGTTCGGCATTGAGCGCTTGCTCGTCCTCCAGTCCGAGCCGCGTTCGCTTCGAGTAGAGAATCCGGCAGCGAAACCCGGACAAGAGGCGAGCCACCTGTTGGCCAATCGCACCGAACCCGACGATGCCCACTGTCTTTCTCGACACCATGAAGCTTTCCTGTGGCAGCGGGAAACCGCGCCAGTGCCCCTTCTTGAGTTCGGCGTGTCCGAACCCGAGATTGCGGATCGCCGACAGCATCAGCGCGAGGGTGTACTCGGCGACCGGTACGGCATTGCCGGCGGTGGTCCGGGCGACACGGATGCCCAGTGCGCGTGCGGCATCGAGATCGAAATTGTCGACGCCAACGCCCCATTTGTGGAGCAGTTTCAAGCGCCTTGCGGCACGCAGGACCTCGGCTGAGACCGGAATCTGGCCGGATACGGCGTAGTCTGCCTCGGCGATGATCTGTTTCAGGTGCTCATCGCCGCGTGCGGTTGCGCAGCTCAATGCAAAGCGCTCGGGCAGCAGGGCCCGAAAGCGCGTCATGCTCGATTCGTTCAGGGGATCCAGGATCACCACGTTGATTGGGGACAGATCAGTCGTCACGGCACCACCCTCGTCTGACAAAAAAGTTCACGCAATTGAAAAGCCGACGCCCGCCCGGGCCAGCCCGCCGGAAATGCCAACCGGCGTGCCATCCGCCCGCCAGCAGGCGGCACCCGTGAGCAGGCCATCCGGCCCAAAGCCGATCGCATTCATGCCCCCGGCGATCCGCGGCACCCGAACAACTTGATGACCCATCCGGGTCAGTGCTTCCTCGACCTCGGCTGGAATCGATTCCTCGATTTCGAGCACGCCCCCTTCCGTCCAGACCCGAGGCGCCTCGACGGCCTCCTGAAGGCTCATGCCGTGGTCGATCAAGTTGATCAGCGCCTGGAGCGCGGAGGGGAAAATCCGCAATCCGCCCGGCAAACCCAGCGCGGCGACCGGGCGCTTGTCCCGCAACACCATCATGGGCGACATCGACGTGAAGACGCGCTTGCCGGCCGCGACCGACAGCGCATGACCCGGGTGGGGATCGAAGTTGTACATGTAGTTGTTCGCGAGCATGCCTGTACCGTCGATTTGCACGCAGGCACCAAACAGACCGTTGATCGTGTGGGTGCTCGCGACGACGTTCCCGTCGGCGTCGGCCACGGTCAGATGCGTTGTGTCATTGGATTCGTAGCGTGGAAGACCGGCCTGCCAGAATTGGGCGCGCTCGGGGTCAATTTCCGTGCGTCGCTGAGCCGCATAGGCCTTCGAGATGAGTGTTTCGACCGGCACGTCGACAAAATCTGGATCGGCCGTCGCAAAGGCTCGATCGGCAAAGGCCATGTCGAGGGCTTCGGCGATCAGATGGATCGTCTGAGACGAACCAAAACCGAGCGCACGCAAATCGAAATGCTCGAGCACATTCAGCATCTGAATGATGTGGACCCCCGACGATGCCGGGGGTGGGGGCCCGACGATTTCAAAGCCCCGGTACTGGCCGTGAATCGTTGCACGCTCGCGAACCCGATAACCCGTGAGGTCGTCCTGGGTCATGAGACCGCCGCGGCGCGCGAGATCGCTCACCAGCGCATGACCGAGCGGGCCGTCGTACAGGGCTCGGGCACCCTCGCGAGCAATCAGCCGAAGGCTTTGTGCGTAGTCGGACTGGACCAACTTTTCGCCTGCCTTGACCGGACGCCCGTTCGGCAAGAAGAGCCGGGCGAGCCCGGGGTCCCGGGCGATCGGGGCCGCGTGGAGTTCGGCGTTCGTGGCGAGGTAGGGCGTGACCGTGAAGCCCTCGGCGGCGTATCGAATCGCCGGAGCCATCACGTCGGCGAGCGATACGGTCCCGTGGGCCTGCAGCAGTGCGCACCAGCCGGCCAGAGCCCCGGGCACAGCGACCGCCCGCGCGCCGTATTCGTTGGCCCGATCGCGGGTTTCGCGGTAGCGCTCGAGCGAAGTGGACAGCGGGTCATACATGTCGGGGCGGGCGCGCATCGGCGCAGTGCTCAGTGCATCGATCACCGTATGCTGACCGTTGGCCGTACGAAGGTGTGTGAGTCCGCCACCGAGAATGCCCACCATCATCGGCTCGACGACGGTCAGCGCAAACAGCGCAGCAACCGCCGCATCGATGGCGTTGCCTCCCTCCAGGAGCATCTGACTGGCCGCGCTCGAGGCCAGGGGATGATTGCTGACCACCATTGCGCGCGACCCCGTCGCGGGTTGCTTCTGGCAATCGAACGGAGCATACCGCGTCGCGTGTTGAGGTCCGAACATCGCATCGTCCTGAAATGAGCCGTGGTCGGATACTATCGCAGCGGCAACGGCTTTTCGATCTCATCATGCGCACGCCTTTCGATATTGATGCTCCTCACCGCGCGGTCTGGCCGAGGCGGGTTCCTGCTCATCTTCCTCAGTCGGCCACCACGCTCTGGGACAATCTGGACGTGACCGCTCGGCGCTACCCGGACAAGGATGCGCTGATCTTCTTTGGACGGGCGCTCACATTTCGCATGCTGCGGCAGCACTGCGAGACGCTTGCCGGATGGCTGGTCCGGCACGCGGGGGTCAAGCCGGGCGATCGGGTCATGCTTGCTCTGCAGAACTCGCCACAGTTCGTCATTGCGTATTACGCCGCGATGCGTGCGCGGGCCGTCGTCGTGACGGCTAACCCGATGTCACGGCAGGCGGAGTTCACGCACTATCTGAGTGATTCGGGCGCACGGGTGGCCGTCTGTGCGGCCGATATCGCGGCTGAGGTGAGGGCGGCGGGGGGCCCGATCGATGCCCTGCTGGTCGCACGATACAGCGATTACATGGGCGCTGAGTGCCGGGCCGATCACAGTGTGCCGCCGTCCTGGGACAACTGGTTGCGGAGCACGCATCCCATGCCGCCCGGCGCGACCGCCTGGTCGGACGCGATGGCGGCAGGCGCTGTGCCCGATCCGTATGACGGTCAGATCGATGACCTGATCTTGCTGGGCTATACCTCCGGGACAACCGGGCAGCCCAAGGGGTGCATGCACAGCCACCGCTCAGTCGGGCACAACGTCGTAGCCGGACCGCTCTGGAGTGGTGCATGTGCGGCGGATACCGTCCTGTCCGTACTGCCGCCCTATCACATCACGGGCATGCAGTCGGGTATGAACATTCCGATCTACACCGGCGCCAGTGTGGTGGTGATGCCGCGGTGGGATCGTGCGCTGGCGGGTCACCTGATCGCTCGGTATCGCGTCAGTTCCTGGGGGTCGATCTCGACCATGTTGATTGATCTGCTTGCGTCGACAGGGGGTGAAGAGTACGACCTGTCGAGTTTGCGCTACATCGGGGGCGGCGGCGCCGCGATGCCACGCGCGATCGCCGAGCGTTTGCGCGAACAGTACGGGCTGGCGTACATCGAGGGCTACGGCCTGACCGAGACTGCTGCTCCGTGCCACAGTAACCCGCTCAATGCGCCCCGTGCGCAGTGTCTCGGTGTGCCCTACATCGGTGTCGACGCTCGAGTCATCGATCCGGACACGGGCCAGCTTCTCGGTCCCGGGCAGACGGGCGAGATCGTTGTTCACGGCCCGCAGGTCTTTCAGGGGTACTGGGGACGTCCGGAGGACACTGAGGCCGCGTTTATCGAGATTGACGGACAGCGCTTTTTTCGGACGGGCGACCTGGGGCAGTTCGATGAACAGGGCTACTACACGATGGTCGATCGACTGAAGCGGATGATCAACGCAAGTGGCTTGAAGGTCTGGCCGGCCGAGGTCGAGAACATGCTTTTCGCTCATCCGGCGATTCAGGAGGTCTGCGTCATCGGGACCCGCGATCCTTATCGGGGCGAAACCGTCAAGGCGCTGATTGTGCCTCGGCCCGGATACGAGTCCGCCTGCACGGCCGAGGCGATCGGCGCCTGGGCGCGTGACCGGATGGCCGCCTACAAGGTGCCGCGCGTGGTCGAACAGGTCTCGTCCTTGCCGCGTTCGCCCGCCGGCAAGGTGCTATGGCGTGAGCTGCAGGCCCGTGAGAATCAGTCGGCGACCGGCTCTTCGCCCAGCACGGCGGGCATCGATGCATAAAGCGCGGGCAGGCCGCCTGTGTGGAGAAAAAGCACGTTCTCCCCCTTTTTGAGGACGCCCTGGCGCGAAAGGCCGATCAGACCGGCCATGGTCTTGCCCGTATAGGTCGGGTCCAGCAGGATGGCTTCCGTACGCGCCAGCATCTGGACGGCTTCGACCATACGGGCGTTGGGCACTGAGTACTTGGGGCGCCAGTATTCACCGTTGGTCACGACCGAGGTGGCGGGCAAGGTTCCCCGCAGGCCCAGCAGTTGGGCCGTTTGTTCGGCTTCACGCGTGACCAGCGGCACCTGCTGTTCGGGGTCGCGACTGACTCCGATCCCGATCACCGGTATGTCGGCATTGAAGCCATGGAGGCCCACCACAATCCCCGCGTGGGTGCCGGAGCTTCCAGAGGCCACGACGATCCGGTCGATCCGCAACCCTTTCTCAAAGGTCTGCGAGAGGATCTCCTGGGCGGCTGCAACGTAGCCCAGTGCACCGAGTGCGTTGGAACCCCCCCCAGGGATGATGTAGGCCTTCCGGCCCTGCCGGGCGAGATCGTCGGCCAGAGATTGCATCGCGCCTGCAATGTCAGCGCCACCCGGTACGACCTTGACCCGCTCGACCCCCATCAGCCGGAACATGAAATTGTTTCCGTTGGCATGAACGTCGTAGCTGTTGGCGATTCGCTCTTCGAGCACCAGCTGGCACTTGAGACCCTCACGGACCGCCGCAGCGAGTGTCAGCCTGCAGTGATTCGATTGCACCGCACCGCAGGTGATCAAGGTGTCGGCTCCCTGAGCCAAGGCTTCGGCGACCAGGAATTCAAGTTTTCGCGTCTTGTTTCCGCCGGGTGCCAAGCCGAGCATATCGTCGCGCTTGATGTACACATTCGGTCCATCCAGCGCACGCGTGAAATTGGGCAGGAATTCGAGCGGTGTGACGCCCTCGGTGTAGCGGCGGCGCGGAAAGCGGGCAAGATCCATGTTGGACTCCGTCGGGACAGGAAATCAGAGCGATTCGGCGACGGCGCGGGCCGTCAGGACACCGATCAGGTGAGCGCGGTAGCGGGCCGAGGCGTGCAGGTCGGACCCCAGTTCGGAGGTATCCACATCGACGCTGCGACAGGCCTCCGGATGCCATCGCGCCGCCAGCGCTTGCTCGAGCGCGTGGCAGCGAAAGACGCCGCTTCCTCCACCCGTCACCGCGACCCGCACGCCGTCTGCTGTGCGGGCGACGCATACGCCGATCAATGCGTAGTGCGAGGCGGGTTGATGAAATTTCAGGTATCGCGCCCAGAGCGGGCGCCGGAACGAGACGCCGGTGATGATCTCGTCCGGCTGCAAGGCGGTCTGGTAGATGCCCTGAAAGAAGTCGTCCGCCTCGATCACCCGTTGGTGGGTCTCGATCGTCGCGGCCAGCGCGAGGACACCCGCTGGATAGCAGGCGGCTGGATCATTGTTGGCAAGGCTGCCACCCAGGGTCCCCCGCGCACGAACCTGGCGGTCGCCGATTCCAGCAGCCAGCGCGCCCAAGGCGGGCAGCATGTCCCGTACGAGCGCAGATCGAGCGACCTCAGCGTGTGAGGTCATCGCGCCGATCCAGAGGCGCTCGCCCCGCTGCTCGATCCCTCGAAGCCCAGGAAGCTGGGACAGGTCAATCAGGTCGGTCGGCGCCGAAAAGCCGAGTTTCATCGCAGGAAGCAGCGACATCCCGCCCGCGATGAAGCGAGGGTCTGTCCGCTGGCTCATCAACATCGAGGCGTCCTGAATGGCTGCGGGCCGATGGAAATTGAAATCGTTCATCGAGCGTCTCCCGGGGGGGCTTCTCTCGCAGCGTCCTGCAAGGCGAGCCAGACTTTCTCTGAGGTCAGCGGCATCTGCAGCGTATCCGCCCGGCCGTCCAGCCCCGCCCGGGCCACAGCATCGAGCACGGCGCTGACCACCACCGGAGTGGCACCGATTGTTCCCAGCTCTCCGACACCCTTGACGCCGAGGGGGTTGGTCAGACACGGTGTGTTCTGATCGAGCTGGGTCTCGAATCGACGGACCACGCCCGCGCGCGGCATGGCGTAATCCAGAAAGCTGGCGGTCAGAAGTTGCGCGCTGCCGTCGTAGACCACCTGCTCGCACAGCGCTTGACCGATGCCCTGGACCGCTCCGCCATCGAGCTGTCCAACGACAATCATCGGGTTGACCACCCGACCGACATCGTTGACCGAATGATATCGATCGATGTGCGTGCTCCCTGTGTCCGGGTCAAGCTCGACCTCGCAGATATGGCAACCATTGGGCCAGCTTGGTCCGTCAACCCGCGTTCGCGATTCCAGAAAAATACGTGAATCCGGCTGGCGAGCCGCCAGATCGAACAACCCGACACCGAGGTCGGTTCCCACGACCTCGAAGCGACCGCCCCGGTAGCGAAGGTCTGCCGCAGCGACTTCGAGCGTCTCGGCCGCCTGATCTCGGGCCAGATCGATCGTTTTTTGTGCCGCATCACGGACCGCCGATCCGGCTGTGAAGAGGGATCGTGAGCCTCCGCTGCCAAACCCTTCGCCGCGGTCGGTGTCACCCTGAATGATTCGCACCCGTTCGATGGGCACATCGAAGATGTCGACGGCGAGCTGCGCGTAACTGGTCGCGATCCCCTGGCCCATGGCCTGAGTCGCGGTGAAGATCTCGATCAAGCCGTCCGCCGTGACATTCACGGTCACGCGTTCTTCGAACACGTTGGCACCGGTCCACTCCAGAAAGGTGGTCACACCCCGGCCGCGCAGCCGTCCCCGCTGCGCGCTTTGCGACACGCGCTCTTCGAACCCACTCCAGTCGGCGAGCTTCAGACACTGGTCGAGGAGGGATTCGAACTGGCCACTGTCATAGGTCTGACCCATTGCATTCCGGTAAGGCATCTGCTCGGGGGCAATCAGATTGATGCGGCGGATCTCCGCCGGGTCGATCTTCAGCGCACGGGCGGCGGCGTCCATCAGACGCTCGATGATATAGATCGACTCGGGGCGGCCCGCGCCCCGATAGGCACCCAGCGGGGCGATATGGGTCATGACGGCCGAGATCTTGATATCAACCAGCGGAACGTCGTAGACGCTGGTGGACACCCAGGGTCCGATCAGGAGCGGAATCGCGAGCGACGAGGGCGTGACATGCGCACCGATATCGGCCAAGGTGTCGATGCGCAGTGCAAGGACCCGTCCATGCGAGTCCAGTGCGAGCTCGGCCCGGCTGCGCAGCGATCGTCCATGCACCGCCGCCAGAAACTCCTCGCTTCGCTCGGCGACCCACTTGACGGGCCGCTTGAGCGCCCGGCTTGCGAAGGCCGTGACGATGTCCTCAGGGTAGGCATTGGTTTTCATCCCGAAGCCGCCGCCCACATCACCGACCACGACGCGCACCTGCTCGCGCTGAAGCCCGAGCAACTGTGCAATTGAGTTGCGCGTGTTCGAGGGCATCTGGTTGCTGAGTCGAACGGTCAGCCGTTCTGTCGAGGTATCCCAGGCGGCGAGAACGGCGCGCGGCTCAAGGGGTGAGGGCGCCAGTCGTTGATTCACGACATCGATCGCGATGGTATGGGGGGCGCGGTCGAACACCTGGCGAACTCCCTCCGGGTCGCCATAGGACGAGCGTGCGGCGATGTTGCCGGGTGCGCCCGGCCACACTTCGGGTGCGCCCTCGGCCAGGGCCGCGTCCAGACCCGACAGCGCCGGCAATTCGTCATAGTCGACCAGGATGGCGTCACGCGCAGCGCGGGCATCCTCTACGGTCTGCGCGACCACGGCGACGACCGCCTCGCCGACGAAGCGCACGCAATCGGGGGCGAGCGCATAGCGGGGGGACGGCGATACGGGCTCGCCGTCTGGCCGCTTGAAGTGGGCGGCCGGCCCGGGAAACTGCCCGACGCCCGCATCGATCAGGTCCTGCCCGGTGATCAGGGCAAGGACCCCCGGCAACGCTCGCGCGGCCTCAAGGTCAATCGCGCGAATCCGTGCATGGGGCACGGGTGAGCGCAAGAGCACCAACGCTGCACAGCCGGCCTCGGTGCAGTCGTCGACGAACCGCCCCCGCCCCGTGACGAGTGCGGGATCCTCGATGCGTCGAACAGCCTGCCCGCTACCGAAGCGGCCGTATTCGGTTTCTGAACTCATCGTTTCGGATTCCTGCCTGGAGAGTGGTTCAGCGGTCCCGCATGGCCGCCGCGGCGACTCTGACGGCCTCAACGATGTTGACGTAGCCCGTGCATCGGCACAGGTTTCCCTGGAGGGCCTCTTCGATGGCCGCATCGTCGGGTGTCGGGTGTTCGCTAAGCAAGCAGGCGCTTGTCATGATCATTCCGGGTGTGCAATAACCGCACTGCAGGCCGTGGCAGTCAATGAAGGCTTGCTGAATGGGATGCAGCGACCCGTCGGGTCGAGCCATGCCCTCAATCGTTGTCACCTCCCGGCCGTCCGCCTGAAGGGCCAGCATCGTACAGCTCTTCGTTGCAATGCCGTCAACGTGGACCGTACAGGCGCCGCACTGGCTGGTATCACATCCGACGTGTGTGCCCGTGAGGCCCAGATCGATTCTCAGAAAGTCGACCAGGAGTCGACGCGCCTCGAGTTCACGCTCGATGACTTGGCCGTTGACAGCCATGCGTACGGTTGGCATCCGGAACATCTCCCGGCCCGGGGTGGGCCTGCAATCAAACGGGCGATGTTAGCGCCAAACGGCCTGCTGATGTCGCGACCCACGCGATGGTCTGGTCATTTTTTGAAGGTCAACGACAACCCGAACGGGAGGCGTGAATGGGAGCGGACCGGCAGGTGACCCGCTTGAGCGGCCGCGGCGGTTCGGAGCGAACGCACCGCGGCCTCAGCAGGCTCTGATGCCATTACTCAGTGGCCAGGCGCAGACCCAATTGATTGGCTGCGACCACCGCCTGAGTGCGATTGCGGGCGCCCAGCGCGCGCAGGACCGCGCTGACGTGGATCTTGACCGTTCCCTCAGCCAGATCGAGCTCCCGACAGATGAGCTTGTTGGGTAGCCCTTTCAGGATCAGACGGAGTACATCGCATTGCCGACCGGTCAGCCCGAGACTGCCCGGGTCGCGCTGGGCACCCCGCGGCGTCACTCGCGGGGCGACATTCCATTCACCTCGGATGACCTCGCGTGGCACGTACATGTGCCCGGCGGCGACGAGCCGAAGGGCGTGACGGATCACGTCGTGGTGGGCTGATTTGGGGATGAAGCCGTGTGCTCCGAGTTCCAGGCAATGCAGAATCGTGTCCCGGTCGGCTTCTGCTGAGAGGATCACGATGGGCACGCCCGGCCGTTGTTCGCGCAGGCGCTTCAGCGCGTCGAATCCGTCAATATCCGGCAGACCGAGGTCGAGCAGGACGCCATCACACGGTCGGGCTTCGGCGAGCAGGCGCCGGCCCTCCGCGAAGCTCGGGGCATAATCGATCTGTGCACCGGGCGATACCGCTTCGAGCGCGTAGCGCATCGCGTCGCAGACGATGGGGTGATCGTCAATCAGAAGAAAGCGACGGGCCGATGGAAGTTGACGATCTGTCTCATGGACCATGTTGTTCTCCGTGATGGGTGTAGGCCGTCATACCGATTAAAGTACGACCCATGAATGATGATTGGCGTTTTTGCGTAGCACCTATGATGGATTTCACGGATCGGTTCTGCCGGTTCTTTCATCGAAGTCTCAGTCGCCGGGCTCGCCTCTACACGGAGATGGTCACCACGGGTGCGTTGATCCACGGTCCGCGTCAGCGGCTGCTTGCATTCGACGAATCGGAGCACCCCGTCGCCCTGCAACTTGGCGGGAGCGAGCCGGATGAACTTGCCCGCTGCGCGGTGATGGGTGAGGCCGCGGGCTTTGATGAAATCAACCTCAACTGTGGATGTCCCAGCGAGCGCGTTCAGCGCGGTGCCTTCGGTGCGTGTCTGATGGCCGAGCCCGCGCGGGTCGCAGAATGCGTCAAGGCGATGGTCGACGTCGTCAGCCTCCCGGTGACCGTGAAGCATCGCATCGGGCTTGATCGGATCGAGTCCTATGCCTTCGTGCGCGATTTCGTCGGTACGGTCGCCGAGGCCGGGAGCAAGGTATTTATCGTGCACGCCCGAAACGCCTGGTTGGAGGGACTGAGTCCCCGGGAGAACCGCGAAATTCCGCCGCTGCGATACGAGATCGTGCACCAGTTGAAGCGTGACTTCCCCGCTTTGACCATCGTGATCAACGGGGGCTTGAAGGATCATGCCCAGTCGCTTGCCCAGCTGGATTACGTCGACGGCGTGATGCTTGGACGGGCGCCGTGTGAATCGCCCTGGATGCTGGCCGAGGTCGACTCGCTGTATTTTGGTGAGGTCGCTCCAATGGAGCGTCGGGCACAGGCGGTCGAGGCGATGCGGCCCTTTCTGGCTGATTCAGCGGCTGCGGGCGTCCCACCGCGGGCCGTCGTTCGGCATATGCTGGGGCTTTTCAACGGATTGCCGGGGGCACGGCAGTGGCGTCGCACGCTGAGCGACGCGTCGATCCTTGCTGAACTGGGTGAGGCTGTCCTGGATCGTGCGCTTGAGGGACTGTCCGCCGCCACGAGCGCTCACTGAAACCCACCGGAAGACGCTTCAGGCCGGGCTGCTGGACGTCAGTTTGACGGCCGAATCGCTTGCAGTCGTCGATCTCTCACGTAGTACAGAATGATCAGAAACGCTGCCGCGGCGATCAGCGCTTCGATCCAGCCCAGGACTGCGCTGAGTCCGGCATCGCTTGGACCGCGAACCAAGCCTTCCATCAAGTAGATCAGCACGATCATTGACCACCACTGATATGTGCGGATGTGTCCCCGCAAAAGGCCCGGCAGCGCGAGGACCAGGGGCAGGACCTTGAGGGCGAGCATTGAGCCGCCTGGGCGAAGGGGCGCAAGCCAGAGTTCCCAGGCGAGCCCCAGTGCGATCAGCGCAACAAAGTGACCCACAATCAGTTTGCGCAGCAGCGATTCATGCATGGTGATTTGTCCAGAACTGCCTGAGTACTCTCAAGACCCGGTCGGGCTGCTCGGCCATCATCGCATGACCGCAGTCGGCCAACTCGACGACGGTCGTTCCCGAACCGGGCTCGGGTCGGCCACGGAGCGCTTCGACCAGAGGTTTTGCGGCCCGGGCAGGCGTCATGATGTCACGCGAGCCACTGACGACAAGCGCGGGGCACTGAATCCGGGCAGCAGACGCCAGCGCGCCCTCGTAGGCATTGCAGGCCATAAAATCATTGTGCAGCACGCCGGGTGGCTGGCGCTCCATCAACCTGCGGTTCTGATTGAAAATTGAAAAGCCCGGTCCCGGACAACCTGGATGAACTGTGATTCCCGAGTGTGACCAGGCATTGATCATGTCGAAGGCGCGCGCTTCGTCCTCGCGCGCGGCATTCAGCAGCGCCGCCGAGACACGCATCGGCGCCGCTGTGCCAAGCAGCGCAAGACTGAGGGTCTCTTTCGGATGGCGGGCTGCGGTCTCCAGGGCAATCAGCGAACCCATACTGTGGCCCACCAGGTGCGCGGGTCCCAGCCGCGCCGCCCGTATCAATTGCGCGGTCCAGTCGGCCAAGGCCTCGACCGACGCGAGCGGCGGGCCCTCGCTCCGTCCATGGCCCGGCAAATCGACCGCGAGGACCGAAAACCCGTGGTGCGCGAGGAAGCGCGACTGGAGGATCCACACACTATGATCGTGCTGGGCACCGTGGATGAACACGATCAGTGGACGCGTCGCGCAGACCGGACGACCGCCTGTGTAGGCGTAGATCTTCCGTCCGTCAATGACGAAGTCCATGTTGGGTCAGCCCTTTTCGGCCGCCCGGAAAGCCGCCTTGAGATCGGCAATCAGGTCGTCCGGGTCTTCGAGGCCGATCGATACCCTGAGCGTGCCTTCACTGATCCCGCTGGCGGCCAATGCAGCGGTATCCATTCTGAAATGAGTGGTGCTGGCCGGGTGAATGATCAATGACCGCGCGTCCCCGACGTTGGCAAGATGCGAGAACACGCTCAGCGCATCGACGAAACGGCGACCCGCTTGGCGATTCGATGCCAGTTCGAAGCAGAACACGGCACCCGCACCCCGAGGCAGAAGACGCTGGGCAAGGCGGTAGTCGGGGTGCTCCTCGAGTTCCGGGTAGGCCACAGACCGAACCAGCGGGTGCCCGGCGAGGAACGCGACGACTTTTCGAGTGTTCTCGATATGACGAGCCATCCGCAGGGGCAGCGTTTCGATTCCCTGGAGGATCTGGAACGCGGTGAAGGGGCTCATGCATGCGCCGAAATCGCGTAGTCCCTCTCGACGCGCACGCAGCAGAAATGGAGCGACGGTCGATTCTTCGGCAAACACCATGCCGTGGAAGCCGTCATAGGCCTCGGTCAACTCAGGAAATCGTCCGGAGCGGACCCAGTCAAAGCGACCGGAATCGACCAGCATGCCCCCGATGACGGTTCCATGACCACAGAGAAATTTGGTGGCCGAGTGGATCAGCAAATCGGCGCCGTGATCGAAGGGCCGCATCAGCCATGGGGTCGTGAAGGTCGAGTCGACCAGCAGCGGAATGCCGGCTTCGTGGGCGATCGCAGAGAGGGTCGGGAGGTCGAGGACGTCCAGCCCCGGGTTTCCCAGTGTTTCGCCAAACAGCAGTCGCGTTGTTGGCCGAATCGCTGCTCGCCAGGCGTCGGGATCCCGAGGGTTCACGAAGGATGTCTCGATGCCGAATCGACGCAGTGTGTAGTGCAGAAGGTTGTGCGAGCCCCCATAGAGTGCACTCGAAGCGACGATGTGCGAGCCGGCACCAGCCAGGGTTGCGATGGCCAGGTGCAGGGCTGCCTGCCCGCTCGCGCTCGCCACGGATCCGACGCCCGATTCGAGCGCGGCCAGCCGTTCTTCGAGGACGGCGACCGTCGGATTGCTGATTCTGGAATAGACGTGGCCGGCCTGTTCCATATTGAACAGCGCGGCGGCCTGTTCGCTATCCCGAAAGCCGAACGCGGCGCTCAGATAGATGGGGGTGGCTCGGGCGCCATGCTGCAGGTCGGGTGCGGCGCCCGCATGGATGGCCAGCGTGTCGAAGCTTTGATAGTCACGTTGGGACATCGGGAAATCGTAGCACGGTGGTCCTTTGGCTAGAATACGCCGATGAAAATTCTGGTCAGTAATGACGACGGTTACTTTTCGCCCGGTATCGCTGTGCTCGCTCGCGCCGCTGAAGCGTTTGGAGAAGTCACCGTGATCGCGCCCGAGCGCGACCGGAGCGGTGCGTCCAACTCGCTCACGCTCGACCGGCCCTTGTCGGTCAGGACCGCAGCGACGGGTTTCCGTTACGTGAACGGTACGCCCACCGACTGCGTCCACATCGGGATGACAGGGCTCCTTGATTGCCGTCCCGACCTGGTGATCTCGGGGATCAACGACGGCCCGAACATGGGCGACGACACGATCTACTCCGGGACGGTTGCTGCAGCCATGGAAGGGTTCCTGCTCGGCGTACCGGCGGTCGCGTTTTCCCTGTCCAGACGCGGATTCGAGCACCTGGATACCGCAGAGCAGGTCGTGCGCAATCTGCTGACCCGCCTGATCGGTCGAGGGCTCGAAGAACGAATCCTGTTGAACGTGAACATTCCCGCCTGCCCACCCGAGTCGCTTCGAGGCACCGTGGTCACTCGGCTGGGCAAGCGACACCCGACCGAGGGGGTCATTCAGTCGGCCAATCCTCGAGGGGAAACGATTTACTGGATTGGTCCGGTGGGTTCTGTTCGCGATGCCGGTGCGGGGACTGACTTTCACGCGGTCGAAAACGACTTCGTTTCGGTGACCCCACTGGACATCGATTTGACGGGCCGCGCTCAAATCGATGTCACCCGCAGTTGGATCGAATCCGCCTGAGCGATAGCGTTCTGCCTCCTGTTCAGACCCTGTTTTTTCTTGGTCGAGGTTGTTCACCGAGATGTCACGCGTTCCCCGCTGGATGGATCGTGCGTCGATCACACGTCAGGAGTCTGGCCGACGTTCGGCCCGTGTCTCTCAGCCCGATCTGCGCCCGACCAGAGAGGGCGCAGATCTGCTGCCGCAGCGCAGCGAGCCGGGCTACGTGTCAGATCGGGCACGGGCGGCGATGGTCGACGCGCTCCGTCAGGCAGGCGTCGGGGATCCCGCGGTGCTGGCGGCGTTGATCAGTATCCCTCGCCACCAGTTTGTCGAGGCGGGTCTGTCCGGGCGCGCCTACGAGGATGTGTCCTTGCCCATCGGTCACGCACAGACGATTTCTCGGCCTTACACCGTTGCCCGGATGATCGAGTTGCTTGCAGCCGATCTGGACTCCGGGTTCCGCGGTCGATGCAAGGTCCTTGAAATCGGCACAGGGTGCGGCTATCAAGCGGCCGTGCTGGCGCGCATTTTCGGCGAAGTGATCTCCGTCGAGCGAATTCGCGGGCTGCACGAGCAGGCACGCGCCAATCTGCGCAGCCTGAGGCTGGGCAACCTGCGTCTGGTGTACGGGGATGGATTGGCCGGTCTGCCGTCGCAGGCACCGTTTGACCTGATGATTGCCGCGGCAGCGGGCGATCAAATTCCCCGGACCTGGCTCGAGCAAATGACCGTGGGAGGGCGCCTGGTCGCGCCGGTGGCCTCGGGCGACGCCCAGGCCTTGCATTTCGTCAGACGCACTGGAGCCACGCAATGGAGTTTGCAGGTGCTCGATACTGTACGATTCGTCCCTCTGCGGGATGGTCTCGCCTGATGCCGGGCGTTTCCAACAGGATTGCATTGATGGACTCAAGAAAACTGAAGCTGGAACGGTTGGGGCGTCTGGCCTGCATGATCGTGCTGCTGGGTGGTGTGGCCGCCTGCGGGTCACGGCAGCCGGCGCCGGTTGTTGACCGCTCGACGATCACTGCCCGTGCGGCCGAGGCGGCCCGTACGCCGGCAAGCCGTCCTGCCCCGCCGCGGCCGCGGGAGGCAGCGCCGACTCCGCCCGCGCGTCCGCCTGCTGCAGTCGCTGAGGCCCTGCCCGCTCGGAGCGTGACTGCGTCCAACGTCCGGAACGGGCCTGCTGAGTCGGCGGGCACGGAGGCCCCCCTGATCCGGATCGAACCGGTCCAGTCCGACAATGCGCCGGCTGCACGTCCCGCACCCGAGAGTCGGCGGCCGTCTCCCGCGCCGGCGCAGAAGCCGCCCGCCCCGGTGCAGTCTGCCGCTGCGCCGGTCCAGCCCCCCGCCGCGCCGGTCGCGCCGCCGCCCCCGCCTTCGGTCCCCCCTGCGACCCCACAGGGGGCCAAGCCGCCGGTCTCGTCCGTCTCCACCGAAGCAACGGCTCCGCGTTCGGCCCAGGGCACTGCTGTGGCGCCTGGCGCACCGTCCTCATCCTCGACCGAGCGTTTCATCTGGCCCGTGCCCGGTCGAGTTCTGGAGGCGTTTTCCGAGGCCCAGAACCCGGCGCTGTTCCTCGATGGTCGACTGGGTGATCCCGTCAATGCTGCGGCTGATGGACGGGTCATCTTCAGCGGCCAAGGGCCCAAGGGCTACGGCAACCTGTTGATCGTGAAGCATGATGACCATCTGCTGAGCGTCTATGG
Organism: Pseudomonadota bacterium; assembly: GCA_039800205.1. Classification (GTDB taxonomy): domain Bacteria; phylum Pseudomonadota; class Gammaproteobacteria; order Burkholderiales; family Burkholderiaceae_E; genus SYIM01. The sequence goes on along the minus strand of JBDLRB010000068.1, from coordinate 16,607 downwards.
CCACAACGATGCTCTGCTGGTCAAAGAGGGCGAGCAGGTGCGTCAAGGTCAGGCGATCGCACGGCTGGGCAGTTCCGATTCCGATCGGCCGCGGTTGCGATTCGAGATCCGCCGCGATGGACGACCCGTCGACCCGACCCGGATGCTCCCTGCCCGCTGAGCGCTGAGGTGCCCGATGGTTCTCGTTTTGCCCCGATCGCCGCGATGACCCCCGTTCTTGTTTTCGATATTGAGACCATTCCGGATATCCCGGGGCTACGCAGGGTCTGGGGGTACGGAGACGACCTGACCGACGACGAGGTGGCTGAACAAGCCTTTGCCCGGAGGCGCGAGCAGAACGGCACGGAGTTCCTGCCACTTCACCTGCACCGTGTCGTGGCGATCGCGTGCCTGATGCGCGATGACCGAGGTCTGCAGATTCGCACCCTGGGACAGCCCGAGGACGGAGAGGGTCGGCTGCTTCAGCAGTTCTATCGCCTGATCGATCGCTACACGCCCCAGTTGATCTCCTGGAACGGTGGAGGATTCGACCTGCAGGTGTTGCACTATCGGGCGCTGATCCAGGGGGTGCCCGCGGGACGGTATTGGGAGCAGGGGGACGACGACCGCGAGTTTCGCTACAACAACTATCTGTCCCGGTATCACGCCCGGCATCTCGACCTGATGGACCTGCTCGCCTTGTTCACGCCGCGCGCCAACGCGCCACTCGACGATCTGGCCCGCCTGTGTGGCTTCCCGGGCAAGCTGGGCATGGACGGTGCACAGGTCTGGCCCGCGTATCAGGCGGGGCGACTCGGCGAGATTCGTGCCTATTGTGAGACCGATGTGGCCAACACCTGGCTTCTCTACTGCCGTTTTCAGCAGATGCGCGGCCTGTGGTCACCTGAGCGGTACGCCACCGAAATCGAGGCGACTCGGCACTGCCTGCAGGGATTGGCCGGCGCCGGTGCGTCCCACTGGTCGGAGTATCTCGACGCCTGGGGGCAGAGGTGAATCGCGCCGCCCGGGGACCTCGCGAGCGGATCGATCTCGACATTGAATCGATTGATCTCGAGGCCCAAGGGGTGTCCCGGCACGATGGCAAGGTCGTATTCGTGCGCGATGCGTTGCCGGGCGAGCGAGTTCGTGCGGAGCTGGTTCGATCCAAGCCTCGATTCGCGATTGCCGACACGGTGGAGGTGCTGCGCGCGAGCGCGCTTCGAGTTCAGCCCAGATGTCCCAACTTCGGGGCGTGCGGCGGTTGTTCGATGCAGCACCTGGATCCCGTGGCGCAGGTGGCGATCAAGCAGCGTGCGCTCGAGGATCAGTTGCGTCACATCGGGGGCGTCACCCCCGGGCAGCTGCTGCGTCCCGTATCCGGACCGACCTGGGGTTACCGATTCCGGGGCCGACTGTCGGTCCGCTATGTCCCTCGCAAAGGGGGCGTTCTGGTGGGCTTCCATGAGCGCGGCTCGAGCTATGTGGCTGACATGCGCGAGTGTCCGGTGCTGCCTCCCCGGATGTCTTCCCTCTTGCCCGAGTTGCGTGACCTGGTGGGGCGCTTGTCGTTGCGCGAGCGGCTCCCACAGATCGAATTCGCCTGTGGAGTCGATGCTTCGGGCGAATTGATCATTGCGCTCGTCCTGCGGGTGCTCGATCCCCCCACCGATCAGGATCGATCGGCGCTGTTTGACTGGGCTCGCACTCAGCGCGTCGAGTTGTGGCTTCAGCCCAAGGGCCCGGATTCAATCGTGCTGTTGTGCGACCGTACTGGGCAAGCGTCTGGTCTGTCCGAACTTGCGTACCAGCTCGGCGAATTCGGTGTGAGCATGCCGTACCGACCGACTGACTTCACGCAGGTGAATCACGCGATCAACGAGGTGCTGGTCAGACGGGGCGTCCGCCTGCTGGAAGCCGGTCCAGAGGACCGTGTGGCCGACTTGTTCTGTGGGCTGGGCAATTTTTCAATGCCGCTTGGCCGTCGCGCCAGAGAGGTCGTCGGGATTGAAGGCAGTCGTACCCTGGTCGAACGGGCGCAGAGGAATGCAGACGCCAATGGTCTATCCGACCGCTGTCACTTCCAGGTGGCCAATCTGTTCGAGATGGACGCCGAGCGCTGGGCTTCGCTGGGGCGCTTTGATCGGGTGTTGATTGATCCACCCCGGGAGGGGGCGGTCGAAGTCTGCAAGGCGATTGCAGAGTCTCCGGACCGACGTCCTGAGCGAATCGTTTACGTGTCCTGCAATCCCGCCACGCTCGCTCGCGATGCGGCGGTGCTGGTGCATACGGCTGATTATCGATTGAGCGCTGCGGGCGTTGTCAACATGTTTCCCCACACCAGCCATGTCGAATCCGTCGCGGTGTTTGACCGGGTACGGACGGATGATCCGCTCTGATCGGTTCGCAACCCGGCGCGTGTGCACGTGCGGCGGGCAATAAAAAAGGGACGTTGATCAGACGTCCCTTCCCCTTCACACGGCGTGCGCCGTCTGGCCGACGATTCAATCGCGATCGCCGCCGACGATCCCCAGAATGGCGAGCAGATTGCTGAACACGTTGTAAACGCTCAGGTAAATCGACAGCGTCGCCGTGACGTAGTTCGTCTCTCCGCCCTGGATGACGCGTTGCAGGTCGACAAGAATGAAGGCTGAAAAGATCAGCACGGCCAGGGCCGATACGGTCAGCATCAGAGCCGGCATCTGCAACCAGATGTTGGCGATGCCCGCAACCAGGATCACCAGGAACCCGACAAACAACCACTTACCCAAGCCAGTGAAGTCGCGCTTGGAGAAGGTGGCGATCGAGGCCATGACGGTGAAAATGGTGGCGGTTCCTCCGAAGGCCATCATGATCAGGCTGGCGCCGTTTGCCAGACCCAGGATGTTGCCGATCAGACGCGACAGCATCAGGCCCATGAAAAACGTGAACCCGAGCAGCAGCAGGACGCCCAAGCTACTGTTCTTGTAGCGCTCGATCGCAAAGAAGAACCCGAATGCGACCGCGAGGAACACGATCAGGCCGATGAACGGGCTCCCTGCGAAGAAACTGAAGCCCGTGGCAAGGCCGATCCAGGCACCCAATACCGTGGGGACCATCGAAAGAGCCAGCAGCAGGTAGGTGTTGCGCAAGACGCGATTCCGGACGACTGCGTCGCTGATCGAATGCGTCCCGCGGCCAAAGGACTCATTTCCGAAAGCCATGATCAAACTCCGTATGAACGTGTGAGCGGGATCTTGGGACAGCCTTGGAAACTTTCAAGCATGGCCCTGTCTCGTTCAGGGTAATGTCCGGACTTGCGCGGCGCGAAGTCTTCATCTCAGCCCGAATAATGTCATTCATGCTAAAGTGACGGGTTCTCTCAACACAATGTAAAACGCGTTCTCAGATGCGCGTGGGTGGCGTCTGGCGTGATGGGCGCCTTCGGTGCTCGCCTCCGGCCACCTCAACTCTTTCCCGGATGGAATTGTCATGGCTTCAGAGCGTACCCTTTCGATCATCAAGCCCGATGCAGTGGCCAAAAACGTGATTGGTCAGATCTACTCACGGTTCGAGAACGCGGGCCTCAAGATCATCGCTGCGCGGATGATGCAGTTGTCGCGCGCGCAGGCTGAGGGCTTTTACGCCGTCCACCGCGAGCGCCCGTTTTTCAAGGATCTGGTCGACTTCATGATTTCGGGGCCGGTCATCGTGCAAGTACTCGAGGGTGAGGGCGCCATTGTCCGTAACCGTGAGCTCATGGGCGCCACCGACCCGAAAAAGGCGTCGCCCGGGACAATCCGCGCGGATTTCGCGGATAGCATCGACGCCAATGCCGTGCATGGCTCGGATGGTGAAGAGACCGCCCGTAATGAAATCGCATTTTTCTTTCCCGGTATCGATATCAACTCGCGTTGATCAATCGGGTCGGGGTCGGTTGTTCAGCCGGTCGACCGGCCCGTGACAGCCGCTCGGAGCGAACGTGAGCATCCGCCCGCCCAACCCGATTCACCTGCTTGGCCTGGCCCCGGATGAGCTGGTCGATCTGTGTGCTGAATGGGGCCACAAGCCCTTCCGCGCGCGCCAGCTGCTGCGGTGGGTCCACCAGCGCGGAGAAGACCGCTTTTCCGAGATGACGGATCTCGCCCAGGCGTTTCGAGCCTTGTTGTCCGAGCGGGCAGTCATCGAGTCCTTGCCCGTCATCCGGGATCACTGCTCTTCGGACGGGACCCGCAAGTGGCTGCTCGACGTCGGGGCGGGGAACGCGGTCGAGACGGTCTTCATCCCGGAAACATCCCGCGGGACCTTGTGCGTGTCGACACAGGCGGGCTGTGCGGTGAATTGCCGTTTCTGTTCGACCGGTCATCAGGGGTTCGCAAGAAACCTTGCCGCGCATGAGATTGTCGCGCAGCTCTGGATGGCCGAGCGCGCGCTTGAACGGGACGGCGTTTCGGGGCGCGTACCCGATCCCGCGGCGACGGACGACGATGATCGGTCTGACCCGGGGCGTGCGCGCTCGATCACCAACGTGGTCTTCATGGGGATGGGCGAGCCGCTTCAGAATTATTCGGCGACGCTGACAGCGCTTCGGTTAATGCTGGATGATCACGCCTATGGCCTTTCGCGAAGGCGCGTAACGGTATCCACCTCGGGCGTGGTGCCGATGATCGACCGTCTCCGTGAAGATTGTCCAGTGGCGCTGGCTGTTTCGCTTCATGCGCCGAACGACCCGCTTCGTGATCAGCTCGTGCCGCTCAATCGCAAGTACCCGCTGGCGGATCTGCTGGCCGCCTGTCGCCGCTACCTTGAGCGCTCACCGCGTGATTTCATCACCTTCGAGTACGTGATGCTGGATGGGGTCAATGATCAGCCGGAGCACGCCGAGCAGTTGCTCTCGTTGACGCGTTCGCTCCCCTGCAAGTTCAATCTGATTCCGTTCAATCCTTTCCCTGCATCCGGTTTGCGGCGATCGCCGACCGAACGTGTTCGGGCGTTTTCCCGCGATCTGTCTGATGGCGGTAAAGTCACGACAGTTCGACGAACCCGAGGGGACGATATCGATGCGGCGTGTGGTCAACTCGCTGGCGCGGTTCAGGACCGAACCCGCCTGGCCGACCGATCGGCCCGGCGCAGTATTCATGTGATGGGGGTGACATGAGTCAGGCTCAGCATCAATGGGAGAAACAGGAGCCGTCGGTCACGGCCGATCCGACCGGTATCCAGTCGGTCGATCAGCTTGTGCGCGCCCGTGAGTCCCGTGGGCTTGCACAGTCGGATCTTGCCGCTCGGCTGGGCATGACTGGGCGGCAGATCCAGGCCATCGAACGAGGCGACTGGCGTGCGCTCCCTGGTCGAAGCTTCGCCCGCACAGCCCTGCGTGCGTATGGGCGCGCTTTGTCCCTGAACATCGAGGCCATCCTTCCTGCGATCGACGCCGAGTATGGGGTCGTCAGCGAGCCCATCAACCGCCCTGCGCTTGATCAGCCCATGCCCCGGCGGGGCGTTCTCGGATTTTCATCGAGCGGACCTGGGAATTGGCTCACCTGGACCATTCTCGCGGTCGTTGGATTGATCGTCATGGCCTTTTTCTTTGGCGGCGGGGCCTCCTTGCTGGGGATCAGCGATGCGGGTGGTCCGGCGGATTCCAGCCCGACGGCCGCAGCAACGCCGTCGTCGTCAGGCAGCGCGTCGGCGACAGCGGCGAATCCGTCCGGGGCTGCGGTGCCTCCTCCGGCCATCGCGGCGGAGCCCGCGCCGCCCGTGTCGGCGCCAAGCACCACGGTCAGCAGGGGGACGACGGTTGAGCCGGTACCGTTGGCCGGATCCGTTCGGAGTGCGGCCGCTTCAGGGGCCTCATCGCCGGCCGAGCCTGCAGGCGTTCCACCGTCCCCCGCGGCAACGGGGCCCTCGCCCGCTGCGGCGCCGGGGTCAGCAACCGGTGCGGGACTGGTCCTGCGGTTCGACGCGCAGGCCTGGATCGAGATTCGTGATGCGGGCGACCGCATTGTTGCGACCGGCACCCAGGCCGCAGGGGCGACGAGGGTGTTCGATCTGGATCCGCCCGTGAGTGCGGTGATCGGTAACCCGGGCGCGGTCAGCGCGACTTGGCGAGGGGCCCCCTACGATCTCAAGCCCCACATCAGGCAGGGTGTCGCACGGTTTCGAATCGAGGGGAGCGGCCGATGAACGAGCGTGCCCAGCCTTATGAATCCGGGCCTGCGTCCCGGCGGCGCTCCCGTCAGATGCGGGTGACCTGGGGAGAGCGACAGGTTCGGGTCGGGGGAGATGCGCCCATTGTGGTGCAGTCGATGACCAATACCGACACCGCAGACGCCATCGCCACGGCCATTCAGATCAAGGAACTTGCGCGTGCGGGCTCCGAGATCGTTCGCATCACGGTCAATTCGCCCGAGGCGGCCCGGTCCGTGCCGGCCATTCGGGAGCAGTTGGACCGTATGGGGGTCGACGTACCCCTGGTCGGTGACTTTCATTTCAATGGGCACAAGCTGCTGACCGACTTTCCGGAGTGCGCCGAGGCCTTGTCCAAGTACCGGATCAACCCCGGCAACGTAGGTGCGGGACGGAAGCGGGACGACAATTTCGCGCGGATGATCGAAATTGCCTGCGAGCGCGGGCGTCCGGTCCGAATTGGGGTCAACTGGGGCAGCCTCGACCAAGCGCTCCTCGCGCGCATGATGGACGAAAATGCGCGTCGGCCGAGCCCGCTCGACGCTCAGGCGGTGATGCGCGAGGCACTGGTCACATCGGCGATCGACAGCGCCCTGCGCGCGGAGGCATTGGGGTTGCCCGGCGATTCAATCTGCCTGTCTGCGAAAGTATCCAATGTGCAGGATCTGGTGGCTGTTTACGGTGCTCTGGCCTCGCGTTGTGACTATCCGCTGCATCTGGGGTTGACCGAAGCGGGTCTGGGCAGCAAGGGGATCGTGGCCTCCACGGCTGCCATCGCGATTCTGTTGCAGCGCGGCATCGGTGACACGATCCGGGTCTCCCTGACCCCCGAGCCGGGCGGCGATCGAAGCCGGGAAGTGATTGTCGCGCAGGAAATCCTGCAGACGATGGGGCTGCGCGCTTTTGCGCCTCTGGTGGTCGCATGCCCGGGTTGTGGACGGACCAGCAGCACCTACTTTCAAGAACTCGCCGCAAGCATCCAGAGCTTTTTGCGTGAGCAGATGCCGGTGTGGCGTGCCCGGTACCCGGGCGTCGAGTCCATGCAGGTCGCGGTCATGGGGTGCGTGGTCAACGGACCCGGCGAGAGCAAACATGCCGACATCGGCATTTCTCTGCCGGGCTCGGGCGAGGCGCCGGTGGCCCCTGTCTTCATCGACGGGCAGCGTGACGTCACCCTCAAGGGCGATCGCATTTCCGAGGAATTTCAGGCCATCGTCGAACATTACGTCCGCCGGCGCTACGGCCCGGTTCAGGCAGCCGGGCCTCAGCCGGCCTTGGCAGACTGAGTCCGAACCGTACCGAATCAATTGTGACTGGATCCCCGATGGAAAAACTGCAGGCCGTCAAGGGCATGAACGACGTGCTTCCTGCCGACGAGCCGATCTGGCGTCGTTTCGAGGAGTCGATCGCTGCGACCGTGCGCAGCTATGGCTATCGCCGGATCCGTACGCCGATCGTCGAACCCACCCGATTATTCGTTCGGGGGATCGGCGAAATGACCGATATCGTCGAAAAGGAGATGTACTCCTTTGTCGACGCGTTGAACGGCGAGGCCCTGACCTTGCGGCCGGAAAATACGGCAGGCGTCGTACGGGCGACGATCCAGCACAGCCTGCTTCATGATGGACCGCAGCGCGTCTGGTACACGGGGCCCATGTTTCGCCATGAGCGTCCTCAGAAGGGGCGGTACCGCCAATTCCATCAGGTGGGCGCAGAGGCGCTGGGCCTGGCCGGTCCCGATACCGACGTCGAGCTCATCCTTCTGGGGCAGCGCATCTGGGACGATCTGGGCCTGACGGGCATCACGCTCGAAATCAATTGTCTGGGTCAGTCCGATGAGCGACGGGCCCATCGTGAGGCGTTGATTGCCTACTTCGAACTGCATCAGAATGAACTGGATGCCGATGCGCGCAGGCGCTTGCATGCCAATCCGCTGCGTATCCTTGATACCAAGAACCCGGCCATGCAGACGCTGGTCGAGGGTGCGCCCAAGCTGATCGACTTTCTGGGTGAGGACTCCCGTCGGCACTTCGACCGGGTGACCGCATTGCTCAGAGATCGAGGCGTCGTGCACCGGATCAACCCTCGACTGGTACGGGGGCTCGACTACTACAATCTGACGGTCTTCGAGTGGGTGGCCGACATTGGGGGTTCCACGCTGACCGTGTGCGGGGGCGGTCGGTACGACCCACTGATCGAGATGCTCGGGGGGCGTCCGACACCGGCGTGCGGGTTTGCGCTGGGCGTCGAACGCATCCTGGAACTGATGCGTGCGCAACAGGTCGATCTCGATGAGAGCCAGTGCGATGTCTATGTCGTGCACTCGGGGGATTCGACCTTGTCGGCCGCGCTGGTCGCCGCAGAGACCCTCCGCGATGCGGGCCTGGACGTTTTGATGCATTGCGGCGGCGGGAGTTTCAAATCCCAGTTTCGGCGGGCCGACGCCAGTGGCGCCAGCCTCGCGGTCGTCATTGGCCCGGACGAACTCGAGCGGGGTGAGGTGGGTCTCAAGTGGCTGCGCGAGCAGGCGCATGAGGGCGCGAGTGGCCGTCAGGAGTCCGTGCCCCTTGATGTGCTGCGTGACCGCGTGGTCGACGCGATGACGGGCGATACGTCCGAACCCGTGTCCGATTGACGGATCGATTCGATTATTCGCAAAGGAATGAACTGAATGGCCTACGACCTCGAAGAGCAGGAGCAGATTGAGAATCTGAAGGCGTTCTGGCGTCGCTACGGCAATTTCATTCTCACCGTGCTCACGATCATTCTGTTGTCCTTCTCGGGCTGGCGTGGCTGGGGCTGGTACCAGGCTCAGCAGTCAGCAGCGGCTGCATCGGTGTTCGATGAAGTGCGCGCTGCAGTGCAGGCCAAGGACTTGAACAAAGTGCGCGAAGCGTCGGGTCGGATCTTTGCCGATTACGGGTCGACTGCCTATGCTCAGATGGCGGCGCTGGCGGCCGCCAAGGCGTACGTTGATGCCGGTGATCGTCAGGCGGCGCGGGTTCCCTTGCGCTGGGCCATCGACTCTGCGCGGGATCCTGAGTACCGTCACATCGCTCGGATCCGCCTCGCAGGTCTTCTGATCGACGACAAGGCATTCGACGATGCTTTGGCCGTTCTGGGCACGACGCCGGCCGCGCCGTTCGTCGGCGCGCATGACGATCGACGCGGTGATGTCCTGTTTGCGATGGGCCGGCAGGATGAAGCGAGGCAGGCGTGGGCGTCGGCGCTGGACAAGCTTGATTCGAGCAGCCCGCTCCGATCAATCGTTCAGTTGAAACTCGATGCCCTTGGACCCAAAGAGGGCTGAACGATGAGCCTGTTTCAATCTCGCCCGATCGCGCAACGGCGTGCCGTATGCCACGCTGGGGGTCTGGCCTTGTCAACCAGCCTGCTTTCGGGGTGCGGTGTCATGCCGTGGACCTCGTCCGGCCGGGCGACGCCGCCGCCTCCGCCCGCAGCGCGGGGCTCGGTTGTGCTCCGCAAGCGCTGGAGCGCTGATTTCCCCGGTGCCGTCAATGTTGTGCCGACGCTGACCGAGAGCGGGCTTTGGGTCGCCAGCGCGACGGGCCGCCTTGCACTCGTCGACCCGCAGTCGGGTGCGGTGCGCTGGTCGGTCCAGACTGAGCGGTCGGTGACGGCGGGGGTGGGCGCCCTGGGCTCGTTTGCAGTCGTTGCGACTTCGGACGGCTCGCTGCTCGCGTACGACGCTCAGGGCAAGCGCTTGTGGCGTGCGGAACTCGGTGCGGAGGCCGTCACGGTACCCACGGTGACCGAACAAGGCGTTTACGTCCGTTGCAGCGATCGGCGAACGCTGGCCTTTGATCGACGGACCGGACGTCGAATATGGTCGCTCAGTCGGTCGGCCCCCAATCTGGTGCTCCGTCAGACCACCGGGATCACGGCGCTGGACTCGCGCTTGTTTCTCGGATTTCCAGGAGGGCGCTTGGCTGCAGTGGATGCACTGGGCGGCGCTCAGATCTGGGAAACTGCGGTGGCGGTCCCCCGGGGGTCCAACGAGATCGAGCGGATTGCGGATGTGGTGGGGTGGCCCTCCGTGGTCCAGCAGGATGTCTGTGCGGTTGCGTTTCAGGGGCGTCTTGCCTGTTTCGAAACCGCGACCGGGCGCATGCTCTGGAGCCGTGAACTGTCCTCTTCGATGGGGCTCGCGGGGTCGGCTTCGGTGTTGGCCGTCGCGGATGAGAAGGGGCACATTCACGCATTCTCCAGATCCGGTGCCAGTCTCTGGCGACAAACGGCACTCGCGGGCCGCTCGCCGTCGGCCCCTGTGGTCTCGGGAGCGCGGATGTTGATTTCCGATGTCGATGGTTTGCTCTACGCGATTGCGCTCGACGATGGTGCGATCGAGGCCCGGGTGACCACGGATGGCCGGCCCGCCTCGGGCGCACCGATTCAGTCGGGTGATCGGGTCTGGCTCCAGACCCGGGGCGGGGCGCTGCACGCATTTGCGATCGAGCCCGTGTGAAGCGGCTCCCCGTCATTGCGCTGGTCGGACGCCCGAACGTCGGAAAATCCACGCTGTTCAATCGATTGACGCGGTCCCGCGCGGCGCTGGTGGCCGACGTTCCGGGGCTGACCCGGGATCGTCAGTACGGTCAGGGTCGGGTCGGCGACCATCGATTCATCGTGATCGATTCGGGGGGCTTCGAGCCCGTCGTTCGCTCGGGCATTGCCGCTGAGATGGCTCGCCAGACGCGACAGGCCGTGCTGGAAGCCGACTCCGTCATTTTTCTGGTGGATGGGCGCGAGGGTTTGACCGGGCACGATCGCGAGATTACGGCTGAATTGCGGCGGACGGCGCGCCGGGTCATTCTCGCAGTGAACAAGACCGAGGGCATGCGACGCGACTGGGTGGCGGCCGATTTTCACGAGTTGGGACTGGGTGACCCACTGCCCGTGTCCGGTGCGCACGGTGATGGTATTTCCGATCTGGTGGAGTTCGCGCTGGAGGGGTTGATCGAACAGACCGTCGTGACCGACAGCGTCCGCCCGCCGACGCCCGTTGCCAAGGGTTCGGGTCAGGGCGCCCCGGTTGCTGGAGATCTGCCCGCCGCCGGTGAAGCCGCGGAGCCCGTCCGCCCGCATGCGACCCGCATCGCTGTGGTCGGGCGACCGAACGTCGGCAAGTCGACCTTGATCAACGCATTGATCGGCGAGGAGCGACTGATCGCATTTGATCAACCCGGAACCACCCGCGATTCGGTCGCGGTCGACTTCCAGCGTGGCGGCAAGCCCTACGTGCTTGTCGACACCGCAGGCCTGCGTCGACGAGGCAAGGTCACGGACATGGTCGAGAAGTTTTCCGCCGTAAAAACGCTTCAGGCGATTGAGGATGCACAGGTCTGTGTGTTGATGGTCGACGCCACATCCGGGGTGGCCGATCAGGACATCATGATTGCCGGCCATGTCCTCGAGGCGGGACGGGCCTTGGTGATTGCGATCAACAAGTGGGATCTTGCGACCGCTGATCAGCGTCAGCGCATCCAGCTCGATATCGAACGCAAACTGCATTTTCTGCACTTTGCACAGCGTCATTCGATCTCGGCGGCGAAAGGCGCCGGGCTGGGTGCATTGATGCGATCGGTGGACCAGGCCTGCGATGCCGCGTTTGCTCGACTCTCGACGCCTCGATTGACGCGTGCACTGCATGAGGCGGTCGAGCGGCAAGCGCCGCCCAGAAAGGGACCGATCCGGCCCAAGCTGCGTTACGCGCATCAGGGGGGGCGCAATCCCCCCATCGTCGTCGTGCATGGTTCTGCGCTGGAGCATATCCCTGCGACCTACGTGCGTTATCTTGAATCAGTCGTTCGCGAGACCTTCAAGCTCCAGGGAACGCCCCTTCGAATCGAGTTCCGCTCGGCCTTCAATCCGTACGCCGGGCGAGACTGATCACGCCGGCCGTGTTCGCGTTTCGTCGTCCCCGGGCGAAATTGCGTTACATTGAGCCTCTTTTATGTCTTTCTCTTCCATAAACCAAAACAGGTCCACCATGAGCAATAAAGGGCAACAACTACAAGACCCGTTCCTGAATCTCCTGCGCAAGGAACACGTTCCGGTCTCCATTTACCTCGTTAACGGGATCAAGCTGCAGGGACATATCGAATCATTCGATCAGTACGTTGTACTGCTTCGTAATACGGTCACGCAGATGGTCTACAAGCACGCGATTTCCACAGTGGTTCCCGGACGTGCCGTGAATTACTCCCACGAGAGCACTGAAAGCTGAACGCCCCGCCCCTTGGTGGGACTCGTCCCCGCTGCCTGCTGATTTCGGTCGCGTTGGGGGGGGGCCGCCCGGACGACGCCTCGCTGGCCGAGCTGGATCGTCTGGCTCGATCTGCCGGACTCGACCCGACCGCAGGCCTGCAGCTGCGGCGAGGGCGGCCCGACCCAGCCCTGTTCATCGGCTCGGGCAAGGCCGATGAGATTCAGGCCGAGCTCACTCGTCAGTCCTGCGAACTCGTGGTGTTCGATGCCGAGCTGACACCGATCCAGCAGCGAAATCTTGGACGCAAGTGGGCGATTCCGGTTATTGACCGCACGGAGCTGATCCTCGACATCTTTGCGCGTCGGGCGCGCAGTCACGAGGGCAAGCTGCAGGTCGAGTTGGCCCGTCTCGAGCACCTGTCTGCTCGTCTGGTTCGCGGCTGGACCCACCTCGAACGTCAGCGCGGCGGGATCGGCGTGCGGGGGGGGCCCGGCGAGACCCAGCTCGAGCTGGACCGACGCATGCTCGGGGTCCGGGTCCGACGCCTGCGTGAGCAGCTTGAAACGCTCAAGCGACAGCGGCGGACACAGCGACGAGCCCGGGATCGGCGGCCCGCCTTTTCCGTGTCTCTGGTGGGTTACACCAACGCGGGCAAATCGACGTTGTTCAACGCGCTGACCGGAGCATCCTCCTACGCAGCGGACCAGCTGTTCGCCACGCTGGATACCCTGAGTCGCCGGGTCCGGATCGGCAGTGCCGATGAGTTTGTCCTGTCTGATACCGTGGGTTTTGTCCGCCGCCTGCCCCATCAGCTCGTTGAGGCTTTTGCGGCAACGCTCGAGGAAACCGCCCATGCAGATCTCCTCCTGCATGTGGTCGATGCCTCAGCGGGTGACCGCGACGAGCAGATCGAAGCGGTGCGAAGCGTCCTGGCGGACATCGGTGCCGCCGACGTGCCTCAGGTTCTCGTCTACAACAAGGTCGATGCCAGTGGACATGACGCCGGCCGGGCAATTGACCCCTGTGGTAGCATCGATTCAGTATTTGTGAGCGCCCTGTCGGGCGAGGGTCTGGACGCCTTGCGTGCAATCGTGCTCCACCAGCTGGCGTGCTGGGCCGACTCGAACCGTCTCAGATTCGGCCGATCTGCTCCCGTCTCAACGTCAACCTCCTGAATCATGCCCAAGTCATTTCGTAACATTTTCTCGCTCAATGATCCCGGCTGGGGACGTGGAGGGGGGGATTCCAAACCACCTCCGAAGGGTGATGGGCCGCCTGATCTCGACGAGCTCTGGCGCGACTTCAACCGCAAGCTGAACGGCATGTTCAAGCGTCGACCCGGCGGGCCGGGTGGTCCCACGGGTCCGGGAGGGGGGATTGTCGAGCCCCCGTCGATGAAGGGGGCCGGGATCGGCCTGGCCGTGATCGGCGTGGCGGGGCTCTTGCTTTGGATGGGGAGCGGGTTCTACATCGTGCCCGAGGGGCATCAGTCGGCCGTGCTCCGTTTTGGCGAATACAAGCAATTGGTTGATCGCGCGGGGATCACCTGGCGGATGCCGTATCCGATCGAGTCCCACGAGATCGTCAACGCGCAGCAGCTGCGTCAGATTGAGGTCGGGTATCGCAACACCGTCCGCAACAAGACCCTGCGCGAAGCCCTGATGTTGACCACGGATCAGTCGATCGTCGATCTGCAGTTTGCCCTGCAGTTCCGGATCGGCGATGCGCGCGCCTTTTTGTTCAACAATAATTTTGGCGTTGGTCCCGAGGACACCGTGCGACAGGCGGCCGAGACGGCCATGCGCGAAGTTGTGGGCCGCAGGACGATCGATCAGGTGCTCTATGAAGAAAAAGAGCAGGTCGCAAAAGATGTTCGATTAATGGCGCAGGGTATCCTCGATCGGTACCAGTCGGGGATCACGCTGGTCGACGTCACCATTCAGCAGGCCCAGCCGCCCGATCAGGTTCAGGATGCGTTCGAGGATGCAAACAAGGCGGCCCAGGATCGCGAGCGTCTGATCAACGAAGGTCAGGCCTACGCAAACGATGTCATCCCCAAAGCCCGTGGTACGGCCGCTCGTCTGGGCGAGGAGGCCGAGGGCTACAAGCAGCGCGTCATTGCGACCGCCGAGGGCGATGCGTCCCGATTCAGCCAGATTCATGCAGAGTACGCAAAGGCACCTCGGGTGACGCGCGATCGGATGTACATCGACGCCATGCAGCAGGTATTCAGCAACGTTTCCAAGGTGTATGTCGACACGCAGGGAGGCGTCAATCTGCTCTCCCTTCCCCTCGACCGGTTGCTCCGACAGGGCGGTGTCCGCTCGGATGCGACACGCATGATGCCCTCGAACTCGTCCGGGCCGGCAGCGGGCGTCGAATCCGGTTCCTCCAATCCGGCGCCGGTCTCCCGCACGGACGGCCTCCGCAACCGCGACCGCGACGCGCGCTGAATCGGTACGGGACAGATCCATCATGAATAAGCTCATTCCGATTCTTGGCTCGGCCGTTGTGGCGCTGGGCGTGCTGCTGTCGTCGATCTTTGTGGTTGATCAGCGTCAATACGCGGTGGTGTACACCTTGGGCGAGATCCGCACGGTCATCGATCGCCCGGGCCTTCACTTCAAGTGGCCGCCCCCTTTTCAAAACGTGGTGTATTACGACAAGCGCATCCTGACGCTCGACACCACGGATGTCGACCGCTTCATTACCTCTGAAAAGCTCAACCTCCAGGTCGACACCTTCATTAAATGGCAGATCGTCGAACCAAAGGCGTTCATCCGTTCGGTTCAGGGGAGCCAGGTGGTCGCGGCGGACCGGATTTCGCGAAGCCTGCGTGATGCGCTCAATAACGAGATCGCAAAGCGGACGGTCAGCGAGATCATTTCGGGCGACCGGACCAGGCTGATGTCCGATGTTCGTCGCAAGATCGACGAGGATTCACAACAGATTGGGGTCCGGATCGTGGACGTCGGGCTCAAGCGTGTGGATTTTGCACCTGAGGTCTCGTCCCGTGTATTTGATCGGATGCAGTCTGAGCGCAAGCGCGTTGCGAACGAGCGTCGCGCGACGGGCGCGGCCGAGTCCGACAAGATCAGGGCCGACGCGGAAAAGCAGCGTGAGGTCATTCTTGCGGAGGCCTATCGCGATGCGCAGCGCGTAAAGGGTGAGGGCGATGCCCGGGCTGCGGCAATCTTCGCCGACGCTTTTGGCCGAAACCCGGAATTCGCTGATTTCTATCGGAGCCTCGAAGCGTATCGCAGTACGTTCCGCGACCGCAGCGATGTGATGGTTGTGGACCCTTCCGCTTCGTTCTTCAGGCACTTGCGCGAGCCGCTGTCGCCCGAGAAACGCTGACCGATCACCCGGTGTGGACGCCGCGCTTCTGCTCGCGCTGGGCTTGTTTTTCCTGATCGAAGGGCTCGTCCCGTTCCTGATGCCTGAGCGCTGGCGCGACTTTGTCCGTCGCATGTCAGCCCTCAGCGACGGTCAGTTGCGTTTTGTGGGCTTGCTTGCCGTGGCCGTCGGTTTGGGGCTGATCGGCCTTTCTGAACTAAAATAACCGGTTTTGCGTGTGGCCCCTTGATCGGGGCGCCTGCCGGCCCTCTGAATCGCTCGCTATGCCCACTTGGCTCCTACCCGAAAACATTGCCGATGCCCTGCCGCCTGAAGCGCATGGGATTGAGCATCTGCGCCGCCGGACACTTGACCTGTTTCGAAGCTGGGGGTACGAGCAGGTGATTCCGCCCCTGATCGAGCACATTGAGTCGCTGCTGATCGGTTCAGGTCGCGAGTTGGCCTCACGTACGGCTCAGATGGTTGACCAGTCCTCGGGTCGAATCCTCGGAGTGCGGGCTGATATGACGCCCCAGGTCGCACGGATCGATGCGCATCTGCTCGATGCCCAGGGCGTGACCCGTTTGTGCTATGCCGGTTCGACCCTGCATGCGCGTCCGTCTGGTGTCTTTGCCTCGAGAGAGCCCTTGCAGATCGGGGCTGAGTTGTATGGGCATCCGGGTGTGGGAGCGGACCTTGAGATCATTTCGCTGATGGTCGAGGCCCTGGTCGCCGCGGGGATCGATCGATTGCGGATTGATCTGTCCCATATGGGGATCGTCCCGGCCTTGCTTGCCGAGGCCTCCGAGGGCTGGATGGGGCCCGGGATCGAGGACGAGGCGATTTATGCCCTCCTGCTCGCAAAGGATAAGCCCGCGCTTGCGCTTCTGCGTGACCG
>JBDLRB010000067.1:0-3704 GCA_039800205.1 Pseudomonadota bacterium | reverse complement strand
GATCGAGGCCCCAGCCCGCGTTCCAGCACTCGATGCGGACGCCCGCACCAGCCCCGGTCGGGCCGGGGGCCCGCCCGAGAGCGCATGCAGACGGTAGTGCGGTGCGGTCCGCGTACGGCCGAGCAAGCGCGCACCCGCTTCAACGATTTGATGATGCAGCGGCATCCCCTGAAGATGGGCCCCAACGACCGCGATGGGAAGCACCGGCTCGCCCGCGATTGTTGCGGGCAGATCCAGGGGAGCGTCCAAGGGCACAGTGCTACGCGGGCTCAGGCCTGCACCCAGTGGCAGATCCAGGTCCTCCTCCCAGCGGCGGGCGGCATGAAGGAGCGCCGCATCGCAACCGGCGGGCGCGATCCAGCAGATGCCAAACGGTAGCCCTCTGGGGGTCATTGAAGCCGGGAGCGCAAGGGCAGACCAGCCCAGGAGATTGACGGCGTTGGTGTAGCGCCCCAAGGCTGCGTTACGCCCAACGGGATCGTCTGCGAGGGCCGAGCGCGTGGGGATTCCAGGCGCGGTCGGGACCATGAGCACGTCGATGTCTGCCCACAGGCTTCGGAGCTGGGCCTCAGCGGCCCGGAGCGCATACAGGGCATCGAAGGTTTGAACAGCCGTCAGACCCTGGGCCTGACGGATCACTCGAACCACCGTTGGATCCAGGCCCGGCGCATCCGCTTCGATCAAGGGGCCCACGACGCTGTATCGTTCGGCCACCCAGGGTCCCTGATACAGCAGCTTCCCCACCTGCTCGAGAGGCACTCCATCGAACCGAACCACGCTGTGGCCTTGATCCTCGATCCGGCGGATTGCATCCATGAAAGCCGACTCGTAGTCGAGATCATCGAAGTGCAGATCGTACGGAATCCCGAATCGCATCGTGGGTGCAAAGGCGAGTCGCTCGGGCACCGGAGCATGGTAGCGAGGCTCATCCATCGGCCGATCCGCGGCGCAGGCAATGACGGGCAAGAGGGCTTCCGCATCCACGACCGTCAAGGTGAACACAGAAACACAATCCAGCGATGCGCAGGCCGGCAGCACGCCCTGCGTACTGACCAGGCCCGGCGTTGGCTTCAACCCCACCAGATTACAGAATCCGGCCGGGACTCGACCCGATCCGGCCGTATCGGTGCCCAGAGCGAACGGGACAAAGCCTCGCGCCACGATCGATGCGGAACCAGAGCTTGAGCCCCCGCTCACGTAGTCGTCCGAGAACGGATTCGGAACGCTGCCGAAGGGCGAACGGGTGCCGACAAGCCCCGTTGCAAACTGGTCAAGATTTGTCTTCGCCAGCACGACGGCACCTGCCTGCTGCAGCAGATGAATGACGTGTGCCGATCGTGTCGCGGGTCGCGTCCGACCCGGAAAAGCGGCTGTTGTTGGAAGGCCCTCGACATCAATGTTGTCTTTAACAACAAATGGAATACCAAAAAGCGGCGATTCGGCAGGCGACATACCCTCCAGTCGATCAAGTTGTCGCTCGAGATGCTCTTGGGAAACCGTTGCGATCAGCGCCGCATCGCCTGTGGGTCCGGTCCCAAGACGACAAAGGGCCTGCCATCGCGTGGTCAGTACGTCGCGGGGGGTCAGGCCGGACTGATACGCGTCTCGAAACTGTGGGATCGTCAAGGGTCCCGGGGGGCTGCTCATGGCATCTCCAGTAATTGAGCACATTCGGACACGGCTTCAGTGCGCCGCGCCCGGTGGCCTGGGTGCGGCGTCGATCAGCGCGCGGGTATACGGATGCACAGGCATCCGAAGGACCGAAGCTGTCTCGCCGTGCTCAACGATATGGCCCGCCTGCATCACGATGACCCGATCGCACATGAGTCGCACGACCTCGAGGTCATGGCTGACGAACAGGTAGGACATGCCGAGATCACGACGAAGATCGGCCAACAGGTTCAGGACGAGCGCCTGAACCGAGACATCGAGCGCCGCGGTGGGCTCGTCCAGAACCAGCAAGTCAGGTTCGCTCGCCAACGCACGCGCGATACCCACCCGGGCTTTCTGGCCACCCGAGAGCTGATGCGGCAAGCGATTGAGGAGGTTGGTCGGAAGCCCGACTTGTCGGGCCAGGCGCTCAACGCGCGCCGCTCGCTCGTCCGGATCGCGAATCCCGAGCAAGCGTCCGATGGGATCGGCAATCGAAGCAGCCGCGCTCAGGCGCGGATCGAGACTGCCGCTTGCATCCTGAAACACCATCTGCAAGCGGGACCGCAAGGGCGACCGCGCAAAATCGGCCGCACGAATCAGGCTGAGGTCGTGTCCCTTGAATCGGATACTTCCCGAGGTGGGTTCCAGTAACCTCATGACCATCGAGGACGTCGTGGACTTGCCGCAGCCAGACTCCCCGACTAGCCCGACGCTCTCACCCTCGAAGACCTGAAACGAAATACCGGCAACGGCATGGAAGGGTTCGGAGCGCTGGCCGCGCATCGACTGCATCAGAGAACGTGGGCGGGGGTAGGTCTTGCGCAGATCAATCACGTCAAGGAGGGGGGCCCGGGCAGGCGTCCTCGGAAACAGTCCAGCGTCAACCTCGGACCGGACCTCAACGGATCGACCCGGCAGCGGTGTGCGCTGGTCATTCGCCAGGGTCGCCGCTGCGGACGGCGTTTCGGGCAGTGGCAGCAAGTCGATCACAGTCTGGGCGCCATGGGGCGTTGCTCTCACCAGGCGACGCGTGTAGGGATGTCGGGCATGCGAGAAGATTGCCGCTGCCGGTCCCGACTCCACAACACACCCCTGCTCCATCACGA
Organism: Pseudomonadota bacterium; assembly: GCA_039800205.1. GTDB lineage: Bacteria > Pseudomonadota > Gammaproteobacteria > Burkholderiales > Burkholderiaceae_E > SYIM01. The sequence goes on along the minus strand of JBDLRB010000067.1, from coordinate 945 downwards.
CGATATCGTCACAGAATTCGCCCGCAAGGCCCAGATCGTGAGTGATCAGCAATGTGGCCATCGACGCTGAATGCGTCAGCTCGCGAATCAGGTCCATGACCGCGCGCTGCGTGGTGACATCCAGTCCAGTAGTTGGCTCATCCGCGATCAGCAACTTCGGCCGACAGGCGAGGGCCATCGCGATCACCACCCGTTGACACATTCCGCCCGACAACTCGAATGGATAGGCGTCGACCGTCGCGTGGGCATCGCGAATCCTTACTGTCTGCAAGACTTCGATCGCGCGGGCCCGCGCGGTGATACGTGTTGCCTGGGCATGTTCGACCAGCACGTCGGCGATCTGATCGCCGATTCGGCGGATCGGATTGAGCGCAGCTCGTGGATTCTGGAAGATCATCGACATCTCGCGGCCACGCAAGGTCCGCATCACGCTCTCAGTCGCGGTCTCAAGCGGCAGGCCTTCCAGGCGAATCGAACCCGAGGCGATCCGCCCTGCCCGGTCGAGAATACCCATTAGCGCATACGATGTAACGGACTTGCCCGAGCCGGATTCGCCCACGATGCCAAGGGTGCGCCCCTTTTCGAGCCGCAGGGAAACGTCACGAACGGCTCGAACGGGCCCGCCTCGCGTCTGAAAAGACACCGAAAGCGAATCGATATCGAGGAGTGGGGACGCAGCGACGACCATTCAAGTCCGCCTTTGCGGGTCGACCAGGTCTCGCAGACCATCACCCATGAGATTGAATGTGAAGACCGCCAACATCAGCGCAAGCCCCGGAAAGAGCGCCAACCACCATTCACCGGAGACAACATAGCTCGCGCCCTCCGCCACCATGATTCCCCACTCAGGGGTCGGGGGCCGGATACCCAGACCGATGAATGAGAGTCCCGCAGCATTCAGAACGGCCCAGCCCATGTTGAGAGAGATCTGGACCATCATCGGCG
>JBDLRB010000066.1:0-7710 GCA_039800205.1 Pseudomonadota bacterium | reverse complement strand
GATCCGGCCGATCATGCCCTCGACCGTGCCGGTCGACTTGAGCTCTTCGAGCACGCCACGCATCGCAGGAATGGCCGCCAGCAACATGTAGTTCGGGTAGATGGCCAGCGCAAAACCGAGTTCGCGAATCTTTTCAGCCGGCAAGAACGGAGTCTTGCCGCTCGAGGCCATGTTGTACAGCGCCGGCACCCGAAGGCTCTTTGGAATGCGGGCCAACTGATCGAGGTCGCGAGGCGCTTCGACAAAGATGACGTCGGCGCCAGCGTCCTGGTAGCACTGGGCACGCTCAAGTGCGCGCTCGAAGCCCTCGACCGCAATGGCATCCGTTCGGGCAATGATGACCAGATCCGGATCGGTACGGGCATCGCATGCAGCACGGATGTTCGCTGCCATTTCAGCCTGGGAGATCAGGGTCTTGCCATCGAGATGGCCACATCGCTTGGGCCAGCTCTGGTCTTCGATGTGGAGCCCCGCAACGCCGGCGCGTTCGTAGCAGCGGACCGTACGCTGCACGTTCAGGGGACCGCCGTAACCGGTATCTGCATCAGCGATCAGCGGCAGGCCCGACGCTTCAGCGATTCGCTGGGCGTTGTCGGCCATCTCGGTCATCGTCAGCAGACCCACATCCGGCCAGCCCAGTCGCGAAGCGGTCGTGCCCGCGCCCGTCATGTAGAGCGCATCGAAGCCCACCTCAGCCACCAGGCGGGCGCCGATCGCATCAATCACACCGGGCACCTGAAGCAGATCGGGTCCTTCGAGCAGTGCCCGCAGCCGACGGGTGGGGCGAGTCATCGCGCGGCACTCCGAGCGGCGTCCACCGGATCAAAGGCAGGCGCACTGTCGGTGGCGTAACGCGCACGCAGGGCATCCCACTCGTCGGCACCAAAGCGCCGAAAGGTCTGGTGCGGTGAATGGCGATTGAGCTGGTCTGGCGCGCGGCCCTCGGTCTTGATCTGAGCGAGCACATCGTCGAAGACCTGAACCGCCGCGCGCAACAGGGTGCCCGGCAGGATCGCGATTCGGTAGCCCATCTGCTCGGCATCAGCGAGCTCGATCGGAGGCGTCTTGCCGCCCTGGACCACATTGAGGAGGCAAGGGCCTTTCACCCGCTGAGGCACCGCGGCCACCTCTTCCAGCGTCTGCGGGGCCTCGACAAACGCCATATCCGCGCCGGCGGCGAGCGCCGCATTCACCCGGTCGATGGCCTCGTCCAGACCGAGCGAGGCCCGGGCGTCGGTTCGCGCGATGATCAGGAAGTCGGGATCGGTTCGGGCATCGACGGCCGCACGGATCTTGTTGAGGTAGCGCTCAAGCGGCTCGAGCTCCTTGTTGTCGAGATGACCACAGCGCTTGGGCGTCACCTGATCCTCGATGTGGATGCCCGCCACCCCTCGCCCCTCGAACTCGCGGACGGTGCGGATGACATTGAGCTCGTTGCCGTACCCGGTGTCCGCATCCGAAATGACAGGGACCTTGACCGAGCGGGCAAGCGTTGCCGCGTTGTCGACCATTTCGGTGAGCGTCACGAGCCCGTAATCCGGATAGCCCAAGGAAGCGGATGTTCCGGAGCCGGTCATGTACACCGCCGGAAACCCCGCCTGTTCGATCAGGCGCGCCGAAATGGCATCGTAGGCCCCGGGCGCAATCAACATTCCCGTGCTCGCAAGCTTCCTGCGAAGCTGCGTCGTCGTTCTCATGTCGCTCCTCCGTCGCTGGACGGGTCAGAGGGTGGCCTCGACCATCGTGGCTGGACCCCGCCTCGTCCTTTGAGGGCGATGCTAATGGAAGGACGCCTGCCCTGTAAACCGTCCGCACCGTACCCACCCCATCGGGATTGAGTACACTCACCCGTTGTCTTCCGCTCGGTCGTGCGTGCGATGGCGATGATCGGGCTGTTGCAATCCCCTTTCACTGACTGAATGCTCGGAGCTCGACCATGCACCTCTATGAAGCCCTCGCGGATTCATTCGTCGCCGAACAGGTCGACACCGTGTTCGCACTGCTGGGCGATGGCAATATGCATTGGGCCAGCGCGATGGCGGCACGCGGTACGCGCTTCATCTACACCCGACACGAACACTGCGCGGTCTCGATGTCGATGGCCTGGGCCCGGGTGACGGGACGGGTGGGAATCAGCACGGTGACCTGCGGACCCGGGCTCACGCAGACGATGACGGCGCTGCCCGCTGCGGTTCGCGCCCGGATTCCGCTGGTTCTCTTCGCGGGCGAATCCCCAATTGGTAGCGGCTGGTATAACCAGATGCTCGAACAGCGCCCGATGGTCGAAGCCTGCGGCGCGCGCTACTTCCAGATTCACCAGACCAAGCGCGCTGCCCAGATCATCCGCGAGGCCTTCCTCCACGCGCGGAGCGCGAGCGAACCAGTCGTCATCGGCGTTCCGCTCGACATGCAGGAGCAGGCGCTGGGCCATGCCTATACGGTCGAGCCTTCGCTGTCGCTGTTGCAGCCGGTGCAGCGTCTTGCGCCCGACCCACTCGCCGTTGATGCGGCTGCTGACCTGATCGCCTCAGCCCGGCGTCCGATCCTGATCGCCGGTCGGGGTGCCCGAAGCTCGGGCGCTACGGATGCCTGCCGGGCGATTGCCGACCGACTCGGCGTATTGCTCGCGACCACTCTGCCGGTCCGGGGCCTGTTTTACGACCACCCCTTTTCCTTGAACGTGGCCGGCGGGTTTTCATCCGAGATCGGATTGGAGTGTTTCGCGCAGGCCGACCTGGTCATCGCCGTCGGTGCAAGATTGGCCTCGCACACCTCCGATTCGGGGCGTCTGTTTCCTCAGGCGAACGTACTGCAGATCGACCTTGCTCCCCGAACGATCAGCGAGGGCCGCCGCGCGGCCACGCATGTGCTTCAAGGGGATGCGCAGCTCGCCGTCGAGGCAGTCCTCCGCGCTCTGGATCACCGCGGACATCACACGGCGGCCGATTGGCGCACCGAAGCGCTGGCACAGGACATCGCGAACCGGCCCTTCGACAGCCATGTCTTTCCCGCCAAGGCGGGATACCATGACCCGCGTGAGGTCATTGCTGCCCTGGACAAGGTGATCCCGAAGGACGTGCTGATGGTCAACTCATCGGGTCATTGCGGAGCATTCGCCACCCACATGCTGGGTCGGAAGGCTGAAGATTTTCTGACCATCCGCGAATTCGGCGCGATCGGTAATGGCACCTCATACGTGCTCGGGGCCACCGTGGCCCGTCCCGACCAGCAGGTTGCCCTGATTGACGGCGATGGGAGCTTCCTGATGAATGTGCAGGAACTGGAAACCGCGATGCGCCACGGGCTGAAGCCCCTGATGATCGTGCTGAACGATGAGGCGTACGGATCCGAGATCCACAAACTCCGGCACGACGGACTGCCCGACACCGGCGCCGTCTTCGGCCCTTCCCGGATTGCCTCGATCGCAGCGGGATTCGGCCTGGCCGCCCGACGGATCGACCGGCTTGAGGACCTGCAGTCCGCCTGGGAGGATCACCTTCGATGCGGCACGGCCACGGTGTGGGACATTCCGATCTCCGACCAGGTCGCCTCACCCGTCATGCGCAGAATGCTCGCCGCGAAGTGAGTGCCAAGGTCTTTTCGAAAAGCCTGATCTGCAGCATGGCATGATCAAAGCTCAATCCTTTCAGTCAAACCAACCCAACCGGAGACCCTGATGCGTTCAATGAATCACCGCCGCGCGCGAATCGGCGCCTCACTGGCCCTGGCAGCCCTCACCACACTGGGCGCGGGTACCGCGTCGGCTCAAGCCTGGCCGCAACGCTCAATCAAGATTGTCGTCACATTCCCCACGGGGGGCGCGCCCGACATCCTCGCCCGGATTCTGAGCGACAAGGGGCAGTTCGGCCAAACCGTTGTTGTGGACAACAAACCCGGCGCGGGCGGAAACATTGGCGCGGATCTCGTCGCCAAGTCACCGGCTGACGGCTATACGATCGTGATGGGGACGGTCGGCACGCACTCGATCAACGGCGCCGTGTACGGCAAGATGCCGTACGACATGGTTCGGGATTTTGCACCGATCTCTCTTGTAGCCTCAACGCCCAATCTGCTTGTCGTCAACAACGACCTGCCCGTCAAGACCGTCGCTGAGCTGATCGCCTACATGAAGACCAATCCGAACAAGCTGTCGTTTGGCTCGCCCGGGGTCGGCACTTCGGTGCATGTGGCCGGCGAATTGTTCAAGACCATGACCGGCACCTCGATGACCCATGTGCCCTACAAGGGGCGGCAGTTCGCCATCCCCGACCTGGTGGGTGGCAGCATCCAGCTGATGTTCGACAACATGCCCTCGGCGCTGCCCATGGCGAAAGAGGGCAAGATCCGACCGATTGCGGTCACCTCCGCCAAGCGCTCGCCTGCGGCCCCGGACGTACCGACGGTCGCTGAGACAGTACCCGGTTTTGAGGCTACGTCGTGGTTTGCGGTGTTTGCGCCAGCGCGTACCCCCAAGGTCGCGATCGACCGGATCCACGCCGAAATCAAGCGGGTCTACAACCTGCCCGACGTCAAGGCGCGTCTGGCCAAGCTGGGGCTTGATCCGATCCTGTCCACCCCCGAGGAACTCGCGCGCTACCAGGCGGCCGAGATCGAGAAGTGGGCCAAGGTCGTCAAGGCCTCTGGGGCCAAGCCGCTGTAAGCAAGGGGCCAGTGCAGTCGGACGCCGGCCATTCATGGGGCGTCCGGCCCGTCGTGGGCGACCAGGGGGAGACTATGAAAAACAAGGATTCAAGCTGCATTGGACCGCAGATTAGCAAGCCCACGTCGTTGGTCGATGCGGGCCGTCGAAACACAGCGGGCACGCTCGCTGTACTGGGAGGCGCGTCGCTCCTTGGCGCGGCGACCCTCACCCGGCCCGCCTGGGCACAGGAGGACGTCGCCAGCTACCCCTCGCGACGAGTGCGACTGGTTGTGCCGTTTACGCCGGGTGGCACGACGGACATCACTGCTCGCGTAATCGGCGAGAAGCTGCAGCAGAAGTGGGGCCAGCCCGTCGTGATTGAAAACCGTCCGGGCGGAGGGGCGACGATTGGTGCCGATCTCGTCGCAAAATCGTCCCCAGACGGGTACACGCTTGTCGTCGGCGTGACCGGGTCTCATGGCATCAACATCAGTTTGCGCAAGAAGATGCCCTACCACCCGCTCGATGATTTCGAGCCCATCACCCAGGGTACACGCCACGGCAATGTGGTGTTCGTGCATCCTTCATTTGAAGCCCGCTCGATCCCCGAACTCCTCGACCTGGCCCGCCGATCGCCGGACAAGTATGCGTTCGGTAATGACGGTCGAGGCACGGGCTCGCATCTGGTGATGGAACTCCTCCTGAGCCGTGCGGGTGTCAAGATGCAGGCCGTCCCCTACAAAGGGGCCACGCCGATGATCAACGACGTCGCAGGTCAGCAGATCCCCGTGGGTGTGACCGGCATTCCCAGTGCAATGAACGCCTATCGCAGTGGTCGGATCCGGATCCTGGGAATCAGCTCGCTGGAGCGCTCGCCCCTGGTGCCCGAGTTGCCCACGATCGCCGAGCAGGGATTCCCAGGGTTTTCGGGTGAGCCCTGGTCCGGGTTTTTCGCGCCCAAGGGCACCCCTCGTGCGATCATCGACAAACTGTCGCGGGACATCAACGAAGTCATGCGCTTGCCCGATGTCGAAGCGCGAATGGCCAAGCTGGGCACCCGGTTTTTTGGCGGTTCGCCAGACGACTTCAGAAAATTTGTCGCAGCCGAAATCGAAAAGTGGGCCGAAGCGGTCCGCGCGTCAGGCATCACACCGGAATAGCCAGAGCACCCAATCCATGAACGCACTCGACCTCATTGTTCGCAACTGCGACATCGCCACAGCCGCCGACCGCTACCGGGCCGACATCGGTGTCCGGGGGGGACGGATCGCACTCATCGCCGAGCAGATCGATGGATCACTGCTCGCACCCGGTGGTCGGGAGATCGACGCGGGTGGGCGTCTGGTCACACCGGGCGGGGTCGACTCTCATTGCCATATTGACCAACCGAGTAACGATGGCTCGGTCTGTGCGGACGATTTCCGTACGGGGACGGCGTCCGCAGCGGCGGGCGGCACCACCACGATCATTCCGTTCGCCTGCCAGTTCAGGGGTCAGAGCCTGATCGATGTCCTCGCCGATTACCACCAGCGCGCCGCCGGCAAGGCTCTGGTCGATTACGCGTTTCACATGATTCTCAGCGACCCGACCGAGCAGGTTGTCGGGCCAGAGCTGAGTCGGCTGGTGGCGGACGAGGGGGTGACCTCGTTCAAGATCTATATGACCTATGACGATCTGAAGTTGAATGACGCTCAGATCATCCGGGCACTCGCAGCCGCCAAGCGCGAGCGCGCGATGACCATGGTGCACGCGGAAAACGCCGATTGCATTCAGTGGCTGACCGAGCGTCTGCTCGAGGCCGGCATTACCGAGCCGATCGGGCACGCGCTGTCGCGCCCGCAACCGGTCGAGCGCGAGGCGACTCACCGCGCGATCAGTCTGGCCGAGTTGCTGGATGTGCCCATCCTGCTGGTGCATGTGTCCGCCCGCGAGGCAATCGAGCAGATCCGCTGGGGTCAAGGTCGGGGGCTGCCCATCTATGGGGAAACCTGTCCCCATTACCTGCTTCTGACCGAAGACGCACTCGAAGGCGGTCACGAGGCGGCTCGCTGCATCTGCAGCCCGCCTCCCCGCGACGAGGCCAACCGTCAGGCGGTCTGGGATGGCCTGGAGAACGGTACGTTTCACGTGCTGTCCTCGGATCACGCGCCCTTTCGCACAGGAGAGGATGGCAAGGCGGTTGCCGGTCCGGACGCCCCCTTCCATCTGGTGCCCAATGGCACGCCCGGGCTCGAAACCCGGATGGCGATCCTGATGAGCGAAGGGGTCATGACCGGGCGCGTCGACGTGCACCGCTTTGTGTCGCTGACCGCAACCAATGCCGCCAAGCTTTACGGACTCTACCCGCGTAAAGGAACAATCGCGGTGGGCTCGGATGCGGACCTGGTCATCTGGGACTGCGACCGGCCCTTCACGCTGACCAACAGCATGCTGCACCACGCAGTGGACTACACGCCCTACGAGGGCATGTCCTTCAAGGCTTGGCCCGGCATGACCCTCTCGCGCGGCGAGGTCGTCTGGTCGGGTCGACCCGGCGAAGGCCGTCTGCACGGAGAACCGGGCCGCGGACAGTTCCTGCGCTGCGACCGACCCGCGACGGCCAAGGCGGCGCCGCGACCCGGCGCCAAGCGACGCTGGTTGTCGGCGCTGGGTGATTCGGCCGAGGGCTGAGCGGTCGACCCTGAGCCTGAGCGTTGGCCCATCCGGCCCGGTCCGCGTCGGCACTGAATCGCTCGGTCGTCCGGCAGTCCACCTTCGTCCTGCCAATGCGGCCCGGCCGATCTACAGTCTCATCCCCTGAGACTGTCATCGCCCAGAATCCCCGAACAGGCAGCGGTCCGCGACCGCTGCCCTATTCCACTCCCGCTATCATCAAATCCACGCTCGCTGCCCCCGTCATCCTCTTTGAGCCGTCATGCCCCCTGGCCATCCCTTGACCCCTGGCTTCATGGCGCTGCACGGCCAGCGGACCGAGCACCTGCTCGACGCCGTCGCCGGCTGGATCGAACGTCATCCGCTGGGGCCGCTCGAACCGGAATGCTTTCTTGTTCAGAACAATGGCATGGCCG
>JBDLRB010000065.1:0-28949 GCA_039800205.1 Pseudomonadota bacterium | reverse complement strand
GCCCATTGCAGCAGGTCGGCAGTTTGCAAAACCCAATACTTTTACCGAATTCGACACAGGAGAATCGGAGATGGCAACTGCCACCAAGGCCGCAAAGAAACCCGCTGCGGCCAAGGCTCCGGCCAAGAAGGCCGCGCCCGCCAAGAAGCCCGCCGCCAAGCCTGCTGCCAAGGCCGCCCCCGCGAAGAAAGCCGCTGCGGCCAAGCCCGCTGCAAAAAAGGCCGCGTCGCCGAATGCTGCATTCATGAAGCCCATGACCCCCAGCGCCGAATTGGCCGCAGTGATCGGCAAAGATCCGATGCCGCGCACCGAGGTCGTCAAGCGCATGTGGGACTACATCAAGAAAGGCAAGCTTCAGGATGCCACGAACAAGCGCCTGATCAATGCCGACGACAAACTGAAAAAGGTCTTCGGCAAGGCTCAGGTCAACATGTTCGAAATGACCAAGCTGGTGGGTGCGCATCTGAAGTGATCGCTTGGGTGAAGGGCGCGACCCTGTCGCGCAGTCCACCCGATACGTTCAAACAAAAGCGGCCCTCGTTGGGCCGCTTTTGATTTCTGGGGCCGACAACGCGCGCCCTGCGGGTAGCGCCCAGTCGCTGGTCAGGCTGCCCGTCGAAAGACCCACTGGGTGTCGTCTGAGGCCTGCGCCTCATATCGATAGCCCTCGAGATCAAAGTCGAGCAAGCCCTCTGGGCGATCGATACGATGCTCGATCGCGTAGCGCGCCATCAAGCCGCGTGCCCGTTTCGCCATGAAGCTGATGATCTTGAAGCCCCCGTCCCGTTGCTCCTGGAACACCGGCTGAATCAGGCGAACGGGCTGAGACCCGCGCTTCAGGGGCACCGCCTTGAAGTACTCGATCGACGCCAGGTTGATCACGGCCCTCTCGGCGTGTCCGTCCAAGTCGTCGATCAGCGCCCGCGTGAGCCGGTCGCCCCAGAAGGCATACAGGTCGTGGCCGCGGCGAGTATCCAGCCGGGTTCCCATCTCCAGACGATAGGGGCGGATGCGGTCGAGCGGTCGCAGTACGCCGTAGAGCCCTGACAGGATGCGCAGGTGCTGCTGGCTCCAGCCGAGCGACGTCAGGTCGAGCGATGGCGCATCCAGGCCCTCATACACATCGCCCGCAAACGCCAGCACACAAGGGCGCGTGGCGTCTGGGCCGTGCTCGGGCTGCCAGTCCCGGTATCGGCCGTGGTTCAGTTCCGCCAGGGCAGGGCTGATTGACATCCGCTCGGACAGGTCATCGACCGAGCAGCGACGCAGCCGCTGAATCAATGTCTTTGACTCCTTGAGAAAGCGCGCCTCGGTGGCTTCGATGGATGGCAGCGGGGATTCGAAATCGAGGGTTTTGGCGGGCGAAAGGACAAAAAGCATTGCAGAAGGGCCTCATCGTTAGGGGCGATCATTTCCGATAATGGCATGAAGACGAAAAACCGGACGATCACGACTCCTTTCCGAGGGGGCCCGTCCCGGTTACGAGCGGTCAGGCGACCGAGCCGCCTTTCGGTGGATCTGCTCAATCTTCAGATGGTCGGCGATTTCCTGTGCGCTGTGGTTGGAGAGGTCGCGCGCCCAGTCGAAGGGGCAGCACCTGGGGCAAGTGCGATTGAGGGCCGGACGCAGACGCCCGAGCATTCCAGGCGGCGCAATGAGGGCCAGTTGCTCGAAACGGCCGTCCGCATGCGCCTGCGCCAGTCGCTCTGCAAGAGTCTGCGCAAAGCCCTCTTCGGCCTTGTCGTGTACGTCTAGCGGCGGTTCCATCGCATGACGCCCCCCGCGCGCCCGGTCCATGCCCCGTCCGGGCCGATCATTGCTCAGTTCGCGTCCGCTCATGCGACCCGCCGGCTCGATCCAGTCGAGCACTTCGGTCATTCTCTCGCCGAGTGCCGGGCCTTCGAATACCCGTGCCCGTGCTGCATCGCAGACGATGATCCACCATTGAGCCGTTTGCATCAGATCCTCCGCGTCATCTGGCGAGGGCTGCCAGAGCGATTCATCAGCGTAAGGACTGCGCCGGATCGAGGGCATGACGCCAGTCACCCGTCCGCAGCCCTAAAGCCTCTGGCCCTGGCGGAAATCAACGCAGCGAGTCAGAGGGGGGTATGATCAAACGTGCTCACAACTTGTTGGACGAGGTGGTTTCGTGAATTCGCAGGACCCTTTCCGACCGCGTCAGATGCATTTTCGGCTCGAAACCAGCGTGGGTCGTCAGAGCGGGCCGATCACGAAAATTGTGGGTGCTGTGCTGGCGGTGGCCGTGTTTGCGGCCGGGCTCTTCCTGTCGGTCTTCGTCTTCCTCGGTTTGCTCGCAGTGGGCGTGATTGCGGGCGGCTGGATCTGGTGGCGCACCCGGGGCCTGCGACGTCAGCTCAAGGAAACGCTCAAGACAGCCGAGGATCGCCTGGCTGCGGCGCGCGCCGAAGCCGAGCGTCGGCAGGGCGCGCCGGGCGACTCCAGCCCGGGCAGGCCGGGCGAGTCAACCATCATCGACGGCGACTATATCCGCCCGAAGAACGAGCCCCCTGTCCGGTGAGGGTCTTACCAGTCTAGTGCCCCACAATCCGGGGTTCGGCCTCCAGCGAAATCCCAAACCGTCCCAGCACCGACTGCTGAATGTCACGCGCCAGCGCGAGCAGATCACTGCCGCGCGCCGAGCCGTGATTGACCAGAACCAGCGCATGCTGGGCGTGTACGCCGGCATCGCCGCGGCGGAGACCCTTCCAGCCGCATTGCTCGATGAGCCAGGCGGCGGCGATCTTCAGTCGGTCAGGCCGGTCGGCCGGGTAGACGGGCAGAGCCGGATGGTGCCGAGTAAGCGCCTGGATGATCTCGTGGGGCAGTTGCGGATTCCTGAAGAAGCTTCCTGCGTTGCCCAGTTGAGCCGGATCGGGTAGCTTTTGTTGCCGGATTGCGATCACCTCGCGCGCGACGTCCTCGGGTCGTGCCACCGCTGGGTCAAGTCGTGCGCGCAGGTCTGGGTAATTGATCCGAAGCCTGGGGACGCGCGACAGACGCAGTCTGACCGATCGGATCAGCCATCGCACCTGCGGCTGCCGGAAGATGCTGTCCCGATAGGCAAAGCGGCAATCATCCAGCTCGAAGCGGCGCGCCTGGCCAGACTGAAGATCGATCGCCTCGAGCGAATCGAAGCAATCGCGCAGTTCCACGCCGTAGGCACCGATGTTCTGCATGGGTGCTGCGCCGACCGTTCCGGGAATCAGTGACAGATTCTCCAGGCCATACAAGCCTTGTGCGAGTGTCCACTGCACAAACGGGTGCCAGGGTTCACCCGCCTCGGCTTCAACGATGACCTCCTGATCAGACGCTGCCCGCACGCCCTCGGCCGGCCTCAGCACCCGCCGTCCGCGCAGTCCGACCTTCAGAACGGTCCCGTCAAAGACATCGCAGGCGAAGAGTACATTGCTGCCGCCGCCCAGAACCAGCCGCTCGCCGAGCCCGCTCGAGAAGGCCTCGAGCGCTTCCGGCAGGGACCCGATGTCGTTCAGCCGGATCAGGCGCTGTGCGCGGGCTTCGACTCCGAAACTATTGAACGCCCGCAGGCTCGCGTTCTGTTCGATCAGCATGGCCGACACCCCACCGGGTCGTCTGAGTCCACCGATTCAACTCGGTGAGTACGCAAGCCGCACGTAGATCGGCGCAAAGGCCTCGGCCTGCGTGATCTCGACCAGCGATTCTCTTGAGAGTTCCAGCAAGGCGATAAACGTGACCACCACCACGGGCACCCCTTGGCTGGGCTCGAACAGATGTTCGAACTCGACGAAGCGCGCACCCTGCAGGCGGCGCAGCACCCGTGTCATGAAGTCCCGCACCGACAACTGCTCGCGCGTGATCTGGTGATGCTGCACCAGCCGGGCCCGGCGCAAGATGTCGGCCCAGGCCGCGCGCAGGTCTTCCGGACGGACGGTCGGGAGCCGCACCACCGTACCGGTCTCAAGCTCTGCGGCGGTGGCGAGAAAGTCGCGTCCAATCTGGGGCAGCGCGTCCAGTTGTTGCGCAGCGTTCTTCATGGCCTCGTATTCGATCAGTCGGCGAGCCAGCTCGGCGCGCGGATCCTCGGCGGGTTCGTCACTGTCACTGCGGCGAATCGGCAGCAGCATGCGCGCCTTGATGTCGACCAGCAGTGCAGCCATCAGCAGATATTCGGCGGCAAGCTCGAGATCACGCGTGCGGATGGAATCGATGTAGCCCAGGTACTGGCGCGTCACCTCGGCCATCGGAATATCGAGAATATTGAAGTTCTGCTTGCGGATCAGATAGAGAAGCAGGTCAAGCGGTCCCTCGAAGGCGTCCAGGTAGATTTCGAGTGCGTCGGGCGGGATGAACAGGTCTTGCGGCAGGCGGTCCAGCGGTTCGCCGTACAGCCGGGCGATGATCTTCAGTTCGAGTTGTTCGCCCGGCTGACCGGCCGGCTCGGACGGCTCGCTCACCGTCAGGATTCGCTGGAGTAGACGTACGGTCGTTGAGGCACTCGCGCATCACGAAACTGCTGATTGATGTCGGCATCCTGCGGCCGATCCCACCAGGTCGACCGGAGCTGTCGCTGCTCGCGCTCAAGCTGTGGGTCGTGGGCCTTGAGGTCACGCAGGAAACGAGTGATGTCTGATTCGTACATGGCGGTCTCTTTGGAGAAACACCCCGAGATTTGCCCGGGGTCTGGATCAACGCTATTATTTCAGATTCCCTGCCGCACGATCCAGTCTGACGCCTTGATTCGGCGGCCGGTGTCGGTCCGGTTTTACCGGTATCGCACTGACCAGGGGGCGGCCCGGACGCTTTCCGGTGACTGTACCCGAGCCATTCAGCGCGCCCGAAGGCGCGTTTCCCACTTGGCGTTGGGTTTCCAAAAAGAAAGGAGTTTTGATGCGTCACTACGAAATCGTATTGATCGTTCATCCCGACCAGAGCGAGCAGGTTCCTGCGATGATCGATCGTTACAAGGCCATGATCGAGGCCCAGCAGGGCAAGATCCACCGGATCGAAGATTGGGGTCGTCGCCAGTTGGCCTACCCGATTCAGAAGGTCGGCAAAGCGCACTACGTGCTGATGAACCTCGAGTGCGGCAAGCCTGCGCTCGACGAACTCGAGCACGCCTTCCGCTTCAACGACGCGGTGTTGCGGCACCTCACCATCGGCATGAAGCGTGCGCACACCGGTCCGTCGCCCATGTGGAAGCAGATTCAGCGCGAAGAGGCCCGCAAGCTGTCCGGCGACGCGCCGGCGCCTGCTGCTGCCTCCGCGCCGGCTGCAGAAGCCGAGCAGGGCGCCTGAGCCGGGTCGCCCGTCTGTCTTGACTGAAGAACTGCACAACATCGTGACTGTGCAAGCGACGCTGACCCGCCGGGAGATGCTGCGCTACACGCCGGCTGGTATTCCGGTGGTCGATGCGCTGCTCACCCACCAGTCCTTGCAGACTGAAGCGGGGCACGCCCGTCAGGTCGAGTTCGAGCTGCCGGCGCGGTTTGCGGCCGAGCAGGCCGAGCGGATTGCCCGGGTGGATCTGGGCGCTGCAATCGACGCCACGGGTTTCTTAGCGCCGCGTCGCAAGGGCTCCAGGGGCCTGCAGTTGCACATCACGCGCTTCAGTGTGTCAGATCGGTCCGGTCACTGAGCGCCCGTTTTCGGGGCGCGTCGTTCGTATTCAAACGAATCATTCGAGGTTTTCAACATGGTTATGCGTCGTGGTACCAAGGACAAGAAAGTCCGCCGCAATCCGCAAAATGCGCTGTTCAAGCGCCGCAAGTTCTGCCGCTTCACGGCCGAGAAGGTCGAGTGGATCGACTACAAGGATGTCGACACGCTGAAGGATTTCATCACCGAAACCGGCAAGATCATCCCAGCGCGTCTCACCGGGACGCGCGCGGGCTATCAGCGCCAGTTGGGCGACGCCATCAAGCGTGCGCGATTCCTCGCACTGCTCCCCTACACCGACAACCACTGAAGAGGCGAACATGCAGATCATCCTGCTGGAGCGTGTCGTCAATCTGGGCCAGCTCGGCGATGTCGTGCGGGTCAAGGACGGCTACGCACGCAATTTCCTGATCCCCCAGGGCAAGGCCCGTCGTGCCACCGATTCGGCACTGAAGGAATTCGAAGCGCGTCGTGCCGAACTCGAAAAAGTCCAGGCCGACAAGCTCTCGGCCGCGCGTTCGCTGGGCGAACGGCTGTCCGGCTACACCTGGCAGACCAAGGTCAAGGCGGGGGTCGATGGCCGCTTGTTCGGCTCGGTCACCAACTTCGACGTCGCCGAGGGTTTGACCCGCGACGGCTTCGAAGTCAGTCGCAGCATGGTGCGCATGCCGGCTGGGCCCCTCAAGGCCATCGGTGACTACAAGCTCGAGATCGCCTTGCACCATGATGTCGTGGTCGAGGTCACGGTCTCGGTGCTGGCCGAGCCGAGCTGATCGCGCGCGGGCCATACCCGTGACGCGTACCCCGTCGTGCCCGAATCGGCTCCCCACAGGGCCGATTGACCAGGGCAGACGGGGTTTTTCTTATGCAGGAAGCGATGAGTAGCGACCCAGAGATCCTGGCCTTGCGCACGCCACCCCACTCGATCGAGGGTGAGCAGGCGGTATTGGGGGGGCTGCTTCTGGATAACGCCGCCTTCGACCGTGTCGCCGATCTGCTGCGCGAGGAGGACTTTTACCGGCACGATCACCGTCTGATCTGGCGTCAGATTGCCCGCATGATCGAGCGCACCCAGCCGGCGGACGTCGTGACTGTCTTCGAGGCGTTGCAGACCAGTGGTCTGGCTGATGAGGCGGGTGGGCTCTCCTATCTTTCGTCGCTTGCCACCGAAACGCCCTCGGCAGCCAATATCCGACGTTATGGCGAGATCGTTCGCGACCGCGCGATTCTTCGACGGCTGGTCTCCACCTCCGATGAGATTGCCACGTCGGCCCTCAATCCCCAAGGGCGGGACACCAAGGAACTGCTGGACGAGGCCGAGAGCAAGATTTTCCGCATTGCGGAAGAGGGCGCGCGGGGTCAGGCCAGCTTCCAGCCGCTGCAGGATCTGCTCGGCAAGGTGGTCGAGCGCATCGATGAGCTCTACAACCAGGACAATCCCAACGACGTCACGGGTGTGCCCACGGGCTTTGTCGATCTCGACCGGATGACCTCGGGCATGCAGCCGGGTGATCTGGTGATCGTGGCCGGCCGGCCCTCAATGGGAAAGACCAGCTTTGCGCTCAACATCGGTGAGCACGTCGCGATCGAGCAGCAGCTGCCCGTGGCCGTATTCAGTATGGAAATGGGGGCAACCCAACTCGCCATGCGGATGCTGTGTTCTGCCGGCCGACTCGACCAGCAGCGGATTCGTACCGGGCGCCTTGTCGACGATGACTGGCCTCGCCTGACCAGCGCGATCGGCAAGATGCAGGATGCACCGCTTCACATCGACGAGACGCCGGCGCTCAATGCGCTCGATCTGCGGGCGCGCGCGCGCAGGCTCGCGCGACAGTGCGGCAAGCTCGGCCTGATCATCATCGACTACCTGCAGCTGATGTCGGCCAATTCGTCCGGTGAAAACCGCGCGACCGAAATTTCCGAAATTTCGCGCTCTCTGAAGGCGCTCGCAAAAGAACTCGACTGTCCGGTGATCGCCTTGTCGCAGCTCAATCGTTCGCTTGAACAGCGGCCCAACAAGCGTCCGGTCATGTCCGACCTGCGCGAGTCCGGTGCGATCGAGCAGGACGCCGACGTGATCATCTTCATCTACCGGGATGAGGTCTACAACCCGGATTCGACCGACAAGGGTACGGCCGAGATCATCATCGGCAAGCAGCGAAACGGCCCCATCGGAACGGTGCGTCTCACTTTTGTCGGCGCTCATACCAAGTTCGAGAATTACGCGTCCGGGCCCCACTGATCGGAGCGTCTGGCTTGCCGCCCCCTGCATGATCTGTTAAAACCTCCCCAAACCATAACGCCATCAGGGGGAGACCATGTTCAGATTGCCCATCGCGGCGCTCGCCAGCGCCTTGTTGCTTGCCGCAGGCAGCGTCAGCGCCGACACCTATCGCTGGATCACTTACAAGCCTGAAGGGGCGGGCGATGCGCAGACGCGGTCGACCAAATGGTTCGTCGAAGAGTTCGCCAAGCGAACCGGCGGCAAGCACAAGATTCAGGTGTTCTGGGGCGGCTCGGTCGCCAAGACCGGTGAGGTGCCCAATGCCCTGGGGGCCGGGCTCGGCGATTTCGGCGATGTCGTCACACCGTACTTTCCAGACCGCTTTCCTCTGAACAATGCGGTGGGCTTTTTCATTCCGCAGCCGCATGGCATCCTGAAAATCGCCGAGCTGCTGGAGGGATGGCATGCGCGCTATCCTCAGTTTTCTCAGGAGCTGGCTCGCGCAAAACTCAAGGTGATCGGTTGGCGTCCGCTTGAGGAGTACGGGTTGCTCTGCAACAAGCCCGTCCGCAGTGTCGCGGAGCTCAAGGGACTTCGAATCCGTTCTTACGGGTTTGCTTATCCGCGTCTGATTACCGCGCTGGGTGCCACCCCCGTGTCGATGAAGACCGAGGATACCTACGAGGCGCTCGAGCGCAAGATCCTCGATTGCACGCCGATCGGTGTCTCGCTCGCGCGCGGCTGGAAGTACGACGAGGTGGCCAAGTACTACATCAAGTACCCGTTCGGTGCCTCATTCGGACACCTGGTGTCGATGAATCTCGGCACCTACAACAAGCTCGATGCGGCAACGCGCAAGGTGGTCGATGAGCTCGGCAAGGAATACGTGACGGTTTACAACCGGATGATCGAGGAAGACATCCAGAACGTGATGGTGCAGTGGAAGAAAATGGGGGTCGAAGTCATCGACTTCAATTACGGCGACATGAAGGCCTTGATGAGCAACGCCGGCATCGTGGCGGTGCGTAAGACCTGGGCCGATCGGGCCAAGTCGCTGGGGCTCGATCCGGAGCCCATCCTCAAGCAGTTGCAGTTCTGACCGCGCATACCGATTTCGTCCCGTGCTCTTGGTGATTCGTCAGCGCTTCGGGCGCGTACTGCGTCTGTGCGGCGCGGTGGCGGGCGGCATCACCTTTGCGGTGATGCTGCTCGTGGCGGCCAATGTGTTCACGCGGTATTTCTTCAATGCGCCGATTGCGGGCACGCTGGAGGTCACCGAGTCGGCGCTTGGCTACATCATCTTTCTGTCTCTGGCGATGACGCAGTACGAGGGCGGTCACATTCAGGTCGTACTGCTCACGCAGCGACTGTCGCCGCGGGCCGCTCGGACGGTCGAAGTCATCGCGCTCTCAATTGCAGTGGCCTTTTTCGCCTGGGCAACCTCCGCGACGCTCGACTCTGCACTCGAGTCCTGGTCGATGAACGAGCAGGAGTGGGGCGCGATTCAGTTTCCACTTTATCCGGTGCGGTTTGCCATCACTCTGGGCCTCGCGCTCATGACGCTGCAGTGCCTGCTCGATGCATGGCTGGCAGCGACCGGGCAGTCCGCGGGCAAGGCGCATCCGTGATCGGGCGCGACACGTCTGAGGCGGTGGGAGCGGTTTGCCCATGAGCAGCTTGATCGTGGGAGGTCTTGCCGTCCTGTCGCTCTTCGCCCTGATCCTTGCGGGCGTCAATGTGATGGTGGCGCTCGGCATGGTGGGGGTGGTGGGCTTGAGTTTGATCGTCGGCGTCGGCGCCGCCACAACGACGCTCGCAAACATTTTCTACGACACCACTCACAGCTTCCATTTCAGCGTGATCCCGCTCTTTTTGCTGATGGGCTATTTCGCGATGAGCGCGGGTATCGGCAAGGACATTTTCGAGGCAGCCACGCGCTGGTTGGGTGGACTGAAAGGCGGTCTTGCCATTGCGTCCACGATGGGCGCTGCGGCGTTTGGTGCGGCATCGGGATCAAGTGTCGGAACGGCCACCGTCTTCACCAAGATCGCACTACCCGAGATGCTCGACCGGGGGTACGACCGCAAGCTCGCTTCTGCATCGATTGCCGTCGCGGGCACGCTCGCGGTGATGATTCCCCCCAGTGCATTGATGGTGGTCTACGGCATTCTCACCGACTCGAGTATCGGCAAGCTGCTGATCGCAGGGATCGTGCCGGGCCTGGTCTTCGCGGCGCTGATCTGCCTGGTGACCTGGCTGACCGTCTGGCGGCGGCCCGAACGGGCGCCGGTCCAGACTCAGCGCTACACGCTTCGCGAGAAGCTCTGGGCGCTGCGGCTCACCGGCCCTTTGCTCCTGATCATCCTGGGGGTGATCAGCGGACTGTATCTGGGCGTTTTCACACCGACTGAGGCAGGCGCCGTCGGGGCGCTGCTCACCTTGGTGCTGGCCTGGATTCGGCAACGCAGCTGGCGGCGGATCGAGGTCGGCAAGGCCTTGCTCGAAACCGTCCGCGCCTCATCGATGATCTTCGGAATCATCATCTGTGCCTTGCTGTTTTCCAAGTTCCTGGCCTTGTCCGGCGTAACAGCCGCAGTGGGCGACTGGATGACCGGGCTGGAGGTCAATCGTTGGGTGATCATCCTGATCATCGTGGCCATTTATCTGGTCTTCGGCATGATGATGGATGCGCCGGCCTTGCTCGCAATCAGCCTGCCGATCACACATCCCGTCGCGCTTGCGCTCGGCTTCGATCCGATCTGGTTTGGCATCTTTGTGGTGGTGCTGGTTGAGATCGGTGCGGTGACGCCCCCTGTCGGGATCAACTGTTTCGTCGTTCAGGCGGCCTCCAACAATCGGGTCCGACTTGAGGACGTCTTCGGTGGCCTGGTGCCATTCGTCGGGGCGGGCCTGATGATGCTCATCCTGATGTGTCTCTTCCCGCAGATGGCGCTCTACCTGCCGGGCAAGATGTAGTCCGATCGCGGCGCGCCTGAGGGGGCTCCGTATCCGGCCAGCCGCCCTCAGCGAATCGGCGTTCGAATCGCCGCGATCAGCCTCTCGACCTCTGAATCATCGACCAGTGCATGAATCAGCGCGAGGCTGGATTCGATCTGTGCGGCCGCGAGGCCCACACGGGGCATCAGTGTCCGGTACTTGTCTTCGACATCGAGCCAGTCGATCCCGTTCGGTCCTGAACCCCGCGGCGCCGCGCAGTGATGGCGGAAACTGCGGCCATCGGTGCAGGTGACGGTGACGATGCCACCGTGCCGGTGCGGGAAGCGATCCGGCCAGGGCGCGGGGGATGGGTCGAGTTGGACCTTGTCGATCAAAGCCACGATCTCTGGATCGCGCATTCTCGCCTCGCTGAACAAGTCCCAGTCGACTGTGCGTCGGGCGAGCGCACACGCGATGAAATACGGCACGCTGTGCGCTGCACTGATCAAGTCGTCCGGTCGGGCCGCGCGCTGAGACCAGGGCCGGACTTGGGGCGCGCTGAGAACGATCCCGGCAATCTCGCAGGGCTTCAGGTCGTGCTGCGTCGCAATCTCGATGGTGGCCTGCGCAATGGCATGATAGGGGTGGGCGCCCGGCATCAGCTTGATCGCCATATCGGTGCTGATGTCCCATGAGGTGCCGAGATCCTGCGTCACCTCCTCGACCGCCTGGCCGTTGAACGCTTCAAAGAATCCGCGCTTCGATTCCAGCACGCCGGGTTCGCTGCGAAAACCTGCGACCGCAGCGAGCGCGGCCTGTGTGCCCAGCATTGCGGACAGGCCCGCATGATATTCACGGGCGAAACTCGTGTCTGCGGCAATGGTGAGACCGCAGGCGGATGATGCGCAGAGCGCAATCACATGGGTCATCTGAACAGGCGTCGCACGCAGCAGTCGGGCAGCCGTTACTCCCGCACCAAAGAGCGTTGAGACCGAGCCGTGAAAGCCCCGTTGATTGCGCCCAGGCGTCAGCGCCTCGTCAATCCGGCCAGCGATTTCATAGCCCACCACCATGGCGCCCAGTACCTCTCGTCCCCGGCGACCGAGCGACTGCGCCATGGCCAACCCAACGGTGCTGGCGATCGTGCCGATGTGGGCGATGCTGCGTAGATCGCTGTCGTCCGAGGCGGCCGAGTCGCTCGCCATGGCATTCACGCGCGCGGCCCGGTCGGGTGCAAGTCTTTCGCCCGAAAACCAGACGGTCGAGGGCCCGCTTCCGGTGAGGCTATTTGTTTCAACCGACCGAATGATCCGGGTCGACTCGAGGTCATGTCCGCACGCAGCGCTGGCGAGGGTGCTCGCAAGGCTCATCTGGGCGCGCTCGAGGGCGAGGGGAGGCAGTGCGTCGACTTCGACGGATGCCGCGAAGTGACCCAGAATGCCTGCGACGGTCAGCGCATTGGTATGAGAGGTAGCCATCGGATCCGAATCGATGCCCGACTCAGCAGAGATTCAGGCCACTCAGGCGTTCGCCGCGCAGGACCGCAGCGTGCATGGCCACAGCGAGATCACCGATCGATCGCTCTGATTCCGGGTCAAGGCATCGTGCCTCGATCGGAGCGATATCTTCGGGGCGCAAGACGAGTTCAGCCTGTGCACGGTACTTTTCGATCAGTTCGGCATCAGTCATCGGCCGCCCGATGCTACCCCGGCAGTGAGTGACCGCCTGCGAGCGTTGCGCGCCATCCTTCAGTTTCAGGATCAGTTCACAGGCCTCGCGTCCGATCGCTTCGCTCGGCTCGATCCGGATCTTTGAGCGGAGCGCCCGGATGTCAGGCCGATGGACGATCTCGTCTTCGCCTTCCTGCAAGCCGGCGCGCCCGAAGCTCAGGGCCGCCGCCACCCAATGCTGCACGCTGACAATCGCTTGACGACGACCGGTGGGGTGCGGGCGATCACACAGCGAGACGGTCAGTGGGTTGACCCGGATCACGATCTCGTTGACTTGCGCAACATCATGCCCGGGTGCACGAGCCAGGTCGATGGCTGCGTCGGTCGCGGGATGGATGACGAAGCCCGACGGATAGGGCTTGTAGGCGTTGGCGAGAAACTCCCAGCGTGACCCCAGTTCGCGGGTGGCGGCCTCACAGACGGGGTCGGTCGCGTAGGAAATCGCAAAGCCCTTCGGGCCTTCGAGCATGGCTGGGCTACAGCCATAGTCGGATTCGGCCAGAAGGGCGGCCATGAGTCCCGCCCGGGCCGCATTGCCTGGCGTGAATGCACTTGCCATGGAGGCATGGGCCTGTCGCAGGCCACAGACCTGATTGGCTGCGAGCCCGATACATCGGTCCATCGCCTCGGCGGACAGCCCGATCAGTCGGCCCGCTGCGATCGCGGCACCGATTGTCCCGGCGAGGCCCTGCATCGACAGGCCATCACCGTATCGGGCAGGGGGTTCCACGAGCATCAAGCCGATCCGGCACTGCAATTCGTTGCCCAGCGCCAGCGCAAGCATGGCCGTTTCGCCATTGACCGGTCTGGATTCGGCCAGCGCCAGGACGGCTGCGGCCACTGGGCTGGTGGGGTGTGCGACCGTGGCGTAGTGCGTGTCATTGAAGGAATTGACCGCCGAGGCGATGCTGTTCAGCATCGCCGCGAGGAACGGGTCGAAGCGTCCCCAACCGATTGCGGTTGACTGTGCTGGACCCGAGAAGGGCCCAAGGGCCCGCGCGGCGCACGCGGCGGTTCCTTCGGGCAAACCACCAAAAACGCATCCGGCCCAGTTGAGCAGCGCGCGGCGCGACTCGTGTTGGACGGCCGCGGGGAGGTCGGCGTATTGAAGGTGGGCGGCGAATTCGGCGAGTTGGGCTGTGACGCCATTCATGGGAAGAGGCTCCGCGGTACGGAATGAGGGTCAATGCTTGCCGGCGCGCTCAAGGCGAATGCCGAAGATCGAGCGGGTGAGAATCAGCACACCGACCATGATCAGGGACTGGAGCAGTCCGACCGCAGCAGCGAACTGAAAGCTTCCGGATTCCATATAGCTCCAGGTCAGCACCGACAGGACCGGCCCCCGCTCGGAGGCCAGGAGCGCCGAGGCGGAGAGCTCCTTGATACTCTGGAGCATGACGAAAAAGAACACTGCAATCATGGCCGGCTTCAGGATCGGGAGCGTGATGCGTCGAAGCGTCTGCAATCCGCTGGCGCCGCACGTGCGGGCACATTCCTCGAGTTCGCGGTTGATCTGAAGAATTCCGGATCGCGTCAGCAGAATCGCATAAGGCGTGAATTTGGCCAGATAGGCAAGAAGCAGCACCCAGATGGTGCCGTAAATGGGCGTTTGCAGGTAGGTCCACATCAGGCCAATCCCGTACACGATCCCTGGTACCGCGACCGGAAGGACACCGATGAAGGCGACCAGTGCCGTCAGTCGCGAGGGCCGGCGCAGTTCCGCATGGCTGATGATGCTGCCGATGAGCACGCAGATTGCACCTGCCATCAGACCCAACTGCAGCGTGTTGATGAGTGCTTCACGCGTGTTGGGTAAGGCGAACAGGTCGATGTAGTGTTTGACGGTGAACAGATCCAGCGTGAAGCGGGTCGAGCTGTATTTCATCAATGAATAAACGAGCAGTGCGGCCAGGGGGAGCACGACCGAGCAGAGCACGTAGAGGGTCACCATGCTGAAGGCGGGCCATCGCCAGCGGCCCAGCTCAATGGGGCGACTGCGCCGCCCCTTGCCCCCGATCGTGACGAAGCGCTCGGCCACACGGGTCATCCGGCGTTGCAGGATGATGCCGCCGATCGTGACCCAGAGCAGCATCGTTCCCCCGGCGGCCGCGTGTGCACGATGGAGCGGCGCAACCGTTGAATCAAGATAGACCTGCCAGGGGAGGGTGGTGAAGCCCGCGGTCGAACCGACAATGCCGGGAATGGTGTAGGTCTCTGCCGAGAGAACGAAAATCAGCAGCCCAGCGGCAAAAAACGAGGGCAGCATCATCGGCAAGGTGATCCGGACCACGGATTGCAGGGCGGAGGCGCCGCTCATGCGCGCGGACTCCTCGAGCGACGAGTCCATGGCCCGGAGGTTGTTGATCGTGAACAGGTAGGCGTAAGGCGTGTAGAAGAGGGCCATGACCCAGACCACGCCCCAGAAGGTCCAGACATCAATCCACGGCGCGCTGGTGATGCCGATCTGCTTCATCAGTCCGATGATCGCAACGTTAATGAAACCGGTGCGTTCGGACCCCAGGACCATCCAGGCAATCAGTCCGGTAAAGGGCGAAAGGAACATCGGTACGATAATCAGAACATCGAACGGCCCGCGGCCGGGCAGATCGGTTCGCCCGACCAGAAAGGCCATCGACACGCCCGCCACCAGAGCGAAGACGGTAACCATGGCCGCGAGCAGAAGCGCCGACCCCAGCATCCTCAGGTACTTCGAACTCGCGTAGACATTGAGGACGGCCTCGAGGCTGCGTTGCTCGTCGAGCCCAAACTGCGTTTCTTTGTAGAACGCCGAGTCGATCGTGTAGAGCAGCGGGACCACGGCCACTGCAAAGACGAATAACGCGACAATGAGCCACAGCAATGTCTCTCCGGCGACACGGACAGGCGTCTTGCCCTGTTCGTGTCCGTCCGGAGGTCGGGCGGCGAGCGTCGCGCTCATCGAGTCATTCAGCGGGAGGTTTGACCCTGGATGCCCTGCCAGAGCGTCATGTCCTTCTGGTAATTCTCGCCCCAGCGGGTCCAGTCCATGTCGTAGCGCTTCTGGATCGGCTTGTACCAGGGTTCCTTGACCACCTTGCGGGTATCGGTGACGCCCGTGAGTGTCGTCGCACTGCCATAGACGTCCTGCAAGGCCTGAGCGCCCTCGTCGCTCAACAACCAGATCTGCATGAGGCGCGCGGCATTCGGGTGCGGCGCATACTTCGATACCGCGTTCCAGCTGTTGCCCCATTCAGGGGTCGGTGTTGGGCGAACCCATCGAATGGGCGCGCCTTGTTGCCACTTCGTGACAGCGATCGCTTCCCATAGCCAGAAGACGAAATCACGCTCGCCCGCGATGATTCGATCGAGCGCGATCGGGTTATCACTGTAGACCTTGGGCCGTTGTGCTGCCACGCTCTTCAGAAAGGGCTCGCCATATTCGCCAGCAAGCTTTGGGTCGAGGAACATATGAACGCCGGCATAACATGCGCCGCATTTTCGGCGAACCACTGCAAACCGATCCTTGAAGCGCGGATCGAGTACGCCCTTCCAGCTCGACTCGAGAATCTTCACCTCTTCGGGCGTCACCCGCTCGGTGTTGTAGACGATTGCAATGTCCGTCGTATAGGGCGCGTAAGCAAAATTGCCGATTCGAAACGGCTCTGGAATACGCGTGTGGGTTGGAACCTGCCAGTCGGCGATGTGTCCGCGCTTGATCAGGTCTTGCATCAGCGGCTGGTCACTCAGCAGCAACATATCTGCGATGTGCTGCTTGTTTTGTGTCTCCTGCATGAAGCGCTGGTATTGCTGCGGACCGGTAATTCGAAGCAGCTGAACAGCGATCCCCGGGTAGCGCTTGTTGAAGCGCTTGGCCAGTTCCTGCATGGGCTCGAGCGGTGCAGCCTCGTACCAGACGATCTTGCCTTCCTTGCGCGCGGCTTCGTAGAGCTTTGCGGTGTCCCGAGGAAAGTCCTGCGCCTGAACAAGCGCAAACGTCGTCATCCCGATCGCCGCTGCAGCAATCTTCATGCAACGGCGGCGCAGCCCCGAAATGCGGCCTGTCGGCTGATCCTGAGTCATATCTCCTCCCTGATTGCGCCCGGTTTTGTGTTGTCTTGATGTCGACAATACGTAAGTCGTCGACTTTGATCAGCCCATTCTAACGACGCTGCCACGCGCGCGGCAAGCCTTCGATTGCGATCCATGCAGACGCGCAACTGGCCCATGCAAGGGTTTGACAGCCCACTTCACGCTCGCAAATACTCACGGGCTGTGATGCGGACAGCCAATCAATGGGAGGTGCAGGATGGGTGTGACTCAAGCGCAATGCGTCGTGGACTGCAAGGATGTCTTGGGCGAGAGTCCGGTCTGGAGCGCGGCGGAATCGGCGCTCTACTGGATCGACGTGGCCCGGCCCACGCTGCACCGACTGGATGTGCACACGGGAGAACACAAGCGCTGGGACATGGGTAAGCCGATTGGCTCGTTCGTGCTGCGTGAGCGCGGCGGTTTCTTGATGGCCTACCGAAACGGCCTCGCGCTGCTCGATACGCCCGATGCCCAGCCACAATGGATCCGGCCGCCCGGTCTTGAACTGGGCGAGGCGCGTTTCAATGATGGTAAATGCGACCGGCAAGGTCGGTTCTGGGTGGGCACGATGGATCGCAATGTGAAGTCCGCGATCGGGCGCTTGTTCCGTCTCGATCCGGATCTCTCGCTTCACGAGATTGATCAGGACATCGTCATTTCGAATGGGCCCTGCTTCAGTCCGGATGACCGTTATTTCTATTTCAACGATTCGCCCCGACAGATCACCTGGCGCTACGAATTCGATGCGGTGAACGGCGTCGCGAGCCATCGCCAAACCTTCGTCGACTGGCATGCCTTTGCGGGTCGGCCCGACGGCGCAACGGTCGATGCCGAGGGCGGCCTGTGGGTGGCCGAGGTGCATGGACATCGAGTGGTTCGATTCCGGCCGGATGGCACGATCGATCGCTGGATCGAGGTGCCTTGTGAGCGGCCGACCAGCGTGTGCTTTGGCGGGCCCGATCTGCGAACGCTCTACATCACGTCATCCACCCTGTCGCTATCAGAGGCGTCTCTCGCTGCGGCCCCGCTTTCGGGCGGGCTGTTTGCAGCGGATGCGGGTGTCGCCGGAATTGCCGAGCGGCCCTTCGCGGGCTGAGTCGGGGGGCGATGGATGGTCGGGGGCTATCCCCGGTCGCCGCGCTCGATCAGGCTACCTCGCCACAGACCCTGGCCGATCAATTCGGCGACCAGGGTCTCGATCATACGAATCAGTTCGGCCGCCGCACGGGTGGGCTGCCTGCGCGGCGTTGCGAGCGCGAGCTGCCAGGAGAGGGTGGGGGACAGGGGCATGGCCCGCAGGACCCGGCGGCGGACTTCCTCCTGTGCGGCGTTGTAGGCCATGACGGAGTACCCTGCCCCGGATTCGACCAGCGTCTTGATCAGCTCCAGATTGTCGACCTCGGTGACCTGAAGGTCGACGCGCTCGCGCGCTGCGGTGTCCTCGATGAGTTGTCGCAATCCGTGCAGCCGGCTGGGCAGGATCAGGGGTAGCCCCGCCAGGTCGGACCATTGAGGTTCGCGGGGCAGTTTTCTCGCGTGCTTGGGGAGCGCGTCCAGCATGGCCTGTGCGGGCGCGATCAGATACTGCGCCTCCTCGAGCAGGGGACGGATCTCTACTTCGGGCATCCGTGGCGGATCGTGGATCAGCGCGACGTCAACCTCGTTGCGTGTCAGCCAGTCGCGGATCGACCCCGACAAGGCCGAGCGGATTCGAAGTGTGACCGACGGAAAACGATGTCGGTAGCGGGTGATCAGTTGGGGGGCAAGCGTCTTGCCAGCCCCGGGGGGCAAGGCGAGTGTGACCGTTCCGCTGGGCCGGCCGGCGTGTGCCTGAACCGCCTCGACCGTCTCCTGAAGATTTCGAAACAATGCTTCGCCCCGGAGGGCCAGCGCCTCGCCCGCTTCGGTCTTGCGTACGCCGCGGCCCTCACGGACCAGCAGCGGCACACCGAGTTCCTGCTCGAGCTTGCGGATTTGCCGACTCAGAGCGGGTTGTGCAATCCGGAGCTCTGCGGCAGCGCGTGACATGCTCCCGAGGCGCGAGGCGAGCATGAACGCTTTGAGGCGAGGAATGTCCATCTTGACCCATGCGAGTTCGGCATATTTCAAATGCCTATATAAACCATTGTGCGATAGCTGATTCCGGGGGTAGGATTTCTGAAAACAACAAAAACGTCGATCAATCTTTCAAAGGAGACATCCATGCTTGCGAAATTTGCGGCCGGGTTCGGTGCGCTTGCATTGGCTTTCAGCGGGCTGAGCGTATCGGCACAGACCTTTCCGATGGACGAGGCCAAGCTCTACGAGGCCGCCAAGAAAGAGGGCAAACTGGTCTGGTACGAGAGCGCGCCGCTTCAGGCGATGAAGGCGGTTGCGGCCGAGTTCGAGAAAAAGTACCCCGGCGTCAAGGTCGAAGTCCTGAGGGTCGTCGGTGTCGCGCAGTATCAGCGCTTCCTCCAGGAAGTGCAGGCGAAGCGCCACGCGGTCGATGTGCTGCACATCAGCGATTACCCGAGCATGCAGGACCTGATCGAGCAGGGCCATGTGGCCGAATGGAAGGTTCCGCTCCATGACCGCATTCCTGAAATCTTCCGCATGAAGCAGCACGCCTACGCGAACTACACCACCGACAACGCCATCATCTACAACGTCAACAAGGTCACCCCTGAGGAAGTCAAGATTCTGGCCTCCAGTTGGAAAGGGGTCCTGGATCCCCGCTTCAAGGGCCGCTTTGCAGTTACCACGATGAAGTGCGGCGCCTGTTATGCCAGTCTTCACATGTTTCTCGATCCCAAGATGGCCAAGGAGTACGGGCCCGAGTTCCTGAAGAAAGTCGCCGAGCAGAAGCCCGCCGTTTACGGCGAGGTTCTGGTGGGACTGGACCGTGTGATCGCGGGCGAGCATGACTTCACCTTCTGGACTTGGGAAGGCATCGGGGTCACGCATTTCCAGCGCGGCGCGCCCATCCGGTGGGTCCGTCCCTCACCCACGCCCGAGTTCGGCAATTCCTGGCAGGCGGTGTCGAAGTACGCGCCGCGTCCCCATGCCGCACGTCTGTTCCAGAACTGGTCGATGAGTGCCGAGGGCGCAGAGGTGCTGCAACTCAAGTACGGGTCACGCACGACCCTCACAGGCGTTGACGACAAGCGCAGTGTCGTGAAGGAAAGCTGGTACCAGCCGATCAAGGAGGTTTACCCAGTGGACGTCAAGCGCTGGGAGCGTAATTTCAGCAAGGATCTTGATCTCTGGGCGAAGACCCTGCGCGAGCATGGCCGCTGATTGTCGTTGCAGTTGAGTTGGGGGGGGCAGGCATGCGTGCCTTGGCAGTGCGGCGATCCTGGGCGTCCAGTCTGGGATGGATTGTGGTTGCGCTGGTCGTGGTCTTGATCGTGCTTGTTCCCCTCGTTTACACGATCGATGCTGCGTTCTACAAGGAGACCAAGATTGGCCTGTCTCCCGAGCGCAGCCTCCAGGCGGTCATCAACGTCTACACGTCCTGGGAGTACCTCGAGACCTTGTGGGAGGCCGTCCGGCTGGCCGTGATCGTGACGGCCTTCTCGCTGCTGCTGGGCGTCTTGATGGCGATGCTGGTCTGTCGCACCGATCTGCCCTTCAAGCGTACGCTCGAGACGCTGATCATCATGCCGCTGTTCCTGTCGCCCTTCACCGGTTTGATTGCCTGGATCGCGCTGGGCTCTGAAAAAACCGGCTTTGTGAACGCGGCCTGGCGCGCAGTGGCCGGAACGATCTTCGATCAACCGCCCGCGCTCGCGAATATCTGGACCTATGGGGGCGTGGTCTGGGTGATGACCCTCTTTTTCGCACCCTTTGCGTATCTGTTCACCGCGGGCAGTCTTCGAAAGGTTGATTCCTCGCTGGAGGAGGCGGCTCGTGTATCCGGTGCCTCCGCCTGGACGACGCTGGCCCGGATCACTTTGCCGATCTCGCTGCCCTCAGTCTTCGCAGCCGGCCTGCTGATCTTCATCCTCGCGGCCGAGATGTACACGATCCCCGGGATCATCGGCACCACGGCCGGTTTCACGACCATGCCCTGGAAGATCTATCTGGATTCCACCCAATTCCCGGTTCATCGTGCGCATGCGGCGGCATCGGGCACGATCCTGCTCTTTGTAACCATCGCGGGCGTCTGGATGCAGCGACGAGTCACGCGCGTGTCCGAGCGCTACGTCACCGTGTCGGGCAAGGGGTTTCGCGGCAATCCGCTCAAGCTCGGCCGGGTCGGCACGTCGATTGCGTTGGCCCTGATCGCCTTTTACGTACTGTGTGCCGACCTCCTGCCCTTTGGTGCGCTGATCCTCTCTTCGTTCATGAAATTCAGCGCAGCAACGATCACGCCGGAGGTGCTGACCCTTGATCAGTATCGTGACATCTTCCAGATCGAGAACGTGCGTACGGCCCTGGTCAATACGGTGGTGCTGGGTCTGATGTCTGGCGCGGTCTGCCTGCTTCTCGGCTTCGCAATCAGCTATGCCGAGATCCGGTCGCCCGGACCCGCGACACGCTCGCTATCCTTCCTCGGGGTCTTGCCCGTGGCTGTACCGGGGCTCGTGTTCGGAATCGGGCTGGTCTGGACCTACCTTCAGACGCCGCTCTACGGCACGATCTGGATTTTGCTCTTTGCCTATGTGGCCAAGTTCCTTCCTTACGGCATTCTCGTGTCCCACTCGGGCATTCTTCAGATTCATTCGGATCTTGAAGCCAGTGCGAGGATGTCGGGCGCCGGGCCGGTGCAGGCCATGCTGCGGATCACCATCCCGCTGATCAAGCCCACGCTGATCGCCGTCTTCTTCTTCGTGATGCTGATGAGTATCAAGGAACTGTCTGCATCGATTCTCCTCTATTCCGATCGCAGTCAGGTGCTTTCCGTATTGACCTGGCATTACATGGATGCAGGCAACTATCAGTTCGCTGCTGCGGTCGGTGTCGTTCAGACGGTGTTGATGCTCCTGCTTGTCATCGGCACGCGAGCCATATTCGATGTGGGGCTCGAGCGGGCCCTCGGTAAGGGAGGTGCGTGATCGTGGTTCAGCCCGTGCCCGTCAAGGGTGTGTTGCCGTCCTTTGAGCGATTCACAGTTCTCGAGATCGCTGAGGGCGTTGCCGGCCCGTTCTGCGGGCTGCATCTGGCGGACCTGGGCGCTCGAGTCATCAAGATCGAACCCCCAGAGGGTGATCGGGCCCGGGAGTGGGGACCGCCGATGATCGGCGATACCGCAGCGATTTTCTGTCATTTGAATCGGGGTAAAGAGAGCCTGTGCCTGGATCTGGCGACCGATTCGGGTCGCGCTGATCTGACCGCGCTCACGGCTTTGGCCGACGGTGTGGTCTATCACGCCGATCCCGACCAGCGTGCGGAGCATCGGATCGACTGGGATTCACTGATCGAGCGCAATCCAAAGCTGGTCGTTGTCGAAATCAACGATATGGGTGAAAAGGGTCCCTTCAGGGACCATGCGGGTTCGGAGCTGGTTGCTCAGGCGATGTCCGGCTTCACCCGCTATGTCGGTGCGCCGGGGGGCGATCCGTGCCGGGTGGGCTACGAGGTCGCCTGGGTCGGTGCGGGCATCCATGCCCATCAGGCGATGCTTGCCGGGCTGTGGCATGTCCATCGAGGTGGGGCGGGTCAGCGAATCCAGGTCTCGGTGCTGAAATCGCTGATGTCGCTCAAGACCATCTTGCTCGCCGCACAGGTCGATCCCGACCACTGGCAGGGCTTTCATCTTCATGGGCCCCGTTGGGCACCAGACAACGGCTGGCCCACGCGCGATGGCCAGGTCACCTATGACTTTCGACATGGCGAGCGAGACAGTTGGGTTCAGTTCGTCGAATCGATCGGCCTGGGGTATCTGGCCACCGATCCAGACTATGCGGACTGGCGCTCGACGATCTATATCGGTGACCGCCGCCACTCACACGGCAAGGTGTACGAGCCCTGGTTTCGTAGTGTCAGCAGCGAGGAGGCCTCTGCGCGGATCAACGGCTTGGGCGGCATATCGGTCAAGTTCAATGATTACGGCGAGGTGCTGGCCAATGAGCAGGTGCGTCTGCTCGATCCCCTCGCCGAGATTGAATCGAATCCATCGGATCCCTCGGACCCGGTCCGGCATGAACCCGCTAGCGCGCAGGTGCAGATGCATCGCGCCCACAAGTTCAGCACCGCGCAGGCGCGTTCCCTCGGTCCCGTTCCCCGGCTTGGACAACACACGGATGCTGTGCTTCGTGCGGCACACGGGGGTGTGAGATGAGTGCCCCACAGAGCGAGACGATCGGCGGGCCCCTCGACGGCATTCGGGTCATCGACGCCAGTCAGGGCGCGGTCGGGCCCTGGGCCGGGGCCTTGCTGGGTCAGCTGGGCGCTGATGTGATCAAGCTCGAAGCGCCCTCAGGCGATTTCATCCGGGCGGTTCGGCCCGAAAAGCGCGGTTTGTCGTCGACCTACATCTCGATGAACTCCTGCAAGCGCGCGATCGTGCTTGATCTCAAGACGCCCAAGGATCGGGCCGAGGTACATCGTTTGACCGGTCAGGCCGATGTCCTGATCGAGAATTTCCGGCCCGGCGTCGCCGATCGGATCGGCATCGGCTATGACGCACTTGCGGCAATCAATCCGAGGCTGATTTACGCATCGGCGTCCGGTTTCGGTCCGCGCGGCCCGATGGTGACCCTGGGTGCGACCGATCCCCACATTCAGGCGTTTTCCGGCAGTTGCTCGGTCAACGGCGAGCCGGGCGGGCTGCGTCAGCGCTGGCGATGGTACGGGCATTTCGATGTCAACACCGCCGTCCATATCGTCCAGTCGGTGCTCGCCGCCTTGTTCGAGCGCGAGCGGACGGGACGGGGACAATTGCTCGAAATCACGATGATCGAGGCGGGGCTTGACCTGCAAAGGGTTCGAATGGCCGAGCATCTGGCCGGTCAAACGCCGCAGCCGATGGGGAGTGCCACCTCCTATCTGGTACCCGATCAGAGCTTTCGCACACAAGACCGGCCCATCGCCGTATCGGTGACCTCGCGCCGGCAGTGGCGCGCCCTGTGCGAGGTCCTCGAATTATCCGAATTGATCGATGATCCGCGCTTTGCGCGCAACCCTGACCGGGTTCAGCATCGCGATCAGCTGATCCCCATCCTGCAGCAGGTATTCAGCCGTCGACCGATGCAATTCTGGGTCGCCCGTCTTCAGCAGGCCCACGTGCCGTGTTCTGCGTTCATGTCCTTCGATGAAACGCGCTGGCACCAGCACTACATCGAGAACGGCATGGTCCGGATCCACGATAGCCCCTGGGGCGCGCTCTGCCTCTGCGATCCGCCCTGGACGTTCAGCCGAACGCCGGCGCACATTCGTCCGGCGACGCCGCCCGGACACTGCACCGACGAGATCGTTCAGGGCGACTGGCCCCCACTCAATCCGGCTTCATCTGCGAGGAATGCTTCATGACTCGAGTGGTTATCGACAAACTGGTCAAACAATTCGGGACGTTCAAGGCGATCGATGAGGTATCGCTTGCGATCGAGCCGGGCGAACTTGTTGTGCTGCTCGGTCCCAGTGGCTGCGGGAAGACAACGACCTTGCGCTGTGTGGCTGGGTTGGAGGACGTCAGCGGGGGCGAGATCCGCATGGGCGACGAGCTGGTTTCATCGGCAAGCGGTTCACTGCCCCCGGAGAAACGTGCGATCGGCATGGTGTTCCAGAGCTATGCAGTCTGGCCGCACATGACCGTGTTCGAGAATGTTGCGTTTGGCTTGCGTTTGAAAAAGCTCGATCGTGCGGTGATCGCGGAGCGGGTCGAGCGCGTGCTTGATCTGGTGGGCCTTCGGGGCTACGCCGAGCGCGATATCTCCAAGCTCTCAGGAGGGCAGCAGCAGCGGGTCGCACTCGCCCGGGCGATTGTCCTTGAGCCCCGCGTACTGCTGTTTGACGAGCCCCTTTCCAACCTGGACGCAAAGCTGCGCGAGCACATGCGTTTCGAGATTCGCGAGCTGCAAAAGCGGCTGGGTATCACCTCGCTGTATGTGACCCACGATCAGCAGGAGGCGATGGTGATCGCGGATCGAATCGTATTGATGGACCAGGGCCGGATCGATCAGATCGGTGGTCCGCAGGACATCTATCGGCGACCGGTCTCGCGATTCGGTGCCGAGTTTGTTGGGCTGGCCAACGTCGTATCGGTCAAGGTCGAAGCCCCCGGTCGAGTCCGGACTGACGATGGCCTGGCGCTGTCCTGCTCAACGGAGGGCTTCGCGTTGGGGGCCGCAGCCGATCTGTTGATGCGCCCCGAGGATGTCGAGGTCTCCGCACAGCCGCTTGAGGGCGAAAACGTTGTCCAGGCGGAGGTCTCCAGGGTGTATTTCCTGGGCAATCTCGCCGACCTGTACGTGAAGGTCGGGCAGGGCGAGTGGCGCCTGCAACTCTCGCCGCCGCGGATGTGGCCGCAGGGTGAGCGGGTTTGGCTCAGGGTTTCGCCGGACGATATCCGGCTGTTCATGCCCAAGGCGAACTAGGGATCCATGACGGTGGCCTACCTGCCGGTCGGCTTTGATGTGCCTCCGTATTTGCCGCATGAGCGCGGGTTCGAACTCGCGTGTCGTGAACGCAGGCTCTGTATCCAGCGCTGTCTGCACTGTCACCGTTTCAGGCATCCCCCCCAACCGCGCTGTGCCCACTGTCGCTCAGACCGATCCGAATGGGCCGAGGTGTCTGGCGACGGCGAGGTCTACACCTGGACCGTGGTCCGTCATGCGGTCAACCCGGCACTGCGGGACAGCGTGCCGTACAACGTGGTCGTTGTACTGCTCGATGGTACGGATGGGGTTCGTCTGGTCAGCAATCTGATCGATGCGCCGCCTGAAGCACTCCGTATCGGCCTTCGCGTGACCCTCACCTGGGAGCGCCGTGGCGATGTTGATTTGCCCTGTTTCAGGGTGGCTTCCCATCCGGGGACTGAACATGAGTGATCCAGCCGATTACAAGCCGCTACCTGCGCAGGGCAACTGGGGTCGTTGGGGCGGTGACGATGAACGTGGTGCCGCCAACTTCATCACGCCGGACCACATCCGCGAGGCGGCGTCGCGGGTCCGAAGCGGTCGGGTGTACAGCCTTTCACTCCCCGTTCAGCAGCAAGGAGTGCCGGTATTCCCGCGGCGGGCCCCCTGCCTGCATTTCATGACGCTGGACGGGGGCGACTATGCCGCCGGGCTCAAGCGCAAAGCGGGCTATCAGAGCGCCGATGACTACATCAGCCTGCCCACGCACGGCACCACGCACATCGATTCCCTGGCCCACGTCTGGTATGACGACCAGATGTACAACGGCTATCTCGGTTCGCTCGTCCGGTCGACGGGCGCGCGCAAGCTGGGGATCGACAAACTGAAGCAACTGGTCGGACGCGGGGTGCTGCTGGATCTCGCCGGATGGCGCGGTCTGACTCATCTTCCGGCCGGCGAGGTCATCGGTGTCGACGATCTTCGGGGCTGTGCCGCCCACCAGGGCGTCGCACTAAAAACGGGCGATATCGTCTTGCTTCGTACGGGCTGGCAAGCCGTGTTTCGCGAGCAAGGCAGTGATGCATTTTTCCGCAGTGAGCCCGGCTTGGGGCTCGAAGCCGCACGGTACCTGGGCGAATTGGGGATCTCGGGCGTCGGCTCCGACAACTATGGCATCGAAGTTGTACCCACCGAGAACGATGAGCCGGCACCGGTACACCGCATGCTGATCCGTGATTTTGGCGTCTACCTGATCGAACTCCTTGCGCTCGACGAACTCGCTGCGGATCGTTGTCACGAGTTCATGTTCGTCGCCGCGCCCCTGCGGATCACCGGCGGAACAGGCAGTCCGCTGAATCCCCTGGCCATCGCATGAGTGCTCAAGGGTCATGATGGTCAGACGGTTGCGAACGCGATGATCCGATCGAGAGCCTCTCTCGCCGATCGCGTGGCGATCGTTGGCATCGGCGAGACCGCCTATACCCGCTATGGTGCGACCGAACGGAGCGAGTTTGATCTGTGCTGCGAGGCCGTTCTGAATGCGTCCAGGGACGCCGGGATCGATCCGGACGAGATCGATGGCTTCTGTTCATTCGCTAACGAGCGCCAGGAGCCCGTCGTCCTTCAACAGGCCCTCGGCATCCCTGAACTCCGGTTCTCGAATATCGTCTGGGGCGCGGGAGGGGGAGGCGCGTCTGGGGCCGTGATGAATGCCGCGCTTGCCCTGCATTCAGGGATTTGCCGGGCCGTGGTTGTTTATCGATCGATCTGTCAGGGACAGTTCGAGCGCTTCGGGCACTACCGGGTACGCCCCTGGGGGAGTCAATGGATGGCGCCCTACGGTCTGATGTCGCCTGCGCAGATGGTGGCGCTGACCTTCAGGCGCTACCTGCATGAGACCGGCAACGATGCCGAGCATCTGGCCGACGTTGCACTGGCCTTTCGCGAGCACGCCCAGCATAACCCCCGCGCTGTCTGTTTTGGTCGGCCGCTCTCGCGTGAGCAGTATCTGGCGTCGCGCCGAATTGCGGACCCTTTCCGAGCAGCCGACTGCTGTCTGGAGACCGACGGGGCATGCGCCGTGATTCTCACGACGCGCGAGCGTGCGAACGACCTCCGATCGCGTCCAGTGCGTGTCCTGGCCGCGGCCCAGGCGAGTGGTCCAGGCTGGGGGCAGGGGCCCATGGGTTCGCACAACATGCCGCTTGACGATTACGCCTCGGTCAATTCGCGTCTGCTCGCGCGAGATCTGTTTGAAATGGCCGATCTCACGCCCGGTGATATTGACGTGGCACAGATTTACGACGCTTTCACGGGGGTCGTCACCCTCGCGCTCGAGGACTTTGGACTCTGCGAGCGCGGGGCGGCGCCGGATTTCATCTCGGGCGGAGGCTTGCGTTGGGCAGACGGTGCCTTACCGTGCAACACGGCGGGCGGGCTCTTGTCCGAGAGCTATCTGCAGGGGCTCAATCTGGTCGTGGAGGCCGTCCGACAGATGCGGGGCGAAGCGACGGCGCAGGTCGCCGATGCACGGACCTGCCTCGTCACCAGTGGGGGTGCCAATGCGCACAAGAGTGCGCTGATTCTTGCAGCGGAGAACGCATGATGAGCAGTCAGTCTCGATGTTTCGCCGAGGGGCGGCCATGAACGGCGATCTCGATCGCCTGAAGGCGCTGAGCGGTCAGACCGCCATTGTCGGAGTGGGTGCGTCCGAGCAGGGAAACTTCCCGGACGCCGATCCATACACGTTGGCGATCACGGCCCTGCGTCGGGCGCTGGATGATGCCGGCTTGAAAAAGGACGATATCGATGGCCTGATCGTTCAAGGCCCTGGCAATGTCAGTTTCGTCCGAATGGGGGAAATGCTCGGCATCAACCCGGTTGCCGGCGCCAACTTCGATCTGGGCGGCCTGGCGACGGGCCCATTGATCCAGCAGGCCGCGATGATGTTACACGCGGGTCTGTGCCGCACGGTGGCACTGGTCTACGGCAACGCTTCGCGCGCAGAGGGTCGAAAATTCGGCGGCGATACCGTGGTGACTCCGGGCCGCGAGTATTCGAGCGCGTACTACTACTACGGGCTCACGTCACCCGGTGCGGCGAGCGCCTTCCAGGCGCGACTGCATTTCGAGACCTACGGCACGCGCCCCGAACAGCTGGCAACGGTGCCGATCACACAGCGCCAGCATGCGATGCTGAACCCGGATTCGATCAAGAAGGATCCCCTGACCCTCGACAAGTACATGAACGCCCGCTTTGTCTGCGAGCCTTTGCGCTTGTACGACTATTGTCTGATCAACGACGGGGGCGTCGCGCTGATCATGACCACAACGGATCGCGCCCGCGATCTTGCCCGTCCGCCCGTTCTTCTGGCGGGCATCGGCCGCCAGGACAGTTACCGAAACTCGTCGATGCCGACCCATACCCTGTGGCGGGATACGATGCCGAAGGCGGCCGAGCAGGTGTATGCGATGGCCGGCGTCGACCGGTCGGAGATCGACGCATTGATGATCTACGACAGCTTCTCGATCAACATCTGGCTGTCGCTCGAGAATTTCGGGTTCTG
This sequence comes from Pseudomonadota bacterium, assembly GCA_039800205.1. Taxonomy (GTDB): domain Bacteria; phylum Pseudomonadota; class Gammaproteobacteria; order Burkholderiales; family Burkholderiaceae_E; genus SYIM01. Next base: position 269 of record JBDLRB010000065.1, on the reverse strand, counting down.
CAAGCCCGGCGAGGCCGGTGATTACACGCAGGGCGGGCGGATCGCCCTGGGCGGTGACTTGCCGATCAACACCCATGGCGGGCACCTGTCCGATAGCTACATGCAAGGTTGGCTCCATCAGGTCGAGGCCGTTCGACAGCTTCGTGGCGAGGCTGGAGCGCGGCAGGTCCCCGATGCGCGTCATGTTCAGTACATCTGTCGGGGCAATCTCTGCACGACCATGATCTATCGGAGGGATGCATGAAGCCGCTGCCGACCGTCCTCCCGCT
>JBDLRB010000064.1:0-3603 GCA_039800205.1 Pseudomonadota bacterium | reverse complement strand
GTGGAACCCTTTCAGATTTTAGCCCCGAGGAGACGGCTCCTTGCCGTATTGACACGATGAATGACCAATCCGATCTCAAATTGCTTCGTCCCACTCTTGATCAGGCCGCCCTCGATGAGGCTCGTGCGTTGCTCGGGATGCCGATCCGAGTCGAGCTCTGGAACCACGAGGCCTCGCGTGATTCGATCCGCCATTACGCCTGGGGCATCGGTGATGACAACCCGCTTTGGTCTGACCCGGACTACGCGTCCAAGACGCGCTGGGGGGGCATCATCGCACCGCCGACTTTTTTCTTCGGGGTGTTTGACGCGGTGGTCGCTCCCGGTCTGCCCGATATACAGTGGTACTACTCTGGGATCGATGCCGAGTTTTACGAGCCCATGCGGCGCAACGATGTTTTCGAGGTCGATGCCGATTATGTCGATGTGAAGGAGATCAGCGGTCGGCAGGTGCAGCGGATGCTGGTCCAGACCGGGCGCGTGGACTATCGCAATCAGCAGGGCACGCTGCAGACTCGGGTGATGTCCCATTGCTACCGAGTGCCGCGACTGGGAGCTGAGGGGGGCTTGCGCTATGAACCACGGGCCGAGCACCGCTATACGCAGGCCGAGCTCGATGACATCGGCGCTCGTATTCTGGGTGAGTTCAGGCGTGGCGCGCAGACCTTGTTCTGGGAAGACGTCGAGTCCGGCGAAGCTCTGCCGGGCACCGTGCGGGGACCGATCAACCGGCTTGACATGACCTGTTATTACGCTGGGGCGGTCGGCACATCGGGCTATAAGTCCACGCGTCTGAAGTGGCTCTATGCCCATTGGGCGCGGACTGCTCCCGAGCGCATTCCAAACAACTACGACCCCAGCTACTACGCGGCAGCGGTCTCACCCAGCATCGGTCACCAGGACGCGGCAGTGGCGACTTCCGAGCTGGGCATGCCGGGGCCGTATGACAACGGCCCTCAGCGCATCGGCATGATCGCGACCGCCCTCACCAACTGGATGGGCGACGACGGTTTCATCAGGCGGTACAGCGTCCGATTGCGCCTGCCGGTGATCTTTGGCGATACGACCTTCACCGGTGGGCGGGTGATCGGCAAGCGTCTTGAGGGCGAATCGGCCTTGATCGACCTCGAGGTCTGGGCGCGCAATCAACTCGGGCAGACCACTGCGACCGGGTCGGCTACAGTCGAGCTGCCGAGGCGCTGAACGTGAATTTCTCGCAGTTTCTCGAGATCCATGCGCGGAGCGACCCCGATGCCGTGGCGGTCGTCGATCGCCGCCTGGGCCTGACCTGGCGCGAATTGGACCGGCAGGCCAATCGGTTTGCCAACGTGCTGAAGGTTGGCGGGGTGCGGGTTGGTGATCGCGTGGCCATCTGGCTCCCGAACCGGGTCGAGGTCGTCATCGCATTTCTGGGGGCGATGAAGCTCGGCGCGATCCCTACTCCGCTCAACTGGCGTCTGCAGGCGGCGGACCTGGCTCGGCTGCTCGCGCATTGCACGCCCGCAGTCGTGCTGACCCAGAATGATCGGCAGCCCATGCTTGCTGACCCTGCCGTTGTGGCCCGATGCCTGGCAGTCGATGAAACGCCCCGGTCCGGTACGTTCTGGGAAGCGCTTGCCGATTCGCATGAAGACTTCGTCAGTCTGGCGTGTCAATCCAGTGACCTCGCCAACCTGCTGTACACCTCTGGCACCACTTCAACTCCAAAGGCTGCGATCCACACGCACGGGATGCGCGTCGCTGTCGCGGGGGCGATGGCGGACTGCTTCCAGCTGTCGCGTCGCGACGTCGGACTGGCGATTTCGCCGATGTTCCATACCAGCGGACTCAGCGTTTTTTCCAACTGCATCTTCATGGGTTGCAAGCTCGTGCTGCTGGATCGCTGGCATCTCGGGGAGTTGCTCCAGGCGATCGATGACGAAGGTGTGACCTTCATGCATGTCATCGGTACTGTTGTTGTTGACATCGTTCAGGCGGCTGAATCGGCATTCGATGCGTACAGTGGTTCGACAATGCGATTCGCGTGGGGTGGAGGCCACTCGCTGGACCATTCCACGTTTGAAGCGTACGAGCGTCGGATCGGTGGCGTGCTGCTGCAGGGCTACTCAAGGACGGAGGGCGGCCTGACCTACTCCCGTCTGCAGCCTGAGCCGGGACGATTTGCCAACAATGGCTACCCCAACCGGAACAGCTCCGATGTCGCGGTACTCGACCCGGAGACGGCGCAGCCCGCCGGCGTTGGAGAGACCGGCGAGATCATGGTGAGGGGAGACGGTGTGTCGCCCGGTTACTGGGACGGTGAATTCATCCGTTTACCGCGACTGGTCGAGGGCAGCTGGTACCCGACAGGTGATCTGGGGTTTTTCGATGAAGGCGGCGCACTTCACTTCCTAGGCCGGCGCGACACGATGATCAAAACGGGTGGCGAAAACGTCTACCCTGCCGAGGTCGAAGCAGTGCTGCTGGGCCTGGATAGGGTCGTCGACGCTGTCGTGGTTGGCGTACCCGACCCGCGGCTCGGGCAGCGCGTCGGGGCACTGATCGTTCGCAGCGATCCTTCGCTCAGTGTCGATGCGATCGATCAGGCCTGCCGGGCGGCAATGGGGGGATTCAAGATTCCGCGGGTGATCCGATTCGTAGATGCCTTGCCGCGCCTGGGCACCCAGAAGGTTGATCTGGCAGCTTGTCGAATGCTGCTTTCTCAGGCGGACTGATCAAGCTCACCCGATCAGTCGCGCAGCCAGACCGTGATGGGATGTCGGTCTGCCTAGCTCACTTACACCGGTCAGTGACCTCGCTGCCATTACCAAAAAAGTATTTGCGAGGCGCTTTAGTGCCTGATGTCCCGCGTCGAAAGACCGGTCTGTGAGTCGCTTTGTAGGAACAATCACCGATCTCGGTCAGCACCGGATTGCGATGGTGAGCTATCGCCAGGCCGATCGCCCAGTCCTTGTTGTCAGCGCGCGCACCGAAAACCGATGATGTGGTGGCCGGCTGCAAAGTGCGGACGTGCTGAGGTCGGTGACGCATCGCCCCAGGGATAAGGACCACCGTCCGTGCCACGGGCCGCCTTTCCCCATTCCGGCTCTTTGGGCAGTGACTTACCCAGTGCGGACAGTAGGCGAGTGCCACCCAGCTTATTCGCTTCAACCACCGGATGATTTTCAAAGCCTGGGCCGGCACGCCAATTGCCGTCGATCTGATGGGTTCGGGCATCACGGTCGTCCCAGTCGAAGTATCGGCGTCCTGCGGGGTCGGTCGGGAGGTGCTGCTGGAGGAGTCGCGCGAAGTCAGCATTCGTCACATAAAGGCGATCGATTTCGAAGGCGCGCAGCTGTAGGCGTCCGCCGGGCCCCTCACAGGCCCCAGTCTGAAGGACGAATCCTGTCGGGGTGTATTCCTCCGACGCTTACCACCCGCAACTCCGCCAGCGTGTAGTTCGGCCTGGCGCGCGGCTCGACAACCCGATGCCCGTCGCGAAACTGGATATCCGCCTGTGCACCGGCATCGGCCCAGGCTGTGACGTAGCGAAAATGCGAAGGCCTGACCCGAAACCGTCTGATCTACCCTATCATCCCCCCACCGCGACTCGCACACTCTGACG
>JBDLRB010000063.1:0-2514 GCA_039800205.1 Pseudomonadota bacterium | reverse complement strand
CTCTCGTTCCGCAGTCAGCGCACGCAGGCGAGGGCTGAACGCCACTGCCAGGCTGACGAGTGGAGTGGGCGCGGCGGGGGAATCGTCGAATGCGGGCGGTGCGGGAAAGCCGTTCTTGTCCGGCGCCGCCTGAAGAGCCGTCAGCGCGGCACATGCGATCAGAGCCGGAATGATTCCTCGGAGGCCGCGGTCCACCAAGTTGGCAAACTGCCTGGTTCTCAGCCGACGGGCCAGCTTGCCCGTCCATCGGATCGGTGTCTTGCCAATCAAGCCAGCAATCCTTGGATTACTTCTCCGTGGACATCGGTCAAACGTCGATCAACACCGTTGCTGCGGAAGGTGAGCCTGGTGTGATCGATGCCCAGCAGATGCAGGACGGTCGCGTGGATGTCGTAGACCGTGGTCGGGTGACTGCGGTCGAGCGGCTTGTAGCCCCACTGGTCGCTTTCACCGGCGACCGCTCCGCCCTTGATGCCGCCACCGCACAGCCAATTCGTGAAGCAATACGGATTGTGGTCGCGTCCCTTGCCGCCCTGTGACGAAGGCATGCGTCCGAACTCCGTCGTCCAGAGAATGATCGTGTCGTCGAGGAGTCCGCGTTGTTTCAGATCTTGGATCAACGCCGCCGCGCCGCGCGCAAAGCCCATCGAGAGGGGCCCGTGATCACGGCGGATGTCCTCGTGGGAATCCCAGTTGCGCCGCGGGAAGCCGTTGTCATTGCCGCTCCAGATCTGGACGAAGCGCACGCCGCGTTCGATCAATCGACGCGCGACGAGGCATTTGCGCCCGAAGTAATCCATCTCCTCCTCGGCGTTGATGTCCTTGGGCCAGGTCGGCGGATTCCTTTCGATACCGTAAAGGTCGAGCAGATAGTCCGGCTCCTTGGAGAGGTCCATCGCCTCGGGCGCGGCAAGTTGCATGCGCGCGGCGAGTTCGTAGCTGCGAATGCGGGCGTCGAGCCGGACGTCGCCCTCACGCGTGGCGGCGTGCTCGCGGTTGATCCGGTCCATGACTTGATGAGCCGCCGCTTCGCTCTTGGACGACACGTAGCCACCGGATTTGCCGGGGAACAGGTCGGTGATGGGATTCTCCTGTCCGGGATAAATGATCGTTCCCGCATGCTGGCCGGGCAGGAATGCCGAGTCCCAATTCTTCGGTCCATTCGAGGCGAAGCCACGATGATCCGGGAGCACCACGAACGTCGGTAGATTCTCATTCATGCTGCCGAGCCCATAGCTGACCCACGAACCCATGCCGGGAAAACCAGGCAGTTGAAATCCAGTCGCCTGCAGGTACGTGGCCTGACTGTGAACGCCCGTCTTTCCCACCAAGTTGTGAACGAACGCCATGTCGTCCACGACCTTCCCGAGTTCGGACACCGTCTCGCCCAGCATCTTGCCGGATTGGCCATACGGATTGAAGGCCCAGACCGGTTTCATCCACGGCCCCAACCCGTCCTGAAACGCCTCCACGTGCTCGCCGAAGTCGCTCTTCTGCCCGTCGCGCCTGATCAACTCCGGCTTGTAATCGAACAGGTCGAGGTGGCTGGCCGCACCGCCCATGAACATCTGGATGACACGTTTTGCCCGAGGCTTGAGGTGGGGCTGACCCGGGTGGAATCGAGTCTCCGCAGCCCGTGCTACGGCGCTCAGCAGGCCTTCGCCACCGAGCAGGCTCGCAAGAGCGATACCGCCCAACCCACCTCCGGAACGCCAGAGAAACTCCCGTCGATTCTGCGCCATCGGCGACGATGCGATGCGATGAAAAGGCGATTCGTTTTTCATACTCAGTCCACGAATGAAAACTCGTTCAGGTTGAACAACACGCGGCACAGGTTCGCGAGCCCGTGCTCCCTCCCGTATTGGGTCAACTCTTTCGCGTCCTTCGCAGAGGGTGTACGTCCGAGGGCTTCATAGTAGGCCGCACCAACTTTGACGGCCAAATCGCCTTCCAGCTTCTCGATGTTAGCCGCGAAGTGCCTCGACATGGTCAGCATCAGCGAGTTGTTCATCATGGTCAGGGCCTGGAGTGGCGAGAGGCTTTCGTTGCGGCGGCCGACCTGCATCGACGGGTCGGCACAGTCCAACGTCGTCATGAACGGCTGCTGCTGCGAACGCACGATGAAACGGTAGATCGAACGGCGATGGGACCTCGCATCTTCCGGATCATGCAGATGATATTCGTAGTGCGGCGAATGCTCGGGCTTGTCGATCACGAAGTCCTTGAAGCTCGGACCGCCCATCTTCGAGTCGAGTTTACCGGAAACGAGCAACACGGCATCGCGCACCGCTTCGGCTTCAAGCTTCCGCCGATTCGCTCGCCAGAGATAGCGGTTGTCGGAATCGATCTGCGCCGCCGAGTCCCGACCCATGACTTCCGACACCTGCCTGTAGGTCGCGCTGGTCACGATGAGCTGGTGCAGATTCTTGAATGACTGGCCACCATCGCGAAAGTCAGCCGCCAACCAGTCGAGCAGTTCGGGATGCGTCGGCAGCCCGCCCATTCGCCCGAAAT
>JBDLRB010000062.1:0-18273 GCA_039800205.1 Pseudomonadota bacterium | reverse complement strand
TCGATCACGCCGATCGTATTGATTCCGGTGGTGGGTAACGTCCTCGTGCCGCTTGCGGGCGTTCCACTGGGTTTCCAGACCATTTCGGTCGCGTGCCTCGCGCTCGGGCTTCTGATGTGGCCCGTCGTTCTGGCGCTTCTTCTCGCGCGTACTGCGATGACGGCGCTCCCTGAGCGACTGCTGCCCAGTTGGTTCATCACGATCGCGCCGCCGGCCATTACGGGTCCCGCGCTCTTGACCCTGGGTGCGCCCGGCCTGCTGAACGATGCGATGGCGGGGCTCGCTACATTTTTCGCGCTGTTCGCGCTGACGCTGGTTCCCCAACTGCGCCGGATGACGTTCGGGATGCCCTTCTGGGCGATGTCCTTTCCCAGTGCAGCCTTCAGTTCGATCGTGTTGTCGAGTGCCGTGCATCTCCAGATGCTGCGTCCGGCGGCCGTGATGCTCCTGATGGCCGTCACCACGTTGATGCTCTGGCTCAGCGCCCAGACCGTGCGTGGGCTCATGGCCGGCCGATTGCTCGTGGCTGAACCGGTGGCCCAACCTGTCGTGGTCAGGGATTGAGCAGCGCAGACATCGGAAAACATTGAATCTGTTCGCCCTCGGCGACCGTTTCTCGATCCGCGGGCAAGACGATCAGACAATCCGCCTCGGCCATCGAGCGAAGAATGCCCGAGCCTTGATCACCGGTCGTGCGGACGCCCAGGCGACCATCGGGCCCTTGAACCCAGTACCCGCGCAGAAATTCGCTTCGCCCCGGGCGCTTCTTGATGGGCTCGAGCGAGTACGCATCGATGCGCAGCGGCGCCCGGAGCGTCAAGCCGGCGCGGCGAAGCAGCGCGTCTCGTATGAGCATCATGAACGTGACCATGACTGCAACGGGATTGCCCGGCAGTCCGAAGTAAAGGGTCGACCTGATGTGTCCGACTGCCAACGGCCGGCCGGGACGCATGGCCAGTGTCCAGAAGACGATGCGTCCCAGGCGAGCGAGAGCGGCTTTGACGTAATCGGCATCGCCCGCCGAGACTCCCGCGGATGAGAGGATCACATCCGCTTCGGACGCTGCGTCGCGGATTGTCGTTTCAAGGCGATCGGGCTGATCGGGTATCCGGCCCAGATCGATCACCTGTACGCCCAGGCGGCGCAGCAGTGCAGTGAGGGTGTATCGGTTGCTGTCGTAGATTTGTCCGCTGCCCAAGGACTCGCCGGGTGATCGCAACTCGTCGCCGGTCGAGAGCAAGGCGACGCGGAGGCGTCGCCGAACCTCGATCCGATCGAGACCCAGTGAGGCGATGAGACCGATATGTGCGGGCTCCAGGAGGGTGCCGGCGCGGAGCGCGAGCTGTCCACGGGCAAGGTCCTCCCCTTGCAGGCGCCTGTTTTGACCGGGTCGTTGCCCGCCTGGAATGGTCACGACACCCTCGTCGAGGTCACAGATCTCGTGCATGACGACGGTGTCGTGCCCCTGCGGGATGACTGCGCCGGTCATGATTCGGATGGACTCGCCGATGGCCGGTAAGCCGGTAAACGGACGGCCGGCGAGCGCGCTTCCGACGATACGCAGACGGGTCGACTCGAGCGGGTTGAGGTCGATGGCGCGCATGGAAAAGCCATCCATCGCAGCATTGTCGTGGGCGGGAACGTCGATCGGCGAGTACAGGTCAGTGGCCAGGATCCGATCTGCGGCGAGCTCGATCGGGCAGCTCTCCGTCTGAGCGATCGGCTCGCCGAGTTGAGCGATCAATTCGCGCGCGGTTTCCACGGGCACCGAATGAGGGACGGTCTGCTCGAGCAGATTCATATGCGCGCTCAGATGCCTCAGGAAGCGGTCGTCGTTCATGGGCGCTCCATGGCTTCAAGCTCTGCGCGGGTGTTGAGATTGATGAAGGATTCGGCGTTGGGGAAGGCACACCATGCCGCAGGGATCGTCCGCAGCCAGTCTTCGACACGACGCCCTCCGCCGTCGATAAATCGCTCGAGGCCCTCCACCACGCCGCGGTGGAGCAGGCAGAGAATCGGATGCAGTCGGCCCTCGCATCGCACACCGACAGCCATCGCATCGGTGCGCTTCTGTTCGGCGAAGAGGGTGCGTGTCATATTCCGGGGCAGAAAGGGGGTGTCACAGGGCGTGCAAACGAGCCAGTTGGTCCGGATGGTCTTCAGACCGGCATGAATACCGGCCAGGGGTCCGATGGGCTGATTGGGGGTGCCGAGTCGATCACTGACCCGCTCGCATCCAAGCGCATCCCAAGCGGGGCCAGAGGGCGTGTTCAGGATCAGGGTATCGACCTGCGGCGTCATCCGTTCAATGACATGCTGCACCAAGGGACGCCCTCGAAACGTGACGAACGCTTTGTCAATTCCCGCGCCGTCCGGACTCATTCTGCGCCCCTGTCCGCCACACAGCACGAGTCCGGTGACCGGAGGCAGCGGACAGGAGCGGCGGGCCGACTGCACCACGATCAACCTCCGATGTACGACATCTCGATCTTGCGAAGGTCTGCCGTCGCGTGGGTACGGATCTCTGAGTAACGGTCTTCGCGCGCCCGCCAGATGAGACCAATCGCAGCTGCAATCTGTTCGTCGGAATACGACCCGCGCAAGAGTGCTCGCAGGTCATGCCCCTCTGAGGCGAACAGGCAGGTAAAGAGCTTGCCTTCGGTGGACAGACGTGCGCGGGAACAGTCACGGCAGAAGGGTTGGGTCACCGAGGTGATCACTCCGATCTCGCCCGCGCCATCCTTGTATCGCCAGCGCTCCGCGACCTCGCCGGCGTAATTCGCCTGCAGCGGCTCGATGGGATAGACCCGGTCGATCTCGTCGATCAGTCCCTTCGCTGGCAGCACCTCGTCCAGCTGCCAGCCATTCGAGGCGCCAACATCCATGAATTCGATGAATCGGAGGATGTGTCCGCTACCGCGGAAATGGGCCGCCATGGGCAGGATCTGGTGATCGTTGACCCCTTTTCGCACAACCATGTTGATCTTGATCGACGTGAACCCGGCCCGCTCGGCTGCGTCGATGCCCTCGAGTACGCTCGCGACAGGGAAATCAACGTCATTCATCTTCCTGAAGACCGCTTCGTCGATTGCATCAAGGCTGATGGTCAGTCGTTTGAGGCCCGCGTTGCGCAGGCGCATGGCCATCCGCGGCAAGAGTGTCGCGTTGGTGGTCAGGGTGAGATCGATCGGGAGCCCCGAAGCCGTTCTCAATGCCGACAACATTCCAACCAGAACGTCGAGACCCTTCCGGAGCAGGGGCTCGCCCCCTGTCAGTCGGATCTTCTCGACGCCGTGAGCGACGAAGAGTCGTGCGACGCGGTGGATCTCTTCGAAAGTGAGTAAGGAAGGCTGCGGCAGGAACGCGTAGTCGGGACCGAAAATCGTCTTGGGCATGCAGTAGGTGCATCGGAAATTGCACCGATCCGTGACCGAGATCCTCAGATCATGAAGGGGACGCCCTCTCGAGTCGGTGAGCGAACCCGAAGGAGGGGCCCAATGCTCTGGAACACTGGGCACCCCTGCCGGGTAGCGTGCGTCCGCAATTGGAATCACACGTTCGCTCATCCTGCACCACCTTTACTGCCGCGTTTCGACCTGCACCAGTGGCTCGGCGGGCACCTCTGCCTTCGGCTTGCGCCGACGCGTCGGGCGCGGCTCAACGGGTGCCTGAGTTGCCCCTGTATCTGAGGCGCGTGCGGTGGTCTCAACCCACTGCAGACCGGCCTCGGCAACGACTGCGACAAGGTCGTCCCGCGTCGGTGGCGTGACGACTGCAATCGGCTCGGCGACCGCAACCGGCTCGGCGACTGCAACCGGCTCGGCGACTGCAACCGGCTCGGCGACCGCAACCGGCTCGGCGACCGCAACCGGCTCGGCGACCGCAACCGGCTCGGCGACTGCAACGGGCTCGGCGACTGCAACGGGCTCGGCGACTGCAACGGGCTCGGCGACCGCAACCGGCTGGGCGACCGCAACCGGCTCGGCGACCGCAACCGGCTCAGTCACTGCCCTGGATTCGGCCGAGGGCGTGCGCGCAGCGGTCGCGATCGTTGCCGCCAGGGCGAAGGTCGGAGCCGCCTCATCGGGGGGCGTTGCTCCTGCCGTGACTGGGCTGGATTCGAGGTTTGCCGTCTGCGTTCCCGAGCCGTCCGCATCCGGTCGATCGCGCCGGTTCGAACGCCGGCGGCGTCCGCGACGTCGGCCCTCGCCATCGCCTGCGTCCTGCCCAGCGCTTGCATCGGCAGCCGGGGTGTCCTGGATCGAGCCATTCGCGATCGGTTCGGCGATCAACGGAGCGGCCGCGCCTCCCGGCGCCCGCGGGTCCCGTTCGGACGTGCGCTGAACAGAGCGCTCTGGGCTACCACTGGCGCTTGCGGTATTGGGTGCCTGCAGGGTGGTCGCGGTCTCTGGACTGTGCTCGAAGGATGCCTCGCGATCGGGACGCTCGCCTCGATCAGCGCGATCACGGCGACCCGAACGCGGCTCGCGGGCGACCTCCGTCGTCTCCTTGGCGGGACGGGCCTCCGCCCCACGGGCATCACGGTTCGCGCGACCCTCCCGTTGGGTCGTCCGCTCGGCGGATCGCTCGACACGATCCGTCCGCTCGCCGCTGCGTTCCCCGCTTCGGTCGCTCCGTTCACTGGTGCGCTCACGTTCACCCCGGCCACCGCGGCCGCCTCGGGAACCGCGGCTGCCTTCGCGACGGTCGCTGCGATCGGTCCCGTCGGACGCGCGACGGGACGGGGAGGGCGCTGCAGAGGGGGCTTCCGGGCTGGTGGGCGCTGCTGCGCTGGCTTCGTTGGCGGGCTTTCGCTTGAAGAACCCCAGAATCTTGCCAAACAGGCCATGCGAGGCCGCGGCTGCACCGGACTCAGGCGGTTGCGCGGGAGGCGAGCCCGCCGGCGCGCCGATCGCAGGTGCAGCGGGCGCCTCGGCCGGCGCCGCAGGGGGAGGAGGGCGATCCGGTGTGACTGAGCGGACGGCCGCTTCGGCACGAGGTTTACCCTTGTCGAACTTCGAGTCGAAGTAGCTGGTGTCCTCGGCGGGGGCGTCGCTGATGGTGTAGCTGGCCCGATAGGTGCCGAGCCGTTCATCGTCGTGGCGAATACGTTCCAGCCGATAGTGAGGGGTTTCGAGGTGGCGGTTCGGGACGAGCACGATTTCGACCTTGTGGCGCGCCTCGAGCTTTGCAATTTCGGCACGCTTTTCGTTCAGCAGATACGTGGCCACTTCGACGGGGACCTGCGCCCAGATTGCAGCGCTGTTTTCCTTCATCGCCTCTTCCTGAATCATCCGCAGAACGTGCAGCGCCGAGGACTCGGTGTCGCGAATGACGCCTGTGCCATTACACCTCGGACAGGTGATGTGCGAGCCTTCGTTGAGCGCAGGGCGCAAGCGCTGCCTGGATAACTCGAGCAGACCGAAGCGGGAGATCTTGCCGGTCTGGACGCGGGCTCGGTCGTAATGCAGCGCTTCCTTGATGCGTTGTTCAACCTCGCGCTGGTTCTTCGTGTTCTCCATATCAATGAAGTCGATCACGATCAGGCCGCCCAGATCGCGTAGGCGCATCTGCCGTGCGGCTTCGTCTGCAGCCTCCAGATTGGTGCGCAGCGCTGTTTCCTCAATATCCGCGCCCTTGGTCGAACGGGCCGAGTTGACGTCGATGGCGACCAGTGCCTCGGTGTGGTCGATCACCACGGCCCCCCCGGAGGGCAGGGGTACAACCCGTGCGAAGGCGGACTCGATCTGATGTTCAATCTGAAACCGCGAGAAGAGCGGCACGTCATCCCGGTAACGCTTGACCCGAGCAACCGTGTCGGGCATCACGTGCGACATGAACTGCTGGGCCTGCTCGAAGATGTCGTCGGTGTCGATCAGGATTTCGCCGATGTCCGCAGTGAAGTAGTCGCGGATGGCTCGAATCACCAGACTGCTTTCCTGGTAGATCAGGAACGGGCCGGGGGCAGATCCTGCGGCGCTCTCGATGGCCTTCCAGAGCTTGAGCAGATAGTTGAGGTCCCACTGCATCTCTTCTGCGCTGCGACCGATGCCTGCAGTGCGCGCGATCAGGCTCATGCCCGCAGGGTGCTCGAGTTGCTCCATGGTCTCGCGCAGTTCCTGTCGATCCTCGCCCTCGATCCGTCGGGACACGCCGCCGCCTCGCGGATTGTTCGGCATCAGCACGAGGTAGCGACCCGCCAACGAGATGTATGTCGTCAGCGCGGCGCCCTTGTTGCCGCGCTCCTCCTTGTCGACCTGGACGATGACTTCGGTACCCTCGGCAATCGCATCCTGGATGCGAGCCTTGCCGACCTCGACCCCCGCCTTGAAGTAGGCCTTCGAGATTTCCTTGAAGGGCAGAAAGCCGTGTCGTTCCTCGCCGTAATTGACGAAGCAGGCTTCGAGGCTCGGCTCGACCCGCGTCACGACCCCTTTGTAGATATTGCTTTTACGGGACTCGCGGCCCGCGGTCTCGATATCGATGTCGATCAGCTTCTGGCCGTCGACGATGGCAACCCGCAGTTCTTCTGCATGGGTCGCATTGAAAAGCATGCGCTTCATTCGTGCTCCAGTGCGCGATTCTGGCGTGGACTCGCGCCTGATCCAGCGGTGATGCGGACGGAAGCAAGAAGCTCGGGACGGAACCGTTGATCGGCAGGTTTGTCAGACAGTACGCGAGCTCTGGAGACCCCTGTCGGCCAGTATGGCGTGCAGGGGACTTGGACACGCTCGATTGCCCGGCCGCAGGTGTTGCGCGTGCCTGTGAAACGCAGGAACGCGAGGGTGAGCCGTGGTGAACTGTTTGAATTCCAGCTGATGCATTCAGTTGATTGCGCGCGCTCGGCGCGCAGACCCGTGTTCTCAGAAGATTCCGCATCTTTCCGCGCCACGTCGCCCTCGGGCCACGCGTCGCCGTTCATGTTCTTCCTGTCGTGCGCTGAGAAACCGAAGCAGATGCTGTTCGGATGCCGCTGAAGGGTGCCCCTGCGAAAGCGATTAAGATGCCGACTCGGCATGTCTTGAAGGGCTCGACCCGATGCCTTTCGTACGGGTCGAATCGCGTCGCATGGCACTGAGCGCGTAGACTGCCTACTTCCTCTCGCCAGACATCTAAAGTATAGCAACTTGAAGAGCTTGCGTCCAAAACCTGAAGTCACGCCTGCGGCTGCCGAAGGCTTGTCCCCGGCGTGGGTGGCCGTGGTCGATACGGAGCATGACGGTCAACGCCTGGATAACTTTCTGGCACGGCTCTGTCGGGGCGTACCGCGTGCACACGTTTATCAGTTGATTCGGAGCGGGCAGGTGCGCGTCGACGGTGCGCGTGTGACCGCGCAGCATCGCCTGGTTGTTGGCGAGAGTGTTCGGGTGCCGCCCATTCGTCTGGCCCGTCCTGCCTTGACCGCGAGTGAATCGCCGCAGGCGCTGCGGTCTTCCTCTTCGCAGGCCGGCCCGCCCTTGGTCCGACTGCTGGAGGATGACAGTCTTCTGGTGATCGACAAGCCAGCCGGGCTGGCGGTTCATGGGGGAAGCGGTATCCGTCTGGGCGCCATCGAGGCGCTTCGCCGTCAGTGCCCGGACGACCGGTTCCTGGAACTGGCTCACCGGATCGACCGCGAGACCAGCGGCGTCCTTGTGCTGGCGCGTCGGCGAGTCGCATTGTTGTCGTTGCAACAACAGTTTCGTGAGCGCCGGATCGGCAAGACCTATCTCGCCGTAGTGGCGGGGCGCTGGCCCTTGCGGACTCGAACCTTGGACCAACCGCTCGAGCGTCTGGCCGCACCCAATGGCGACCGGCGCGTTCGGGTCAGCGCGGACGGGCGAGAGGCCATCACTCGTGTGACGGGTCTGTGCAACTTTCAGTTGCCCGACGGATTGGGGGAGGCCACCCTGATCGCTGCGGTGATCGAAACCGGGCGGACACACCAGATTCGTGTTCACCTCGCACACGCCGAGCATCCCATTCTGGGGGACGACAAGTACGGCGACTATGGCCTGAACCGGGCCGTGCGGCGCGTTCCCGGCGCGAGAATGTTTCTTCATGCCTTTCGCCTTGAGATCGATCATCCGATCAGTGGTCGGGCGCTTGATCTTCGCGCGCCCTTGCCGCCCTCGTTCATGGGCCTGACCGATCGCCCTGCGCGAATGATCGAGGTGCTTGAACACCCCTTTTTCACCAAGTCACGCGCAGGCCGATGATGTCGACACAGCGTTTCCCCGCGCCCCGTCTGCTGGTCTTTGATTGGGACGGTACCCTGGTTGATTCGACCCGGGCGATCAGCCGGGCCATGCAATACGCTGCGAAAGACCTCGATCTTGAGGTCCCCAGCGATCGGCAGGCCTCTCATGTCATTGGCCTGGGCCTGCACGAGGCCTTGAGGCTGGCTGTGCCTGGCTTGAAACCGGCGCAGCTGCCCGACTTCATCGAACGTTACCGTCATCATTATCTTGCGCGTGATGCAGGGCTCGCGCCCTTCGAGGGCATCGACCCGCTTCTGGTCGAACTGCGTCAGTGTGGTGTGATGCTGGCGGTTGCGACGGGGAAATCGAGAGTGGGTCTCGAGCGGGCTTTCGATCAGATGCAGTGGCGTTCCTATTTCGACGCTTCGCGTTGTGCGGACGAAGGGGAGCCCAAGCCCCACCCCTGGATGTTGCGCGATCTGTGTGATGAGCTCGAGGTGCTTGCAGAACACGTTGTGATGGTGGGCGATACGACCCATGACCTCTCGATGGCGAGGGCGGCGGGTTGCAGGGCGATCGCGGTCACTTACGGTGCCCACCCAAGGGATGTCCTCCTCCAGGAGCCCTCGGAGGCTATGGTGGATCATGTGCCTGCACTCCGGCAGGCGCTCATGAATTGCCTGGGGCGTTCGGACGCGGTCGAGGGGCTCGCGTGAGTGCTGGAGAGGCTCCAGACCATTCCCGTGCAGAAGCAGTGAATGTGTCCGGCTGGTTGCGGATCTGCGAGTCTGCCCGTCTGGTCGAACGGGGCGAGGGCGTCCGTTTCGATCTCCCGCCTGGCAGTTCGGGACATCAAGCCCGCGCGGCCTTTGCCATTCGTCATGATGAACGAGTTCGTGCCTACCTTAACCAGTGCGCGCACGTTCCCGTCGAGCTGGACTGGTTGCCTGGAAAATTTCTGGATGAAAGCAGTGAATTCTTGATTTGTGCCACGCATGGCGCCACCTATCGGCCGGACGATGGGTTCTGCGTGGGGGGGCCGTGCAAGGGGCGTCGCCTGCAGGCGCTTGAATGCATGGAGCACGAGGGTCATGTTTGGGTACGAGAGAATTGAGATGGGTGCACCCGATGCGTCTGAGCGCACTCGGCCCGCCGGGCGACCTGAGAGGAGCGTTGTATGAGCGATGAGCAGGGCGATATGAACGCCAGCGCAAGCGAGCGGGCAGGAATGATCGAGCGCGTGCTGATGGCAGGGATCGAAGAACAGCGGCGTGCTCGGCGCTGGCGTATTTTCTTCCGTCTGAGCGGGTTGGCCCTCGCGCTGATCCTTCTCGTATTGGTCGGCCTTCGCGGGGGGATGTCAGCGGGGGCAGGTGGCTCGGGGCCGCACACGGCGCTGGTGGAAATCAAGGGCGTGATCGCTGCGGAGGGCGAGGCCTCGGCCGATGCCATCTCCGAGGCGCTCCGTGCGGCCTTTGAGGATCCTCAAACCACTGGAGTGGTCCTTCGCGTTGACAGCCCAGGCGGGAGTCCAGTCCAGGCCGGGATCATCTACCATGAGATTCGTCGCTTGCGGGCGAAGCACCCGTCGATCCCCGTCATTGCGGTTGTTGAGGAAATTTGCGCCTCGGGGGGGTACTACGTCGCTGCCGCAGCCGACCGGATCTACGTGGATCGGGCCAGTATCGTGGGCTCCATCGGTGTCGTCATGGATGGCTTCGGGTTCGTCGAAGCCATGAAAAAGCTTGGCGTCGAGCGCAGGGTCATGACCGCCGGTGAAAACAAGGCGTTTCTTGATGTGTTCTCGCCCCTCGAGGACCGGCAGCGCAAGCATGCGCAGGCGCTTCTCGACGAAATCCATGCACAGTTCATCGAGGCAGTCCGGGCCGGACGGGGAGATCGATTGCGGGACGCTCCAGAGATCTTCAGCGGTCTGGTCTGGTCGGGGGCCCGCAGTGTCGAGTTGGGTCTTGCGGACGGGCTCGGATCGCTCGCTCAAGTGGCGCGCGAACAGATCGGTGCCGAACGAATTGTCGATTTTTCAAGAAAGGAAAGCTTCGCGGATCGGGTTGCGAGGCGCCTTGGAGCGGAGGGTGGGCGCCTGTTCAGCGAGGCCTGGTCAGCGGCGAGTTCGACGCTGCGTCTTCGGTGAGCCCAAAGCGCTCGAAGAGGGACCGGGTCGCCGCGCGCGATTCGACGGGGCAAGCAACCCAAATACTGTGGGCGTGCGGGGCAAATCCACTCTTTGCCTGGATCGCCACGCTTGCACCGTACGGGTTTCGATTGACTCGTCAGCGAGCGTGATCGACCGGGCGACCATGATTTCGGTCGTAGGGCTCAGGCGGGCAATCATCGCATCAAAGACCGCCTGATTCCGGTAGGGCGTCTCAATGAATAGCTGGGTCTCATTGTGACCCGCCGAACGGGCTTCAAGCTGCATGAGCCTCTGGTCTCGCGCTCCGGCATCTTGTGGCAAGTAGCCTGCGAAGGCAAAGCACTGACCGTTCAGGCCTGAAGCCATGAGCGCGAGCAGAATCGCGCTGGGCCCAACGAGCGGTCGTACCCGTATGCCGTGACGGTGGGCGAGCGCGATCAACGGGGCCCCAGGGTCTGCGACGGCCGGGCATCCGGCCTCTGACATCAGCCCCGCGTCCTGCCCCGCCAGAACGGGTTCAAGCAGGGCGGGGAGGGCCGCCTCAGAGGTGTGTTCGTTCAGTTCGGCGATTGAGATGGACTGGATTGCGCGCTCGATGCCGGCGGCCTTCAGGACGGAACGAGCGGTTCTGGCGCGCTCGGCAATGAAGTAGTCCACCGAACGGAGTATTTCAAGCGTTTGTTGCGGTAGCACCCGCTCAAGCGTCAGGGGGTCGCCAATCGGGGTGGGGATCAGCCAGATCTGACCGGGATCGGGGCGCTGCAGCCCCGCGGTGTGCTCATGCATCACGTCGGTCGCACGGCGCTCAGGATATTCAGGCCCGCGGCGCGGAACGCGTCACACAGGGCGATCAAGGGCAGACCCACGAGCGCGGTCGGATCGTTGCATTCGATCGACTGAAGCAGACTGACGCCCAGTGCCTCGCTCCGAGCGGAACCTGCGCAATCGTAGGGTCGCTCTTCGAGCAGGTAGGTTTCAATTTCGTCGTCGGAAAGCGTCCGAAAGCGGACCCGCGTGTCAACGACGGTCTGCCATAGAAAACCGTCACGCTCTCGAACGAGCGCCAGTCCAGTGTGAAAGCACATGGATTGGCCGGACGCGGCCCGAAGTTGCGCTCTTGCGCGCTCGTGATTTCCCGGCTTGCCGATGATTGCGCGACCATCCAGTGTGGCCGTTTGATCGGAGCCGATCACGAGGGCGTCGGGGTATCGAATCGACACGGCTCGAGCCTTGGCGACCGACAGCCGCTCCGCCGCCTGCGCCGGGCTCTCGGCTGCAATCGGGGTCTCGTCGACTCCGGGAGGAATAGCCTCGAAGGGCAGGCGAAGCCGTGAGAGCAACTCCCGGCGATAGACGGATGTGGAGGCAAGGATTAGCATGGTGGCGGTATCATAAGCGGATGACTCATCCCTGCGAAATCGACAGTTTTGATGCGGCTCGGCGAGGCCAGCAGTTCGAGGGCGAAACGCCGTTGAACCAGTTCCCCCGATTGAGCGATTTGCTTGTACAGACCGGCGGCAGTCTTCGCTGGCACATCGCTGCCGGTCAGACCGTGCGGACGGGCGCCTCGCCCGATCACCATTTTCGGCTCCGGATGAGCGGCACGCTCAGCCTGCGTTGCGGGCGATGCCTGAAGGCGGCCGAAACGGTCATCCAGGTCGATCGCGAGTATCTCCTGGTCCGGGATGAGGACGAGGCAGTGCGACGCGATGACCTTGAGTCGGAGCGGGATGTCGTCGTAGGGACACGCCCGTTTTCGATCCTGGAGTGGATCGAGGACGAGACCCTGCTGGAACTTCCTCCGGTGGTATTCCACGACCACTGTGAGGACGCTGCGGGCGCCGGCCAGCGCGGCGTGTCCGGCGCCGCGGCCCCCGCCACCGAGGCGCCGCCGACCCAAAGGCCGTTCGCAGGGCTGGCCGGTCTCCGAAGCCGCTCCGGCAAGTGATAGAATCAGCGGTTATCCACTTTTTCCGGAGCGCCCGCCATGGCCGTTCAGCAAAACAAGAAATCGCCCTCCAAGCGCGGCATGCACCGTGCGCATGATTTTCTGACCAACCCTCCGCTTGCTGTCGAGCCGACCACGGGCGAGGTTCACCTTAGACATCACGTCAGCCCCAACGGTTTTTACCGTGGGCGCAAGGTCGTCAAGACCAAGAACGACGAATAAGCACGGCCTGACGGCCGTGGGCCGTCCTGGGGTGAGTCCGGGTCCGTTCTGCCCGGGCGATGACCCGCCTCACGTCCCTACTCCATTCCCGCACTGACTGAATCGCATGCGCATAGCTATCGACGCCATGGGCGGGGATTTTGGATTGCCGGTGACGCTGCCGGCGTCAGTTGCCTATCTCAGGGATTCGCCTGACTCGACGGTGCTGCTGGTGGGTGACCAGGGGGCCATCGAGGGCGCGATCCGTTCGGCGGTGGGTGTCGACGCGGTGCGTGATCGGCTATCCATCCACCACGCAAGCGAGGTGGTTGGCATGGACGAGTCGCCGGCCGTTGCCCTTCGGTCGCGTCGAGATTCCTCGATGCGGGTCGCGATTGAACGGGTTCGCGACGGTTCGGCCGACGCCTGTGTCAGCGCGGGCAACACGGGAGCGCTCATGGCGATTTCCCGCTTTGTGCTCAAGATGCTCGATGGGATTGATCGCCCGGCGATCGCCACGCAACTGCCCAATCGCGGCGGCGGGGCGACCACGATGCTCGACCTGGGTGCAAACGTTGATTGCGAGCCCAGGCACTTCCTGGAGTTTGCTTTGATGGGTGCGGCCCTGGTCACTGCCTTGGGGGGCGTGGCCCGTCCTCGGGTCGGTTTGCTGAACATCGGCGAGGAAATCATCAAGGGGAATGAGACGGTCCGGCTGGCGGCCGAGTTGCTCCGCGCAAGCCCGCTCAATTTTGTCGGAAATGTCGAAGGCAACGATATCTTCGAGGGCAAGGCCGACGTCGTGGTCTGCGATGGATTTGTCGGCAATGTTGCGTTGAAGACCTCCGAAGGCCTCGCCCGGATGCTCGGTGAAATGATCCGTGAGGAGTTCAGCAAGGATCTCCTCTCCCGCCTGGCCGGCTTGGTCGCCTTGCCCGTTCTGGCACGATTCAAGCGACGGGTTGACCCCCGTCGCTACAACGGCGCCAGCCTGATCGGCCTGCGCGGCGTTGTCTTCAAGAGCCACGGTTCGTCGGATGCGCTCGGGTTCGAGAATGCGATCCGCCGGGCCGGCGATGCGGCGCGTAACCAGCTTCCGGCTCGGATTGCCGCGGCGATCGATTCTTCAGGGGCTGGCGGCACGCCGTCGGTCACGCCACCGGCCGAGGCTCAGGTATGAGTGAGCTCATCTATTCACGTTTGATCGGTGTGGGCAGCTGTCTGCCCGAGCGTTGTGTGACGAACGCTGAACTCGTTGCCGAATTGGCCTCGAGGGGGATCGAAACCTCGGATGACTGGATCGTCGAGCGAACCGGGATCCGCCAGCGTTATCTTGCCGATCCTTCGACGGCCAGCAGCGATTTGGGCGCTGAGGCGGCCCGTCGTGCGTTGGCCTATGCAGGACGCCGTGCGGAGGACGTGGATCTCATTATTGTCGCGACGTCGACACCCGATTTTGTGTTCCCGAGTACGGCCTGCCTGATCCAGAAGGCCTTGGGCTGCCCGGGGGGCGCAGCGTTTGACGTTCAGGCGGTGTGTAGTGGCTTTGTCTACGCGGTGACGACGGCCGATGCGATGATTCGCACAGGTGCCGCGCGCTGCGCCCTGGTGATTGGCGCTGAAGTCTTTTCGCGCATTCTCGACTGGAATGATCGGGGCACCTGCGTCCTGTTTGGCGACGGTGCGGGAGCCATACTGCTCGAGGCTGCTGAACAGCCCGGCGTTCTGGCCAGCCGCCTGCATGCTGACGGACGGTATGAGCACATTCTCCGGACCCCTGGGCATGTCAACCGGGGCGGCGTGATCGGTTCGCCGATGTTGACCATGGACGGGCAGGCGGTGTTCAAGCTTGCCGTCTCGGTGCTTGATTCGGTCGCGCGAGAAACCCTCGCGGCGGCAGGTCTCGAGGTGAAGGACGTCGACTGGTTGATTCCCCACCAGGCCAACGTCAGGATCTTGCAGGCAACTGGCCGAAAGCTCGGGCTCCCGGCCGATCGGGTGGTGGTCACAGTCGATCGCCATGCGAATACCTCTGCGGCCTCCGTGCCGCTTGCTCTGGATGCTGCGGTCAGAGATGGCCGTATTCAACCCGGTCAGCACATTCTGCTCGAAGGCGTGGGCGGAGGGTTTGCCTGGGGGGCGGTACTGATCCGAATGACGGAGAACTGAACGTGTCATTGGCTTTCGTTTTTCCCGGGCAAGGGGCACAAGCCGTTGGAATGCTGGCACCCTGGGCGAATAGCCCCGCCGTGACGGCCATGCTCCAGCAGGCGGATCGCTCGCTCGGCGAATCGCTTTCGGGGCTCATCGCTGATGGGCCCGCCGAATCGCTTGCTCTGACGATCAACACGCAGCCGGCCATGCTCGTTGCGGGCTATGCCGCCTATCTGGCCTGGATCGAAGCGGGCGGTGCGCGCCCCGTTGCCGTGGCCGGACATAGCCTGGGCGAATATACGGCGCTGACGGCCGCCGGCACCTTTTCAATCGAGGATGCGGTTCAACTTGTGCGCCTGCGCGCCCAAGCGATGCAGGAGGCCGTTCCCGTGGGTGAGGGGGGCATGGCCGCCCTACTCGGCTTGTCTGACGATCTGGTCCGGCAGGCCTGTGCCGAGGCCCGTCAGGGGGATGAGATCGTCGAGGCCGCGAATTACAACGCGCCGGCCCAGGTCGTGATTTCGGGCCACAAGCTTGCCGTTGAGCGCGCGTGTGAACGGGCTCGCGCGCTCGGCGCCAAGCGCGCCCTGCCCCTACCGGTGTCGGCACCCTTTCACTCGTCGTTGCTGCGCCCTTCCGGTGAGCGGCTCGCAGTGGCGCTTCAGGCGCTGCCGATGACCGAACCGTGCTACGACCTCGTGAACAACATTGATGCCCGCGTGGAGCGGGACCCTGCCCGGATTCGCGACGCCCTGGTTCGTCAGTCCTGGGGGCCAGTTCGATGGGTCGAGGTTGTCCAGCAGCTGGTTGCGCTCGGGGTCACCCAGGTCGTCGAGCTCGGACCGGGGAAGGTCCTGGCGGGGCTTGTGAGCCGGATCGACAAATCCCTGAAGGTCTGTGCCGTGTACGATCCTCCCTCGCTTGAGGCTGCACTGAAGGAGTGTTCGTCATGAGCCTTGAAGGGCGAGTTGCGCTGGTCACCGGTGCGTCCCGTGGGATTGGTCAAGCCATTCTGCTCGAATTGGCCCGTCTCGGTGCAACGGTCGTGGGGACAGCGACCAGCGAGTCCGGGGCGCAGGCCATCCGTGAGGTGTTGGCGGGCCAGGGTGCACGCGGTCGTGGAGCGATGCTCGATGTCCGGGACAACGAGGGCTGCGAGCGCGTGCTTGATGAGGTGCAGCGCGAGTTCGGCAGCATCTCGATTCTGGTCAACAACGCCGGTATCACCCGAGACAACCTCGCGATGCGGATGAAGGACGACGAGTGGTCCGATGTCATCGACACCAATCTTGGCGCGGTCTTCCGGCTCTGCAAGCTGGTGATGCGCCCGATGATGAAGGCGCGCCATGGTCGAATCATCAATATCACGTCTGTGGTTGGCTCGAGCGGCAATGCCGGGCAGGCCAACTACTCGGCGGCGAAGGCTGGGGTCGGTGGCCTGACCCGGTCGCTCGCCCGCGAACTGGGCAGTCGGGGCATTACGGTCAATTGCATCGCTCCAGGGTTCATCGATACCGATATGACCCGCGCGCTCAGCGCCGAGCAGACCGCAGCCCTGTCACAACAGATCCCGCTCGGGCGCTTTGGTGCGCCTGCGGATGTCGCGGCGGCCGTGGGCTTTCTGGCCTCTGATGCGGCCGCCTACATCACGGGTGTCACCCTCCATGTCAATGGCGGCATGTACATGGAGTGACCGTCACCGAAGTGCTTTACAATCGCGCCGCACCCGAGCATCGCCCCAATCGGCAGCAGGCCGGCCATTTTCGAAGACCGAAGGAGTCAATCATGGAAAACATCGAACAACGCGTGCGCAAGATCGTCGCCGAACAACTCGGCGTCAACGAGGCCGATATCAAGAATGAATCCTCATTCGTCGACGACCTGGGCGCGGATTCCCTCGACACGGTCGAACTCGTCATGGCGCTTGAAGAAGAATTCGAGACCGAGATCCCCGACGAAGAGGCCGAGAAGATCACCACTGTTCAGCAGGCGATCGACTACGTGCTGAAGTCGAAGAAGGACTGATCGCTGGCGATCGCCTCGAGCGGTCGCCCGTCCTCTGGCGCACTGCGGGAGCGGTGCGTCGCCCCTTTTGTCGCATCACCTGTTTCCCGGAGCGTCCAAAGTGAGTCGTCGTGTCGTTGTTACTGGTCTTGGCATTATTTGTCCTGTTGGTAACGACATCGCCTCCGCGTGGGACGCGGTGGTCGCGGGTCGGTCAGGGATCGGACCGGTCACGCGCTTTGACGCCTCGGCGTTTCCGACACGCATTGCGGGCGAAGTCAAGGGGTTCGACGTGACGGCTTACATGCAGGTCAAGGAAGCGCGGCACTTCGACACCTTCATCCACTATGGCATTGCAGCGGGCACTCAGGCGCTGCGCGACAGCGGAATCGAGGTGACCGAGTCGAACGCTCAACGGATCGGTGTGGTCATTGGTTCGGGGATTGGTGGCTTACCCTTGATCGAAGAGACCCACGACGAACTGAACAATCGGGGTGTGCGACGCGTCTCGCCCTTTTTCGTACCAGGGTCGATTGTCAACATGATCTCGGGCCAGCTGTCGATCATGTTCGGTCTGAAGGGCCCCAACTATGCGGTGGTCAGCGCGTGCACGACCGGTCTGCATTGCATTGGAGATGCCGCCCGTATGATCCGGTATGGCGATGCCGACGTGATGGTGGCCGGTGGGGCTGAATCCACGATCTCGCCGCTGGGTCTGGGGGGGTTCTGTGCAGCGCGGGCCCTCTCCACTCGGAACGACGATCCGCAGACAGCCAGCCGACCCTGGGATCAGGACCGCGACGGATTCGTACTCGGCGAGGGGGCGGGTGTGCTCGTACTGGAAGAGTACGAGCATGCAAAGCGACGCGGGGCGCGCATTTATGGCGAGATTGCTGGGTTCGGGATGAGTGCGGACGCGCACCACATCACGGCGCCGGACATGCACGGCCCCACGCGTTGCATGCAGTCTGCGCTGAAGGATGCGCGCATCGATCCGGCTCAGGTCAACTATGTGAACGCCCACGGTACGTCGACCCCATTGGGCGATCGGAACGAAACCGAGGCAATCAAGGCTGCACTTGGCGAGACGGCCGCCCGGGCGCTGGTGGTCAATTCGACCAAGTCGATGACGGGGCACGCGCTTGGCGGTGCGGGCGGTATTGAGACCGTGTTTACGGTTCTGGCGGTGCACCACCAGATCTCCCCCCCGACGATCAACATCTTCAACCAGGATCCGGACTGCGACCTGGACTATTGCGCAAACACCGCTCGCAGCATGCGCATCGATGTCGCCATGAAGAATTCCTTCGGCTTTGGCGGCACCAACGGCACCCTGGTTGTGCGTCGGGTCTGAACCCGGCATGGGCTTTCAGATTCGGGTCGAGGGGTTCGGGGTCGTCCCGCAATGGCGTCTGGCGGCGGCGGTGGCGGGGGTGCTTGGACTGCTCTACGGTGCCTGGCTGTTGCGTGAGACGCCCGTCGATATTCTGCTGCTTCTGCTGAGCGGGTTGCCTATCCTGCTTTGGCTGTTTTTCAAGCGCGAGCCGATCGTCATCGGCATTTTGAGTGTGGACGAGGCGGGGCAACCGGGCTGGCAAAGTCTGGGTGCACCGACGGACACCCCCGTAGAC
>JBDLRB010000061.1:0-6479 GCA_039800205.1 Pseudomonadota bacterium | reverse complement strand
ACGGGCGTCTCGGGTTGCCCCGCGAGCTGAGCGGAAACCGGACCTTCACCGCCGGCTCCAACCGCGCTGACCCGGTAGTGGTAGGTCGCGCTATTCTGCAGACCCGAATGCGTGAGCGCGGGCACCTCGACCCGGATAACCTGCCCGGATGAGAGCACCGTGTCGGGATCGTTGGACCAGTAGACCAGGTAATGGGTGGCTCCGGTCGCGCCCGACCAGGTTAAATCGACCACGCTGTCGCCCGCCGTCAGTGACAGGCCCTGGATCGCCGACGGAGGCACCGTGACAGTGACCTCGCCGGACGGTGCGCTGGTTCCTGTCGCATTGGTGGCGGTGATGATGTAGTGGTAGGGCAGTCCTCCGTCCACCTCGGTGTGGGAGAAGGGGGACGTGACATTCGCGATCCGTTGGGCGGTCTGTGGGTCAACGCCCGCAACCGGCGACCAGTACAGATCGTACCGGGTCGCACGCGACGATGCGGGCCAGGTCAGCACCACAATCCGGCGATCCTCGATCGACGCGTTCAGGGTGCTGACGGGATCAGGCACGAGCGTTGCGTTCGGATCGGTGGGGTCGGTCGGTGTCGATGAGCCCCCTGTTCCGGTGGTGCCCCCGCCGTCGGCGAGATCAGCCGGAGGCGGGGCGGTATTGTCCGATCCGCCCGTGGGATCCGCATCCCCCCCGCCGCACGCGCTCAGGGTAACGGTCAGAAGGGCAGAGAGCAGGCCCGTCCGCCAGGGCGCACGGGCACTGAAGCCTGTGGGTTCGGTCATGTGTGAAAGCTCCTGCTGTGTGGGTCGCTTGGGCGACTGGAAGCAGGCAGTGTCGCGAGTCGGCTGCGGCCTGAGCTTGATGACTCGCAAGGCAATCCGGTGTGGCGTGTGGTCCGCGTGGTTCCGGTCAAGCATCCGGTGCCGAAGTGACCGGCGGATCCGGTCCGAGCAGTCGCTCGAGCCGCTCGATCCGATGGGGGTGTGCCGGGGTAATGGCGTAGAACCGTTCCTGCAGTTGACTGGACTCTGCGAGCTTGACGAGTGTGCCGTTACGCAGTTCGTCCTGCACCACCACTTCAGGCAGGACGGCCAGCCATCCGCTGTCGCGAGCGATGAGGCGCAGCATCGCCATGTCGTCCACTTCCGCACGGATTCGAGGCGTGACTCCGGCCGATCGACACAGTGCGTCGAATTGTGCACGGAGCGTGTGTCGGGGTCCCGGCAGCGCGAGGTCCAGCGCGTCGAGGTCTTCAGGCAGGCGCAGCCGTGCGTCGCGCCAGCGGGTGCCGGGTCCGACCAGCGAAATGGCCTGCGTGCCGAGAAATCGGCAGAGGACGGGCCGCTCGGGCGTGGCGGCGACGGCTTCGTTCGCGAGCACCACGTCGAGGCGGTGGTCGATCAATCGGTCAAGCAGGGGTTCGAGCGGGCCCGACTCCAGCGTCAAGGAGACGAAGGCGTCGCTCAACAGTGGCCGGATCCAGTTTTCCTGGTAATTGCGTGACAAGGTGGCGACGCTGCCCACCCGCAGTCGAAGCATGCCGTCGCGTTCACCCTCCAATCGGCCCAGCATTTCCTGGCCCAGTCCAAAAATGCCATCGGCATAGGTCAGGACGGTCTGCCCGGTTCGGGTCAGGACGAGTCTGCGTCCTTCTCGCTCGAACAGCTTCTCTCCGAGCCGGTCCTCCAACTGGCGGATCTGCGCGGAGAGCGCGGATTGCGAGACGTGCAACGCCGCCGCGACACGGGTCAGATGACCCTCGCGAGCCACCCGCCAGAAGTAAAAGAGGTGATGGAAGTTCAGCTGCTCGACGCGCATCTCGTTCTTCAAAACAGAACATAAATGTCATTTATAACTATTTTACGGAATATTCGAGGGTGTTCATCATGCCGTCCGTCCTTCGGAGGTCCTGATGTCTGCACCCTTCACAGTCCTTGCCCTGCTCTGTGCCTTGCTTCCACTGTTGTCCTACGGTGTGCTTGCCCTCTTGTATTCGCGATCGCGTGGCCCTGCGGGACCGGCCGCTGCCGTGCTTCAGGCCGTCCTCGCCGCGCATGTCGTGCTTGCCTTAATTGGCGTGGGGCTCGTTTCGATGCAGGGTCCGTCCGAGTTCGTCGTGGGGGCAGGGTGGGGACGCTTCAGTGCCTTGTCCGCCTGGCTGGGGCTTCTGGTTCATAGCCTCGCGCTGGTGATCGGCTCGTTTGCCTGGCGCTACCTGGAGCGGGATCGTCTGGAGCGTCTTCATATACGGGCTTTTGCGATCGTCCTGGCCGGCGTTCAGGCGCTGCTGCTCGCCGATCACTGGCTGATTCTGATTGCCGCCTGGAGCCTGGTCGGGCGGGGGCTCGAGCCGCTCCTGTGTTTCTATCCCGATCGTCCGTTTGCCCGCCTGGCGGCGCACAAGAAGCGCATCGCCGATCGCGCCGCCGATCTGGCGCTGGTCCTGGCCGCGCTCCTCGCCTGGCGTGTCGTCGGCAGCGGGTCATTGTCCGAACTGATTCAGCACCTTGAGTCCAATGCCGCTTCGCCGGCCGTGCAGGTCAGCGGCCTGCTCGTCGCCCTGGCGGTGATCCTGCGTACAGCCTGTCTGCCGGTGCATGGATGGCTGATCCAGGTGATGGAGGCACCGACGCCCGTCTCCGCGTTACTGCATGCGGGGGTGGTGAATCTTGGGGGCTTCGTCCTGATCCGCCTGGCCCCTCTGCTGGAGGCCGCCCCGGCCGCCCGATGGCTGCTGGTCGTCATGGGCCTCCTGACGGCGATTCTTGCGGGTCTTGTCATGATGACTCGCGTCAGTATCAAGGTCCGATTGGCCTGGTCAACCGCCGCTCAAATGGGTTTCATGGTGCTCGAGTGCGGTCTGGGTCTCTACACGATCGCCACCCTGCATCTGATCGGCCACTCGCTCTACAAGGCGCACGCGTTTCTCGCTGCGTCCTCGGCGGTCCGGGACACCCGGATCCAGATGCTGTGGGGCCGCGATCGTCTCTCGTTCTGGAGCCTGCTTCTCGCTCCGGGATTGACCGGCGCGGTTCTGATGATGATGGGCGCGGCGCAACCTGTGCAGGTTTGGCCACTCTGGTGGATTCTGGTGCTGGCCCTGGCGTGGGCGCCGCTGCTGTGGCTGCCGAGGCTGAATGGCCGGGGACGGTTGATCGTAGGGGTGCGCGCCTTGGGGGCACTGGTCATGGTGATCGGACTGTCGATCCTTGCCTTCACAGTGCATCGTCTACCTCTGGGCGTGGTCGACGCACCCTTTCACGCTGCAGGCTGGGTCGCGGTGATGGGCATGGGACTGTTTCACCTGATGACTGCGGCCATCGCACTGAATCCCCTGGGCCTGGCCACCGCAAGACGCTGGGCCTATGCGGGCTTCTATCTGGACGAATTCTTGACCCGCCTGGCCCTCCGGATCGGGGCGCCGCGCTGGGTCCTTCAGCCGACGCGCGCCCAGGCTAGACCGGACCTGACCCACCCGTCGCAGCGGGTCCTGCATTGAATCCACCGCGAGGAGTGTTGACGACCATGAATCGGAATGCTGTCCTTCATCACGCGGGGGCCGCGAAGCGCCCTGGGGCGCCCACATCCTTTGACTCGCCGCGGTCCCCGCCGGTGGATGATCGCCTCAGGGATGCGATCCATGTGGCGTGCGAGCGTGCCTGCCAGGCGATCGCGCCGGCCTGGCCGCTGGACCGGGCGATTGCCGTCAATCCCCATTGGCATCGGGTCAACCGGCCACTGCGTGAGGTGGCGGCCCGAATGGCTGTGCTGGGCGGCATTCAGGTGTATCCCCCGCGTGACCGGGTGCTGGAGGCTTGGCGGGACGGGCGGATCCGGGCCAGTGATCTGGATGAAGCTCGCCGGCGCATGGAACACGCGACCTCGGTCCCGGCTGCGGACCAGTGCGTCGCGGCGCTCTCGGCGCCGGAGAGCCCCGTTCAGTTGCCCCTGCTGATCGACCTTCTGGATGACGATCCGAAACGCACCGAGCGCCTGTCCTGGCGAGAGGCCATCACCCATCAGGTCAGCCAGACCTGCGCCAGCTATTTCGATCAGGATCTCGCGGACTGGCGGCCTGGACGGGGCGAGGGCCTCTATGCCTTCTGGAGGGATTCGCTGGTGCATGACCTCGGCATCGGCGTCCTGATGGGCGTTCCACAGTTGCATCGCGGCTTGCGCGCGCTGCCCCACACCCGGGAACAGGCCGAGCGCTGGGTACTCGAGCGGCTGGGATTGCCGGAATCCGTCTGGTCCGACTACCTCGAGGCCGTCCTGCTGACCGTCAACGGTTGGGCGTCGTGGTGTGCCTACCTCGGCTGGGAGGCGCGCCAGCAGGGTCGGAGCGACGCCTCTTTGAGGGATCTCCTGGCGATCCGATTGGCCTGGGGAGCGATCCTGCTCGATTGCAAGTCCGTCGCATCGGCGGAACCCGCGTTCGCAGCGCTGACTCAGCATTGGCGCCAGGCCGCGCAGCACATCGAGCAGACTGCAGCCGAGATGACGGTCGACGCCGTCTGGCAGGAAGCCTGGGACATCGCCTACCAGCGGAGCCTTTCGGCCCGGCTCGATGCGGCCAGCCGGATGCAGTCCCGTGCGTCTCACGACACTGAAGAGCCGCCCGAGGTCCAAGCCGCATTCTGCATCGATGTTCGAAGCGAGCCCTTGCGACGCGCCGTTGAATCGGTCTGGCCGGCCATACAGACGCTCGGATTCGCAGGGTTCTTCGGATTGCCTATCGCCTATACACCCGTCGGGACCGCGGCCAGACGTCCCCAGTTACCCGGTCTGCTTGCGCCGTCCGTGGATATGTGTGATTGGGTCGATGCGCCCGAGGCAGCCGATTCGAGTTCGGATCCGGGGGGCGCGATATCCCAGCGTGCGACCCAACGCGCCATCGTTGAGCGGCAGCAGCGATTCGCGCTGTCCGACGCGTGGCGCGCCGCCACCCGATGGCCGGCCTCGGCGTTCTCCTACGTTGAAGCCGCAGGGGCCGGTTATCTGGGGCGCCTGGCCGGATGGCTGCAGCCCTCCACGCGAGCGCGCGAGCGCCTCGACCTGTCGGGTCTGGGGACGCGGATGCGTGCGCTCTGCCGCCCGGGCTTGTCGGGCCTCGATCTCGCAGAACGGGTCGAACTCGCCCGTCGAATCCTGCGGTCGATGGGCCTGGATCGTGGCTTGGCACCGCTCGTGCTCCTGATCGGTCATGGCAGTCAAAGTGCAAACAATGCGCACGCGGCTGCCCTTGATTGCGGCGCGTGTTGCGGGCAAACCGGTGAAGTCAACGCGCGGGTGCTGGCCGGGCTTCTGAATGAGGATCGGGTTCGTCAAGGGCTCGCCGCACGCGGTCTTCCGGTTCCGGAGACCACGGTGTTCGTCGCTGCGCTTCACAACACCACGACCGATGAGCTGGAGTACTTCGATCTGGATCGGATTCCGACTGAGGCGCGCGATCGGTTCCAGCGTACTCAGGCGGTGCTGGCCCAGGCGGGTCATCAGGTGCGCTGTGAGCGCGCACGGTCCCTCGGTCTGGACGCGAGTGCATCGAGCGGTGCATTGCTTCGAGCGTTTCGACACCGAGCCAATGATGGCGCCCAGACGCGGCCTGAGTGGGGCTTGGCCGGGAATGCGGCGTTTCTCATTGCGCCGCGGCGCAGGAGCGGGGGGGCGAGGCTCGGTGGGCGGTGTTTCCTGCATGACTACGAAGCCTCGCAGGATCTCGACGGCAGTCTGCTGGAACTGTTGATGACTGCGCCGATGCTCGTGACCCACTGGATCAACGGGCAATACCATGCCTCGGTCTGTGATCCGCTCCGTCTGGGGAGCGGCAATAAGGTCCTCCACAATGTCGTGGGGGGACGCATCGGTGTGTTCGAGGGCAATGGCGGCGATCTGCGGATCGGGCTGCCCATTCAGTCGGTGCATGATGGCCAGGCCTGGACTCACGAGCCGCTGCGGCTCACCGTCGTGATCGATGCCCCCGCACAGCGCATCGAACAGGTGATACAGCGCCATGCCATCGTCCGCGACCTCGTGGCCAATGGCTGGATCCACCTGTGGCGCTGGGAAGGCGAGGCGCTCCTCGCCTGGCGGGACGGGGGCTGGGTATCGCTCGGGTGTTCAGGGTTTACTCGGGGATAGAATGCGGTGCGCCCGCGGGTTCAGGTTGTGCTGCCCCATGGAGAGCGATCCGGCGCATTCTGAAAACAACCGAAGCTGGGAGAGCAGGGTGGCATTCGAGAGCATGATCGCGGAACTCGGGCAGCGTCGCGCGAAAGCGCAAGCGATGGGGGGCGCTGAGAAGCTCGCTCGCCGCAGCGCTGAAGGCAATCTGAATGCGCGCGAGCGACTGGAGCGGCTGGTCGATCCTGGCAGCTATGTCGAAAGCGGTCTTCATGCGACCTCCCACCGCCCCGAAGTCGCTGACCGGACGCCGGCGGACGGCAAGATCGCCGGGATCGGTCTCATCGGGGGACGAAAGGCTGCGATTG
>JBDLRB010000060.1:0-2677 GCA_039800205.1 Pseudomonadota bacterium | reverse complement strand
GACTACATCGGTGCCGCGCGATGAGCGCTCGACGGTCTCGACACTGAAGCTGCCGGATCCGTCGGATTCCCAGCGAACCCCCTGATCGGCAGGCAGGCCGGCTCGCCGGGACACCACTGTGACCCGATCAGCCACGATGAATGCCGAATAGAAACCCACGCCAAACTGGCCGATCAGCTGGGCATCTCGCGCCTGATCTCCCGTCAGCCGCCCGAAGAACTCGCGGGTGCCCGAGCGTGCGATCGTACCGAGGTGCTCGATCGCATCCTGTCTGGAGAGGCCGATCCCGTTGTCCGAGACCGTAATTGTGCGAGCCTCGGCGTCAAAGTCGATGCGGATTTCAAGATCACCGCCCCCTTCCAGTAACGAGGGGTCGGCCAGCGCTTCAAAGCGCAATTTGTCGCAGGCATCCGACGCATTGGAGACCAGCTCGCGCAGAAAGATCTCCCGGTTACTGTACAAGGAGTGAATCATCAGCTTCAGAAGCTGCGTCACCTCTGTCTGAAAACCCAGCGTTTCCTTCATCGCACCCATGTGTGCTCCTTCTCGACTTGAACTGTGGGCACGGTACAAAGCCCGTATGAGTGGGCGGGACATGGCGGCTGAGACCGGGTTTTTCAAGAGGCGCGATCCGCGAGAGATAATGCCGTTTTCCACCCTGGACTTCGGATGAGCTGGACAATCGACCCGGTCATGGTGCTGGCCTATGCATGGTTTGCATGGGTGGGCGCTGTGACCCCCGGCCCCAACACCATGATCGCACTCAGCTGCGGGATTCATTTTGGGCGGGCGAGCATCACCGCACACCTGATCGGCGTCGTCGTTGGCGTCAGCGTGATGATGCTCCTGATGCTGAATGGGGCCCAGATACTGATCGAAATGTTGCCCGCGGCGGCCGGGGTGCTGCGCTGGCTGGGTGTCCTCTGGCTCTTGTGGATGGGGCTGCAACTGGCCCGTACGCGCGGACTCGCCCGCGAGCGGGGCCTGCGCCCACCTCGTCTCTGGGAAAGTGCCATGCTGCAATGGGCGAACCCCAAGGCCTGGATGGTCATCAGCGGCACAGCGGCCACCTGGCGGGGGATCGCCGAGCCCGGCTGGCTCGATGCGCTCCTGCTGACCGCTCTATTCGCCGGCAGCTGTGCGCTCGCCTTGATCCTCTGGGCCGTGGGCGGAGAGCGGCTATCGAACTGGTTGCAGCAGGGACAACGACTGGCCCGCTTCAACCTGCTGCTGGGACTCTCGCTCTGTGCAACGGCACTGTGGCTGGCGGCCGCCTGAACATCCGAACGACCCTGCTGGCTACTCCGCCGTCATGACAACGATCGACGATCTGGCTCGCAATGCACGTTCAGGACAACGAGCCCGCAAGGCCACGACGGGGCGCCTCGAGGTACTCGCGGGATTGCATTTCGATGATTCGGCTGACGGTCCGGTGAAACTCGCCCGACAAGCTGCCGCGGGTGTAGAGCTGTTCGGGCGGACACGCCGCGGTCATCAGCAACTTGACCTTCTGGTCGTAGAGAACATCGATCAACCAGACGAATCTTCGCGCCGCAGAGGACATACCCGCTGTCATCAAGGGCACTTCTGAAAGCAGCACCGTGTGATAGCGACGTGCAAGCTCCAGGTAATCGTTCTGCGATCGCGGCCCAGCACAGAGTGTTTCGAAATCAAACCAGATCACCCCCCCTGATCGTCGCAACGCGTTCACCGTGCGATTTTCGAGTTCGATCGCAGGCGCTTCGTCGACGCCCTCCGCGAGCCGCAGCCACGCGTCCTCAAGCATCCTCTGAGCCTGAATATCCAGCGGCTGATGGTAGGCCTCGATTCTCTCCAGCGCCCCGCGCCGATAATCGGTCCCGGCATCGACCTGCAACAGGTCACAGTGAGCCTTGATCAACTCAATGGCCGGCAACACTCGTTCTCGATGAAGCCCCTCCGGGTAGAGGTCATCGGGACGATAGTTGGACGTCATGACGAAACAGACCCCCTGGGCGAACAGCGCGCGCATCAAGCGCTCAAGAATCATCGCATCAGCAATGTCCGAGACATGGAACTCATCAAAGCAGATCAGGGTGTATCGATTCGAGACACGTCGTGCAACTTCATCCAGGGGATTGGACCGCCCTTTCAAGGCATCGAGTTCGCGATGGACCCCACGCATGAACTCGTGAAAATGAATACGTAACTTCGCTTCGACCGGGACCGCCAGGTGAAAGCAGTCCATCAGGAAGCTCTTGCCACGCCCCACTCCACCCCAGAGCCAGAGGCCACGGGGCGGACGGGGTCGACGGATCCAGCGTCCGAACAAACCGCGGGCGTCTCGCTCGAATGCCTCACACCGATCAGCGAGTCCCTGCAGACGCTCGATCGCGTCGCGCTGCGCCGCATCCTCAACGAAGCCCCGTGACGCAAGCGCCCGCCGGTAGGCCTCGATCACCGCCCCCTCAGTCTCGGACGCAGACTGCGGACGCCCACCCAGCGCAGCCGAGTTTCCAACAGTCATCGCTCAGACTGCTCAACCGTTCAAGGCGCGTTTATCCGTCGCGGCCAGTGCCGCCTCACGCATGACCTCAGAGAGCGAGGGATGGGGATGGCAAATGCGCCCGATATCCTCGGCAGACGCCTTGAACTCCATGGCCATCGCCGCCTCAGCGATCAGATCCGATGCGTTCGG
>JBDLRB010000059.1:0-21004 GCA_039800205.1 Pseudomonadota bacterium | reverse complement strand
GGCAATCACCACACGCTGGGCTCATTCATTGCGGCCGAATTGTTCAACTGGCATGGCTGGGCGGTTGTTTCAGGGCCTGGGATCGAGGGCGATCGGGTGATCCAGACACTGGCCAGCGAGCGGATCGATGTGCTGGGGGTCACCGTGTCCGAGGATCGCGACCTTCTCCCTGCCCATCGGCTGATTTCTCATGGCCGATCGGTTTCACGCAATACCGACCTGATTGTCGTGGTCGGCGGCACACAGGCTTTCCTTCGGACCGATCTGGCCCGGGAAGTCAATGCCGACCTGGTCGCGACGCACGTCAGCCGCGCACGCATCGACCTGCTCAGGATGCTTCGGGCCCGCCAGGGCGCATCAGCGCGGCGCTGAGCGCTCGCCCCCTCTTCACTCAGGCGACCCAGCGACGCGTCCCCAAACGCCCTTCGTCAAAACCGTTGCACAATGCGCATGCGTCGACCCGCATCGTCGGCGACCTTGTGTATGACGAGCGCCTGGACCCCCCCATGACTCACGACGACCTGCCTCTATACCCGTTTGTTCGAAGCTGCCCTGTTCATCCCCCCGAAGCGCTGAGTGCCGCACGCGCGCAGCAGCCGGTCTTGCCTGTGCGCCTCTGGAATGGCGAGCGGGCCTGGGTGCTGACCCGGCAGCAGGAGATCCGCCAGGTGCTGGCCGATGATGAACGCTTCAGCGGACGCTTTGGCCAGGACGGCTTTCCGACGGTGACCGCGGCGCGGGTCGCGGTCGATCGCAATGAACGGGCGTTTGTCGGCATGGACAACCCCGACCACGATCGATTCAGGCGGATGTTTACGCAGGAATTCAGCGTTCGGCGGATGCTGGCCCTGCAACCCCGCATCACCGAAATCGCTGAATCACTGGTCGATCAGATGATCGAAGCGGGCCCGCCACAGGACTTGATTGCGATGCTCGCAATCAAGTTCCCGTCACTGGTGATGTCCCTTCTGTTCGGCTCGCCCTATGAGGATCATGAATTCATCATCACCTGCGCCGCCGCACGGCACGGGCTGACGCAAAGCGCCGCCGAGGCCGAACGCCGGGCACGAGAACTGGCCGCCTACGTCGGGACACTGATTGACGCCCGCATGGTCGAACCGCGCGATGACATGCTGTCGCGAATCATTGCCGAGCATGTTCGTCCCGGCCACCTGAGCCGCGACGAATTCGCCGAAATCGGAGCCATGATTTTGCGCGCGGGTCATGACACGACCACCAACATGATCGGGATGGGCACCCTGCTCCTGATGCGCGAGCCGGCCTTGCGGGCGCGCCTGATCGCGCGCCCCGGCGATATTCGTGCGGCCGTCGAGGAATTTCTGCGCTTCATCAGCCCCGTGCAGTTTTCACCGCGACGTGTCGCGCGGGTTGATGTCGAACTGGCGGGTGTGCACATCCGCGCGGGCGAAGGCCTGTTCATTTCGCTGCCTTCTGCCAATCGGGACGAAGCGGTTTTCGCAGAGCCCGATCAGATCGATATCGACCGGGACAACAGCCGTCACCTGACCTTTGGCTTCGGGATTCACCAATGCCTGGGTCAGATCCTGGCACGGGTCGAACTCCAGGTCATGTTTGGCGTGTTGCTCGCCCGGCTGCCGGGACTGCAGCTGGCCGTGCCCGAAGCGCAGGTTCAGTTCAAACATGACATGCAGATCTATGGCGTGCACCATCTACCGGTTCGCTGGTAGGGCGAGTCGGCGATGCAGAGCGGTTAAACTTCGGACTGGCAATTCGCGCAGCGGCAGGAGCAGGAACATGAAAGTGATCGTGGACGAATCGAAGTGCGTGGGCGCCGGGCAATGCGTGTGGGTGGCTCCGCAGGTCTTTGATCAGCGCGAAAGCGACGGCATCGTGGTCCTGCTCCAGGCCGAGCCGCCGCCTGAACTGCATGATTTTGTCCGGGAAGCGGTCGCGGTCTGCCCCGCCGCCGCAATCCGTATCGAGGAATGATCGATTTACCGAGGAGACCTTCAATCATGAAACGTACCTTCATCAAAGCGCTGGCCGCTTCCCTGGTCGCAGGCTCGGCGGGTATCGCCGTGGCGCAGGAGTTCCCCACCAAGCCCATCCGGCTCGTGATTCCATTCCCGCCCGGCGGGGGCACGGATTTCGTATCGAGGATCGTCGGCACCCGTCTGGGTGAGACGACGGGCTGGAACGTGATTCTCGAGAACCGGCCCGGAGCGGGGGGCAACATTGCGATCGAATCCGTTTCGAAGGCGCCCGCCGACGGCTACACGATCGTGATGGGACAGTCCGACAACATGATGCTCGGGCCCTACCTTTACAAGAACCTCAGCTACGACTCAGTCAAGAGCTTCTCGCCGATCGCAGCGGTTTCAGTCGCGCCGCTGGTCATCGTCAGCAAGGTCGGTTCGTCGATCAACGACCCGGTCTCGATGATCGCCAAGGGCAAGTCGGCCAAGGGTCTGCTCTGGGCTCAGGCCGGAAACGGGACGCTGGGGCATCTGTTCGGTGAACAGTTCAAGGATGTCGCCAAGATCAGCCTGACGCAGGTTGCCTACAAGGGTGCCGCCCCCGCGATGACTGATCTGATCGGCGGCTCGGTCGATGTCGCCATCCTGTCGATTGGCTCGGTGATCCCGCACATTCGCTCGGGCAAGGTTCAAGCCGTTGCGGTCACCTCAGCCAAACGCTCCCCCGTCCTGCCTGAGGTCAAGACGATGGCCGAGGGGGGCCTGTCGAATATCGACGTCAATGTCTGGCTGGGCCTCTTCGCACCGGCGGGCACCCCTGCCGCAGTGGTCAACAAGCTGAATCAGGCCGTGAACAAGGTGCTGAAAGACCCTGAAGTGGTCGGCAAGATCACCAAGGCTGGGGTCTCGATGGGCGGCGGCTCGTCCGCCGAATTTGCCGCCTTCGTCAAGACTGACTACGCGCGCTGGGGCGAGATTGTGCGCAAGTCCGGGGTCAAACTCGACTGATCCTGGGACACTGCCTTGCAACTCGAAGGCATTCGGGTCGTCGACCTGACACGCATCCTCTCCGGGCCTTTTTGCTCGATGTTCCTCGGCGACATGGGCGCCGAGGTCATCAAGGTCGAGGATCCGTCGGGGGGCGACCCGATCCGCAGTCAGGGGGGCACAACCCCTGACGGCTTCTCGCTCTACTTTGCCACCTTCAATCGGAACAAGCGATCGATCACGCTGGACTTGCGCAGCGCAGCCGGACGCGATGTACTGGCCCGGCTGATTGCCAGTGCCGATGTCCTGGTCGACAACTATCGACCCGGCGTGCTGGAGCGGATGGGGTTCGATCGCAAGGCACTCGATGCGCTGAAGCCTGACCTGATCGTCGCGCATGTCACCGGGTTTGGCGAGGACGGCCCCTACGCGGACCGTCCGGCCTTCGATTTCATCGCCCAGGCGATGAGCGGCTTCATGAGTGTGACGGGCCAGGCAGAAGGACCGCCTACGCGCGCCGGCCCGCCCATCTCGGATCTGGTCGCGGGCGCCTACGCTGCCATGGGTGTGCTGGCCGCGCTGGTCCGCCGGGCCCGGACCGGCCAGGGCGAAAACCTGAGCACGTCCTTGACCGACGGCATGATCAGCATGCTCGCCTTTATGGCCAGCAACTACTTTGCGACGGGCCAGGTCCCGCAGCGAACGGGTAACGATCACGGGCTCGTGGCACCCTACGGCTTGTTCGAAGCGCTTGACGGACAGGTCGCGATTGCGCCCAGCAACGACGCGGTCTATTTTAAGCTGATCGACGCGCTGGGCGTTCCCGAGTTGCGCGACCATCCTGATTTCCGGACCCCTGCAGACCGCTTCGCACGTCGCCCCGGTATCAATGAAGCAATCAACCAGGTCACCCGGACGCGC
This sequence comes from Pseudomonadota bacterium, assembly GCA_039800205.1. Classification (GTDB taxonomy): domain Bacteria; phylum Pseudomonadota; class Gammaproteobacteria; order Burkholderiales; family Burkholderiaceae_E; genus SYIM01. The sequence goes on along the minus strand of JBDLRB010000059.1, from coordinate 17,138 downwards.
CCGATCGAGCACTGGGTGAGCGTACTGAACGCAGCAGGCGTTCCCTGCGGGCGGGTCCTGAATCTGCAACAGGTCTTCGATGACCCGCAGGTCGTCCACCAGCAGATGCGACTGAGAATCGACCATCCTCAACACGGACCGATGGATGTCCTGGGCTTTCCGATCAAGTTCACCGATGAGCCCTGTCGGATCCATCGTTTGCCCCCCGAACTCGGCGCAGATACCGAACCGGTTTTGCGGGCGCTGGGCCTGGACGATCAGGCAATCGAACGCCTGCGCCACGACCGGGTGATCTGAGCACCCCGCCCCCTTCGACGGAGCCCCCATGCACCCCCTTGATCAGCAATCCGACCGATTTGTTCTCGTCACCGAATCGGGAACCCGCGATGGTTTCCAGGCCGAGCGCGAATTCATCCCCACCGAGGCCAAGATCGCGGTCATCAATGCACTGATCGATGCCGGTGTCCGATCGATCGAGGCCACCTCGTTTGTCTCGCCGCGGGCGATTCCCCAGCTGGCCGACGCGGGCGAGGTGCTGGCTCGGGTCGAGCGCCGGCCCGGCGTTCGGCTGACCGCTCTGGTCCCCAATGCGCGCGGGGCCGAGCGCGCGGCCGCCGCCCAGGTGGATGCAATGATCTGTTTTGTGTCGGCCAGCGAAAGTCATTGTCAGGCCAACCTGAACAAGCCGATCAATGCTGCGCTCGCCGATGTCGCCGAGTTTTTGCCCATCGCAGAGCGATTTGGCGTTACTGTACGTGGGGCTATCGCCACCGCCTTCGGTTGCCCCTTCGAGGGTGAAGTCAGTCCGGACGCGCTCCTGCGCATCGCCGAGTTTTACCAGGCGCATGGGATCAACGAGCTCACGCTGGGCGACACGACGGGCATGGCAACGCCCCCTGTCGTTGAACGCGCCGTTCGGGCGCTGCGCGACCGCTTTCCAGCCCTTCGGATTGCCCTGCACTTCCACAACACGCGCGGGGTGGGTCTGGCCTGCGTCATGACGGGGCTGCAACTGGGCATCCGCGAATACGAGGCCGCAATCGGCGGGCTGGGCGGCTGCCCGTTCGCACCGGGCGCCACCGGGAACATCTGCACCGAAGACCTGGTCTACCTGCTGCACGAGTGCGGCTACGAGACCGGGATCGATCTTGACCGGTTGTGCCAAGTCGCACGAGACGTGGAGCAGCACGTCGGCCGCGCCCTGCCCGGACAGGTCATGAAGGCGGGGGCGCGGCTCAAGCGCACGCCGCTCGATCAGGTGAGGCGTGCGGTCGGCTGACCCGACGGGGCGGGCTCTGCCCCGAACGGATCAAACCAGTCGCGGCCCAGCGACCTGACCGCTGGATTCAAACAGGCGAACCAACGCCCAAACGGCCTGATTGGCAGGCGTCGAAATGCCCAGGCGCTCGCCGTCGCGTACGATCTGTCCGTTGATCCAGTCGATTTCGGTGGGCCGCCCTAGCGCCAGATCCTGAGCGGTCGACGAGCGTTGTTGGGGCATGGTTTCGGCGATCGACCAGAGGGCCGTCTCAACATCGTCCACAAAGGTGATGCCTTGGGCTTGGCCCACCGCGACCACCTCGCGGACCAGTGCGACCATCAACTCGCGAAGGGCGCCGTTGGACGTCAGCGTCGAATAGTTGAGCTGGCTGATCGCGGAGAGGGCGTTGTAGGCGCAATTGACCATCAGCTTGCCCCACATCGCATCCATGACCCGATCGGACACGGTCACTGGAATACCCGCATCGCGAAACCCGTCGGCGACCGCTTCAAGACGCCCCGCATCCGCCGGTCGCTCCGCCCAGCGGCCCATCATCAATGACCCGCCCCCATGGTGGATGACCTCGCCCGCCCCTGCGAGTGCAGTGGCCACGTAAACAACGGTGGGAACGACGGGGCCCGGCCATTCGGCGGCGATCAGCCCGGGGTTGGCCACCCCGTTTTGCAGGCTCAGGATGAAACCGTCCTCGGCCAACAGCGGCCGCAGGGCCCGCGCGGTCGCCGCCGTATCGCGCGACTTGACACACAGCAGGACCAGACGGGCGCCCCGCGCAGCCTCGAGCGTCGTCTCCGCCTCGACCCTGACGTCGGACACTCTGCCGTCCTCCTGCATCCGAAGACCGCGGGACCGAATCGCTCGGACATGGGCCTCGCGGCCGATCAAGGTGACGGGATACCCGGCACGGGCCAGACGGCCACCGTAAAAGCTGCCGACCGCGCCCGCACCCACCACGACGATTCGATCCATGCCCTCCTCCAGTCAGGTGATAATGCCGGTTTGTTCCTCTTCACCACTCTACCGCAATGGCTGATCACATCCGCGCGCATACGCACTTCATTGACAACCGCCATGAGGCTGCGGCCGACGGCCAGCTCCTGGACCTGATCGATCCATCCACCGGGCGAACGAGCGCGAAGATTGCACGAGGGGGCGCTGAAGACATTGACCGGGCCGTCGCGAGCGCGCGCCGCGCGTTCGAGGGACGCTGGGGCGCGCTGTCCGCGCTCGAGCGCGGCCGGCTCTTGAGACGGCTGGCGGATGCAGTGCTCGAACATCAACACGCGCTCGCAGCGCTGGAATCTCAGGATACCGGCAAGCCGACCCGACAAGCCCTCGCCGATGCCGTCGCCCTCTCACGCTACTTCGAGTTTTACGCCGGCGCCGCCGACAAGCTGCACGGGGAGACGATCCCATCCGCCCGCGGACTGACCGTCCTGACGATCCGCGAGCCGCACGGCGTGACGGGTCATATCATCCCCTGGAACTATCCCATGCAGATCTTCGGGCGCTCGGTCGGGGCAGCGCTTGCAACCGGCAACGCCTGTGTGGTCAAGCCCGCCGAATGGGCGTGCCGATCGCTGCTGCGTGTTGCTGAACTCGCTGCAGAGGTGGGCCTGCCTGGGGGCGCGCTCAACATCGTGACCGGATTGGGTGCTGAGGCGGGACAGGCGCTCGCCGACCACCCTGGGATTGACCACATCTCATTTACGGGATCGACGGCCACCGGTGCCCGGGTCGCGCAGGCGGCTGCGCGACGGCACAGCCCGGTCACGCTCGAGCTGGGCGGCAAGTCGCCACAAATCATCTTTGACGATGCCGACCTGGAGGCGGCCACGCCGGTCGTTGTCAACGCAATCATCCAGAACGCTGGACAGACCTGCTCGGCAGGCAGCCGCGTGCTGGTGCAACGACGCATCGCGCCCGCGCTCATCGAACGTCTCGCTGCCGCGTTTTCCGCGCTCCGGGTCGGTCCTGCAAGCGACGACCTCGATCTGGGCCCACTGATCTCGGCGCGACAGCGCGGACTGGTCCAGCAGTTTCTCGATCAGGCGGAGGCCTCCGCCCTGCCAGTCCTTGCGCGCGGCCAGATCGCCCCGCATGCACCCGCGGAAGGCTACTACCTGGCGCCCGCACTCCTGGGTGAGGTACCGGAGGATCATCCGGTCTGGCAGCAGGAGGTGTTCGGACCGGTCCTCGCGATCCGATCGTTTGCCGACGAGGCGGAGGCGCTACAACTGGCCAACGGCACCGACTATGGCCTGGTTGCAGGTGTCTGGACACAAGACGGCGCACGACAGATGCGCCTGGCGCGGCGACTGCACTGTGGACAGGTTTTCATCAACAACTATGGTGCCGGGGGCGGGATTGAACTGCCCTTTGGCGGTGTGAAGAAAAGCGGCTACGGGCGAGAAAAGGGGTTCGAAGCCCTCTACGGCTTCACCGCACTCAAGACGATCAGCCTGCGACACGACTGAATCGAGCAGTCCCCGCTCTCACTCCATTACGACAGCCATCCGGACAGTACAGGGATCAACCATGAGACTTGAAGGCAAGACCGCATTGATCACGGGCTCGGGCTCGGGCTTTGGCGAGGGCATCGCGCTTCGCTTCGCGCAGGAGGGCGCCGCCATCGTTGTGAATGACATCAATCAACAGCAAGGCGAACGTGTGGTCGAGACCATCCGCGCTGCGGGCGGTCGGGCAGTCTTTGCGGCCGGAGATGTGTCGCAAGGCGAGGCCATGCAACGGCTCCTCGATTGCGCGCTGAGTGCGTTCGGTGATCTGTCGATTGTCGTCAACAATGCCGGTGTCTCGCATCGTAACCAGTCCCTGCTGGAGGTCAGCGAAGCCGACTTCGATCGGGTCTATGCCATCAACGTCAAGAGCCTCTATTGGGCGGCGCGTTGCTTCGTACCGTACTTCAAACAGCGCGGGGGGGGCGTCTTCGTCAACATCGCGTCGACCGCGGGCGTTCGTCCCCGTCCGGGCCTGGTCTGGTACAACGGCAGCAAAGGCGCGATGATCACGATCACCAAAGGGATGGCCGTCGAACTCGCACCTCACCGGATTCGGGTCAATGCGATCAATCCGGTCGCGGGGGAGACGCCCCTGCTGAAAACCTTCATGGGCGAAGACACCCCCGAACGCCGGGCGCAATTCGTATCGACGATTCCCTGGGGTCGTTTTTCCCAGCCGCTGGATATCGCCAATGCTGCGCTGTTTCTCGCATCAGATGAGGCGGACATGATTACCGGCGCGTGCCTCGAAGTCGACGGTGGACGCTGCGTCTGATTGAGCCGAGACCCAATGAATCGACACGGCCTGACGGTGACGGACGATTCGGGTCCGATCGCCTACATCGCTCGCACTCACGCGTGGTACGACGCGCTGGGCACCGGTAACCGCTACCGATACGCCGAGCATACCGATGTCCCCTTTACGCGACTGACCCGTCCGCTCGCGCAGTCAACCGTCGCCCTCTTGACCACCGCCGTACCCTACGATGCTTCCCGGGGCGATCAGTCCGTGAACGCCCCGTACAACGCCGCAGCCAAGTTTTACGCCCCGTACGCCTTGCCCAGCGAGCAGGATCACGACCTTCGGATCGGTCATGTCAGCATCAACCGTCGCGAGATGGTCGATGATGCAAACTGCTGGTTCCCCCTGCCCGCCTTGCGTCGCGCCCGCGCGTCGGGCCGAATTGGTTCGATCGCGCGGCATGTGTACGGCGTCCCCACAAACCGCAGTCAACGCCACACGATCTCCGTCGATGCGCCCGAGGTGTTGCGACGCTGTCAGGCCGACGGGGTCGATGCGGCCATCCTCGTTCCCAACTGCCCAGTCTGCCACCAGACGATGTCGCTGGTCGCCCGCCACCTGGAAGCCGCGGGCATTGCGACCGTCGTGATGGGGGCCGCACTCGACATCGTCGAGCGCTGTGGCGTTGCCCGACTGCTTTTCAGCGACGTGCCGCTAGGTAGCGCAGCGGCCCTGCCAGGCGACCGGGGCTCGCAAGACAGCACCCTGGCGCTGGCGCTCGACCTGCTCGAGACGGCGGATGCACCCCGCACCACCCTATGGAATCCGCTTCGCTGGTCAGGCGACCCAGACTGGAAGCGCCACGTGTATGACGGGTCGTCGCTCACCCCGGCCGAACTCCAGCAGCATCGTGACGATCTGAACGCGCAGAAGCAGGCCGCGCACGAAATCCGCGACCGCACGCTCGAGCGCGATCACCGTGGCCCCCCTTCGCACCCATCCCCGCCGGCGCAGCATCTGTCCGGCTCTTGAACGACACAGGAGATTGAAAAACATGGAAATCGTCGTACTGCCTGGAGACGGCATCGGACCCGAGATCACGGCCGCCACCGTCGAGATGCTCGAGGCCTGCTCGCAAAAATTCTCACTGGGTCTGAAACTGCATCATGACCTCGTCGGGCTCGCCAGCCTCGAGCAGCATGGCATGACCGTTCGCCCCGACCTGGTCGAGCGCGTGAAGGCTGCCGACGGGATGGTGCTCGGCCCCTTGTCCACGATCGAAATGAGTGACGACGACGTCCAGGTCAATCCCTCGAAGTTTTTCCGCAAGACCCTTGATCTCTACGCCAATATCCGCCCGGCGCGCACATACCCCGAGTTGCCGCAGCGGGTCGGCGCCTTCGATCTCGTGGTCGTCCGCGAAAACACGGAAGGCTTTTACGCCGACCGCAATATCGAATCGGGGGGGAGCGAAATGCTGATCACCCCCGACGTGGTGGTATCGCTGAGACGGATCACGCGATTGTGTTGCGAACGGATTGCGCGAGCCGCCTTCGAGCTCGCCCGCGCGCGCCGCAAACACCTGACCATCGTGCACAAGGCCAACGTCCTGCGCATTGGTGACGGGATGTTCATCGACAGTTGTCACAAAGTCGGCCAGGACTACCCCGACGTGACGATCGACGCCTTCATCGTGGATGCGATGATGGCCCACGTGGTGCGGGCACCGCAGCGCTTCGATGTCATTGTCACGACCAACATGTTTGGCGACATCCTGTCCGACCTCACTGCAGAACTCTCCGGCAGCCTGGGTCTGGGCGGGTCGATCAACGCGGGCGACCGCTACGCAATGGCTCAGGCGGCACACGGTTCGGCCCCCGATATCGCGGGTCAGGATTGCGCCAATCCCATCGCGCTGATGTTGTCGGCCGGGCAGTTGCTCGCCTGGCATGGACAGCGAAAGCAACGGCCGGCCTTCGGCGCAGCCGCTGCGGCCATTGAGACCGCAGTCGCCGAGGCGGTTCGTTCGGGCGAGACCACGCGGGATATCGGTGGCAGCTTCGGTACGGCCGCTGTGGGGCGGGCTCTCGCCGCCCGAATCCTGCAGCGCGCTTGATCGACCCCCAAAAAGGACTCAACCCATGAACGCCGCCCCCTTCGACCTGATCCTTGAAAACGCCACGGTCATCGATGGCCAGCGAACCCCACGTTTTTCAGCCGACATCGGTGTGCGCGGCGACCGGATCGCCGCCGTCGGTTCGCTCGCGTCGGCCAGGGCCCGGACGCGCATCGACCTGCACGGCAAGGCCGTCGCACCCGGGTTCATCGATGCGCACACCCACGATGATCTCGCCTTGCTGCAGCAACCCACACTCCCCGCAAAACTGAGCCAGGGCATCACGACGGTCATTACGGGTAACTGTGGCGTGTCGATCGCACCGGTCGATTTCAAGGGGGGCGAGGTCGTGGCACCGATGGATCTGTTCGACCCGACGGGCGAGGCCTTCCAGTTTCCGAGTTTTGGCGACTACGTCGCTGCGCTCGAGCGTTCACCGGCCGCACTGAACGCTGCGCTCCTGGTGGGCCATACGGCCTTGCGCCTCGATGCCATGGACGATCTCAACCGCACCGCCAACGCGGCCGAGATCGCACGCATGCGCAGCCGGGTCGAGGAGGCCTTGGAGGCGGGTGCGCTGGGCGTATCCACCGGGCTGTTTTACGAGCCTGCCATCGCGGCCACCACTGAGGAAGTCATCGAGATCTGCCGACCGATGAGCCGGCTGGGTGGCCTCTACTGCACCCACATGCGTAACGAAGCGGAGGGCATCTTCGATTCACTCGAGGAAACCTTCCGGATCGGTGCAGAGCTCGGGGTGGGCGTGGTCGTGTCCCATCACAAGATCATGGGCAGTCCCAATCACGGGCGCTCACGCGAGACGCTCCCACTGATCGCCGAGCGCATGAAAAAGCAGAAGATCTGCCTGGACTGCTACCCGTATGCGGCCTCGTCCACCATCCTGTCCTGGTCCCGGGCCCGGATCGCGAAAAAGGTTCTGATCACCTGGTCGCGGCCCCACCCGGAGTTCAATGGCAAGGCGTTGAGCGAGGTCGCGCAGCGCCTGGGTTGCTCCGAAGAGGAGGCAGTTGCTCAGGTGCTGCCTGCAGGCGCCATCTATTTTTCGATGGACGAAGATGACGTTCAGCGCATTCTTGCCTTTGAGCAGACCATGATCGGCTCGGACGGGCTGCCGCACGATGCCCGCCCGCACCCGCGACTATGGGGCAGCTTCCCACGCGTACTGGGCCACTACAGCCGGGGGCTGGGCCTCTTTCCGCTTGAAACAGCCGTCTGGAAGATGACGGGTCTGACCGCTGCGAATTTTGGCCTCACCGACCGCGGAGTCATCCGCGAAGGGGCTTTCGCTGACTTGACGGTCTTTGATCCGGAAACCATCGGCGACGCAGCCAGCTTTGAGAACCCCGAACAACCCTCCACCGGCATCGAGCAAGTCTATGTCAACGGCACGCTCGCCTGGGCGCACGGCGCGCCTACTGGCGCACGGACAGGCCGGGTATTGAAGCGGAGCTGAGCCCCCATGTCAGTGAATCTGCTCAATCGGGTGATGGGTCTGCACAACCGTGCCGACGAGATCTTCACAGCGCTTCGGGACGGCAGCGTCGACACGCAGCGAGGCGGTGTCACCCGCGACACCTATGGGCCTGGGGAGGCGTTTGCCCATCAACGGATGGCGCAGTTTGCTCAGGATATCGGCCTGACGGTCAGCCACGACGCCCTGTGCAACACCTACATGACCTGGCCGGGTCGCGACCCCTCGGCGCCGGCGGTCGTGATCGGTTCACACCTCGACTCGGTCCCCGGGGGCGGCAATTTTGATGGCGCGGCGGGCGTGGTGGCGGGGCTGATCGCGATCGAGGCGCTCCAGGCGGCAAGCGTTCAGCCGCTTTGTGACCTCATCGTCATGGGCGTGCGCGCAGAGGAAAGCATGTGGTTTCAGCATTCCTATATCGGGAGCCGTGGCGCGCTCGGTGCCCTCAAACCCGAAGTGCTGCAGAATCGCCGTATCGATACCGGTCGCACGCTCGAAGATCATCTGGTCGAATCCGGCGGCAATCCCCAGGCGATTCGAGAGGGCCAGCGCTTTCTCGGCCCGGGTCGGGTCGGTCGCTTCCTGGAGGTCCACATCGAGCAGGCACCCAGCCTGGGCGAGTCGGGCCATGCCATTGCAATCGGGCAGGCCATCCCTGGCAATTTCCGCTATGCGCAGGCGCGCATCGTCGGCGAGTACGGTCACGTGGGACTTCCCAGGCGCTTCCGTCGGGACGCAGCGCTGGCGGGCGCCGATCTGTTCACCCGGCTGGACCGCCTGTGGGCGCAATGGGACGCCGCGGGCCGTCCGATGGCGTTCACGATTGGCGAGTTTCACACCGACCCGGTTCGCCATGGACTCACCATCGTGCCGGGTGAATTCCGGTTCAGCCTGGATGTACGGGCCTATGACAGCAACGATCTCATCGAACTGGAGTCCCTGTTCGAAAAGATCGTTCAGGACGTTCAGGCCGATCGCGGCGTCCGCATCGAACTCGGTCCGCGCAGCAGCGCGGCCGTGGCCAAGGCCGATCCGCTGATCACCGCTCAATTGGCCGAATGCGCGCATACGCTGGGACTCGACGCACCGCCTCTGCTCAGCCCGGCCTCGCACGACGCTGCGGCATTTTGTGCAGCCGGTATACCCTACGGGTTCGTGTTCATCCGCAATCCCAATGGCAGCCACCATCCCGACGAAATGATGGATACCGGGGACTTCCTGCAGGCCACTGCGGTGCTCGCAGAATATCTCGCAAGCCGACACAGCGTCCCGCAGGGGGGCTGAACACTACGGAATCACTCTACGACGAGGGCAGGCCGCCTGCGATGCCAATCCGTCAACGATTGCCAGGCGATCCCGAGAGCAAGCAAGCGTTCGTCGTCATAGGGGCGACCCAACCACTGAATGCCCAGTGGCATGCCTTCGCCGTCGAACCCACAGGGCAATTGCACCGCGGGCAGGCCCAGATAGTTGAATGGGCGCGTGTAGTCGCTGATTTTTGCCCAGACCGACTCCAGGTTGTCGTCGGTGGGATCAAGCGAAGCGATCGTCGGCGCCCCCTGCCAGAAGGTGGGCAGACACAGCAGATCGCACTGACCGAAGACTTCGGCGACCAGGCGCTGCGCGATCCGTGCGCGTAGGTTCAGCGCATCCAGGTAGTCGACCGCCGCGATCGAGCGCCCGACCCCAAGTCGAAAGCGCATGATCCGACCGTAGTCCGCGGGCCGAGTGGCAAAGTCGTCACGGTGGGCCGTGGCCATTTCAACCCGGGTAATCAGGCTGCCCAGCGACAACGCTTCGTCGATGCCGATCAGCCGAACCGGCACCACGATCGCCCCGCAGGATTCGAGGTGGCGCATATGCTGATCAAAGACCGCCTGGTTCGCGGGTTCGGGCGCAGGCCCCGGCATCCGCTCGGGTACACCCACGCGAAGGCCCTTCAGCTTGACTTCGGGCAGCGCATGCATTGCGCCGCATGCAGCGCTGGTAGGGTCGAGGGGGTCCGGGCCCGCCATCAGCCCGAACAAGATCGCGCAATCACGCAATGAGCGGGCCATTGGTCCGACCACATCCATCGAAGGCGCAAGCGGCATCGCGCCAAAGCGACTGACGCGCCCACGAGTGGGGAACAAGGTGCTGACGCCGCACATGGCCGCCGGTAGTCGGAGCGACCCACCCGTGTCGGACCCCAAGGCGCCTAAAACGAGGCCCGCGCCGAGCGCCGAACCGCTACCACTCGACGAGCCACCGGTAATGCGTGCGGTATTCCACGGGTTGCGACACGGTCCCAAGTGCTCATTGTGACCGGTGGGCCCCCCTGCAAACTCGGTCATGTGCAGGCGCCCCAGATTCGCGATGCCCTGCGCCGCGAGGCGCTCGACCACGGTGGCCGTCACATCCGGCACCCAATTTGCGCGGATACGGGAGCCGCAGCCACAGGGGTGGCCAGCACGGTAATACATGTCCTTGAAACCGAACGGAATACCATCGAGTGCGAGAGGTGGCTCGCCACGGGCTCGACGCCGATCGGCCTCGTCGGCTGCAGCGAGCGCGGACTCGGCCTCGATCTCGACAAAGCAGTTCAGTTGCGGCTGAAGGTGGCTTGATCGAACAAGATGGGCTTGCACGAGTTCACGGGCCGACAATTCGCCCCGATCGAGCGCTGCGCGGGCATCGACGATGTCATCGAACAGGCCGGCAGTCATCGATCTGCCCCACCATCGCCCTGGATCCGATCAGGGGCATGGCTCTGGATCCAGGCCGTAAAGCTCGCGGGCTCGTCCTCGAAGCGGCGGAGCACCCGGAGGCGCTCGATCGATTCCTTGAGCTTGTCGGCGGCCGATCGGGCCGCGGCGCTCTCAACTCCCTTTGCCACGGCCTCCGAAGGACCCGAACTCACGCCAGATCCTTGGCCCATTCGGGTTCGACCCAGACCGCATCACGATCGAGCGGCCAGACGGGGCGTGGCAACCGCTTGAAAGGCACATTGGCCAGGTTGGGGGTGGTCAGACCCGGGCTGTCGACATCCACAATCCGTTCAACCGGGAAAAACTCATCAAAGCCCGCTCGGTAGTGACCGCGGCTCTTGACGATCACCACACGCGCCGCCGCAATATCCACGCCCAGCGCTTCGAGCATGATCGGGTCGCACAACTGGCGACGCAGGCTGCCGACCGCTACCCTCATGCCGGTATCGACGAGTTCGAGCAAGGCCGAGAGACCCATCGAAAATTCGCGCCCCTTCAGGATGCCGCGCCGACCAACCAGTTGACCATCATGCAGCTTCAACACGCGCACCCGGGCCTGATGGATTTCGGAAAACGGGCTGGGCTCCTGAGCGTTGAATGTCGCATCGAACTCGGTGCCCTCGCCCAACTGATGCGCCTGGGCCGCAAGCGCGGCATCCACGAAGACGCCAAGCACCACACCAGGAATCGCAGAAGCATGAAAGGCTTTCAGAAGCCACGCCGTATTGCCTCGGCCGCCGCCCCCGGGATTGTCAGCCACATCGGCAAACAGCATGGGTTGATTCGCCTCGCGAGCCAGGCGAACCGCCTGGTCGACCTCCACCATGTTCGGCACGTAACGGGCACGATCCGCCCAGGTGGCGCGAGCGAGCTCGAGCGCACACCGCCTCGCCGCATTCAGATCGTTGCGGGCCGTCACCGTGATCGTCATGCCGCACTTGGGCAAGTCGGCAAAGACGAAACCGGCTGCGACCGAAGCCACTGCAATGGGCCCTTCGCCGGGCTGCTGGACTCTGGATACGGCGTCTCGAACCCGGTCCGCATAGGGGCCCTGAGCGGTCAGCAATGTGACCGAGGGCGGCGTGAGCGGCAGCCGGATGTAGGCCGTTTTCGGCCGCATGCCGGCCAGGATCTCACGGATCAGACGCGCGGCGTCCTGGGCCCGCTCGGCCTGATCGACGTGCGGATTGGTGTGATAGCTGATCAGGGCGTCGATTGCGAGAACCGTTCGTTCGGACACATTGCAATGGAGATCGTGGGTGACCACGATTGGCACGCCCGGACCCACCATGCCCCGCAGCATCTCCATCATCACCGCTTCCGAGTCATCCTCGCCCACGACCGCCGACGCGCCATGATTGTTGACGAAGACCGCATCAACAGGCATCGACGACTCAAGGGCTGCACGCGCCTTTCCGATGAACTCATCCCAGACCTCGCGGGACGCGGGGCCACCGGGTGGCGCGCCGATCACGATCAGTGGGACTGGCGTCCAGGCGCCGGTCCGATCCATCTCGGCGTAAAAGCCCGCAACCTCCTTGGGCAGATTGCTCGCGGTGCGGGCCAGGCGAGTGATTTCCTCGCCTTCCCGCCAGCAGTTCGCCACATAGTCGTCGCGCGTGGTCACCGGCGAAAAACTGTTGGTCTCGAGATGAAATCCGACAATGGCCACACGCGGCGAGGACATGGCTGAACTCCGCTTCAGAAGGGTCGAAGGAGGCCTTGATCAGGCCTTGCGCAATGAAAAGAAAAGCGGCATCTGTGGCTGGAAATCAGTCCATTCACGACGGATGGCAGACACCGTGTACCGGGCACCCAGCGGGACATAGGGCACGTCCTCGAAGATCTGCAACTGCATTTCCCGGGCGATCTTCTGCTGTGCCGCCAAAGAGGGCGCATTGAACCAATCGAGCCGCAGTTGCTCGATCCGGTCACTGGTGGGCCAGCCGAACCAGGCCTTCATGCCACTGCCCCTCAAGGCCAGATGGCCGGCCGGATCGAGGTTGTTCGGGCCCGTGGTCGCCGTGAAAGCAACATTCCACCCCCCCTTGTCGGCGGGTGCCTGATTGTTTCGACGCTGCATCTTGGTCCCCCAGTTCATCGACTGCAGATCGACCTTGATACCCAGCTTTTTGAAGAGTTCGACCGTGACCAGCGCGGCGGTATGGAACTCGGGGTAGTCAACCGGATCCATCATCACGACCGGCTCACCCTTGTAGCCCGAGGCCTTGACCATTTCGGCCGCCTTCTTCAAATCGCGCTTGCTGCGGATCTTGTCGATCCCCGCATCGCTATCGAGCGGGGAGCCGGGCACGAAGGCCGCATAGGGCGCGTAGTACTCGGGGTACTCATCGCCGTACATCGCCAGCAGGTACTCTTTCTGGTCGACCGCAGCCAGAATCGCCTGGCGCATCAGTTTGTTATTGAAGGGCGGGGTCAGGTGATTGAAGCGCATCAGCACCTGCGAGGGGAGCGTGCGCTTGATCAGCTTCACCCGCTTGTCCTTGGCCAGCACCGGAACGAAGTCGGCGGGAACGTTCTCGATCCCGTCGATCTCGCCATTTTGCAAAGCGGCCACTGCTGTGGCCTGGTCGGGGATGATCTGCCAGCGAACCTGTTCGATGTGCACGTGCTTGGGCCCAGCGGTGAACGCGGGTTTCGACCCATCTGCGCGCGGCACGTAATCGGCATTGCGCTGGTAGACCACCTGCGACCCGGACACCCACTGGTCGGACACGAAGCGGAAGGGCCCCGAGCCGATCGGCGTACGCACCTGCTGATTCTCGGGCGTTTGCGCAAGTTTCTCGGGCATGATGATCGCGGTACTGCCCGAGGGCCGGGCCAGTGCATGCAGAATCAGCGGGAAGGGCTTTTTCAGTTTGAACTGAATGACCTTGTCGGACAGCGCCGAAAGGTCGTCAGTTGCATCCATCAACGAACGCCCCATCAGGTCACGTTTGGCCCAGCGCCGGATACTGGCCACCGCGTCCTGCGCACGAACGGGTGAACCGTCGTGGAACTTCAAGCCATCGCGCAGCGTGATCTTCCAGAGCAAGCCATTGTTCTCGGAAGTGTGGCCCGCCGCCATCTGCGGGTGCGGCTGGTATTGGTCGTCCAGGCCGTAAAGCGTGTCCCAGATCAGCTGCGCGTGGATGTTCGTGATGAATACCGTACTGAACACCGGGTCGAGAATGGACAGGTCAGCGTGGGGAACCCAGCGGAACACCTTGGCACGCCCCGCGGACTGAGCCTGCGCCAGAGCGGGCATCGACACGGCGGCTGCTGTCGCCGGCGTTGCAACAAGAAAGTTTCGACGATCCATCAACGTGCTCCTCTGTGATGTGTGATTGAAACGGGGATCAAAAGCTATGGCCGACTCGGTGACGAGCGACGAAGTGTCCAGGCCCGACCTCGACCAGCGGGGCGACGATGGGATCGTCGCCCAGCGAGCGGGCTGGGCTGGGGATTTCGCTCACCTCAAGGGAATACGTCCTGCGCCGGGCGGGGTCGGGAACAGGCACCGCTGACATCAGCTTGCGCGTGTAGGCATGCTGTGGATTTTCGAAGATCGCGCGGCGAGGTCCGATTTCGACGATCTGGCCCAGATACATGACCGCCACGCGGTGGCTGATGCGTTCGACTACGGCCATGTCGTGGGAAATGAACAGGTAGGACACACCGAGCTGCCGCTGCAGGTCGATCAGCAGATTGACGATCTGCGCACGGATCGATACGTCGAGCGCCGACACGGCCTCGTCGGCGATGACGACCTTGGGGTCGACCGACAGTGCGCGCGCAATGCAGATCCGCTGGCGCTGCCCCCCTGAAAACTCGTGCGGCCAGCGCGAAGCCGTCGCCGGATCGAGCCCGACCCGCTCCATCAACTGCCCGACCTTGCGATCGGCCGCCGCGCCATCCGCGACACCCTGAATCAGCATCGGTTCCTTGATGCACTCTCCAACGCGCATTCGTGGATTGAGCGAAGCGAACGGATCCTGGAAAACAAACTGCATTCGACGCCTGAGGCTGCGAAGCGCCGACCGGTCACTGACCCGGACCGTCTTCCCGTCAAATTCGACTTCGCCGCCCGTGACGTTGGCCAGCCGCACCAGTGATCGGCCCGTCGTCGTCTTGCCGCAGCCCGACTCACCGACCAGCGCCAGCGTCTCGCCCTCGTGCAGATCGAAGGACACGTGCTCGACCGCATGAATCCGCCGCGTCACCCGGGAAAAAATTCCGCTTCGGACATCGAAGCGGGTGACCAGATCGCGTACGCGCAGGATCACCCGGTCGCCCGCAGCCTGCGACGCCGCATCGATAGGCGCTGGGTCCTCGGCGCCTGTCTGTGCGCGGGCTTCGCCCTCGCCAGGCAAATCAAATCGCGCGGGATGGTCGGTGCCGTTCATTGCGCCGAGTTGCGGCACCGCGGCCATCAGCATCCGGGTGTAAGGGTGCTGCGGCGCGCCAAACAATGCGTGAACATCGTTGTGCTCGACGACCTCGCCGTGTCGCATGACCATCACCCGATCAGCAATTTCGGCAACGACGCCCATGTCGTGGGTGATGAAGATGACTGCCATCTCCAACTCACGCTGCAGTTCGCGAATGAGCTGCAGAATCTGCGCCTGGATCGTGACATCGAGGGCCGTTGTCGGCTCATCGGCGATCAGCAAACTGGGCCGGCACGAGAGCGCCATCGCGATCATGACCCGCTGCCGCATCCCCCCGGACAATTGGTGGGGGTAGCGCTTCATCACCGACGCAGCATCCGGAATCCGGACCTGATCGAGGATCTTGCGAGTCATCGACTCGGCCTCGGCACGACTGCAATCCCGGTGCAGCAGGATCGCTTCGGCAATCTGGGAACCGACCGTGAAAACCGGGTTAAGCGAGGTCATGGGCTCCTGGAAGATCATGCCGATTTCGCCGCCCCGGATGCCACGCATCTGGTCCTCGGACGCCAGGCGAAGATCTTCCATACCCCCATCAGGGCGACGAAACTGGATCTCGCCGGCATCAATCCGTCCACCGCCGAATTCGACCAGGCGCATCAGCGCGAGGGTCGTCACCGACTTGCCCGAGCCGGACTCGCCCACCACAGCGAGCGTTTCGCCGCGATCAACATGAAGGTCGATTCCGCGTACCGCATGGACCGCACCCGGGCCGTGCCCGAAACGGACCG
Organism: Pseudomonadota bacterium; assembly: GCA_039800205.1. Lineage (GTDB taxonomy): Bacteria > Pseudomonadota > Gammaproteobacteria > Burkholderiales > Burkholderiaceae_E > SYIM01. The sequence continues at coordinate 1,061 of JBDLRB010000059.1, read as the reverse complement.
ACAGGCCCTTGATATCGACAAGCGTGGCGGCGGTCATGCTCAGATCCTCTTGGCCATGCGGGGGTCGATCGAGTCACGCAAACCGTCACCCAGCATGTTGATCGCAAGAATCGTTGCCGAGAGGAAAATCGCGGGGAAAATGATCATGTGCGGCTTGATCTGCCAGAGGCTGCGCCCTTCGGCCATGATGTTGCCCCACGACGGGATCGAAGGCGGAACACCCGCGCCAATGAATGAGAGGCTCGCCTCGGCAAGGATGGCGAGGCCACAGATGTAGGTCAGCTGGACGGTCAGGGCTGCGACGGTGTTGGGAAACACGTGTCTGAAAATGACCCGCCAGGGCGAAGCGCCCGCTGCGACCGCCGCCTCGACGAAAGGCTGCTCGCGAAGCGTCAGCGTGACCCCGCGCACCAGTCGGACCACCCTCGGCACCTCGGCGATCGTGATCGCGATGATCACGTTTTCGAGCGAGGCCCGGGTCAGGGCAATGAGGGCGATCGCAAGCAGAATGGTCGGAATCGACATCAGCCCGTCCATGATGCGCATGACGATCGCATCCACCCAGCGGACAAAGCCCGACACCAGGCCGATCAAGGTGCCGAACACGAAGCAGAGCGCGGCCACCGAGAAGCCGACAATCAGCGAGATACGCGCGCCGTACAGAACGCGCGAGTAGACGTCGCGCCCGAGCAGATCGGTGCCGAACCAGAACTGCGCGCTGGGGTTGCGCGTGCGATGGATAGGCGACAAGGCAGTCGGATCACGCGTGCCGAGCCAGGGTGCCAGAAGCGCAAGGCCGATCAGCAGCAGAACGATCAGGCCCCCCACGGCGACAGTTGGATGGCGGCGCAGAAAATCGACGAAGCGGCGCATGTGTGAGAGCCCCCGTCAGTAGGTGATACGCGGATCGAAGACCCGATACAGCAGGTCTACGATCAAGTTGACGAGCACATACAGGAAGCTGAACAGCAGAATCGCGCCCTGAATGATCGGATAGTCGCGCCGCAGGATGGCATCCACGGTCAAACGGCCCAGACCCGGAATCGAGAAAACGGTCTCGG
>JBDLRB010000058.1:0-4610 GCA_039800205.1 Pseudomonadota bacterium | reverse complement strand
CCAACTGAGCTACGGGCAGCAAATCCGACGGGGGTCTGGAGGCCGCACGCGCAACAGGTAGAGTGGACCACTGTCGGAAGCTTGGTCGGGGCGAGAGGATTCGAACCTCCGACATCTTGCTCCCAAAGCAAGCACTCTACCAGGCTGAGCTACGCCCCGAGAACTTGAAATTATAGCCTGAAACGAGTCGCTTTGTCCCGCGAGACGGTGAGTTGTGGCCTGCCCGACAGGAGTCGAACCTGTGACCCTCAGCTTCGAAGGCTGATGCTCTATCCAGCTGAGCTACGGGCAGGTGATCGGTGAGATCGAGCTCGTAATCCTAGCATCAGGCCAGATCAGGATCCATGACCCACTGAAGGTCGTCAGACTTCGGGACGGACCCAGCCGTAGGCGACGTTGCTGCGGCTGGTCCCCTCTGCCAGATAGCGGGCTTTGCCCTGCGCAAGTCGGTCCGTTTCCAATGCGGCCCGCTCGGCGGCCTTGTAATCGTAGAGGCGCGCATTGTTTTCGCCCAGGATCGCCGCCTTGACCGGGCCGTCCGCCGCGCCCAGGGGCTCGAATCCGTAGGTACGGCGAAGCGTCTCAGGGATTTCGATTCGCCGCAGGGCCTCGATCTGCCACTGGGGTGAACCGGTCCAGATGGCATCGGTCCCCCACACAACGCGGCTCGCGCCCAGGCCCTTGATCAGGACGCCCAGCATGAAGGCCGCAAGCGCCGGGTTCGCCATCGTGCTTTGGGCAAAGATCTGACCCAGGTCGCCGTACACGTTGTTGACCCCGTGTCGACCGGGAATCTCTGCGAGGTCGCTGACCCAGTCGACCCGCCCGGTCCGCTCGATCTGCGCCCAGGCGTCCTTCACCGAGCCACCCGCCGCATATCGGTAGCCCGAGTGATAGATGATGAAATTGAGCTGCGGCCAATCGCGCGCCGCCTGGGCGACGTCGTCGACCCGGCAGTAGGGGAGCAGGTGCGGAAAACGTTGCTCGGTCGAGGGCGGGAAGAGACCCTTGTGCACGCAAATGTTACGAATTCCGGCTTTGAGCGCGCGCTCGTAGTAGGGGTAGGCGAGGCCTTCGTCGTCCATGCGCCAGGGCCATTTGGCCATCGGTTTGTTGGTGTTGTCCCCGATGGTGTAGCCCTTGACCGAGTCCGGCTTGAGTTCGGCCAGCTCGCGCTCGAAGCGCTCGATTGCGCCCGGCACGCCCGGGGTGAAGATGATGTGCGAGAGTGCCCGCCGGGTTCCCCCTGCCATCTGGTTGATTCGAGCGCGAGCGTCGCGTTTTTCCTCGTTGGAGAGGAACCAGTCGATGGGTTCGTAAGACGCCGAGCCGCTGATCAACGCGACCTTGGTGTCGGAGTCCAGGAACACCTCCTTGTAGTAGTTCGCAAACTTGAGGTCGTCCAGGGTTTGCGGCTTCCCGGCGAGCGCAGGGTTCCAGCCGGCCCGCCCGACCGATTCGCGAGCCCGGACAAAGCCCGCGAGCTGCGTTCGGTCGTGCAGGAAATGCGTGTGCATGTCCATCACAAATTGACCGGCCAGCGAACGGGCCCGGGCCTCGGCCCGTTCGGGGGTGGCGGCCTCGGCCGGGGAGACGCCAAAGATCGGGCCGAAGGTGTCGTTCATCGCCAGAAAGGCGGCCGCCATGCCGGCGGGCGTCTGGAAAAAGCGTCTGCGAGACAGGCCCTGATGCGCGCCCAGTGTGTCGGCGTACGCCATCATCCGCGCCTCGAGTTCGCGCTGCTCGGACGACTGCGGGCCCGGCATGAATTCGTCGCTCGAGACTGGGCGGGTCGGAATGGGGGTCCGCGGGGCGTGCGCCATTGCAGGCGCAAGTTGTTCGATTTCTTCGGGCGTCAGTTCGTGCGGCATGGCGGTCTCCATGACGGGGACGCGTTTGACTGAGGGCGGGTGTCTGGCGTGCGTTCCCGACCGTCTGATTCTATTGAGCCCCATCGGTCCACGCCACAGGTTTCGCATCGGGATTGTCCCCGCGCGGCACTCGTCTGAGGCCAAATCGCTACAATCGCCGCGATCATGAAACAAGACGAACTTAAACGCGCCGCGGCGCGGTCCGCGCTCGACTATCTGGTCCCTGGCGGCATTGTCGGGGTGGGCAGTGGATCAACCGTCAATTTTTTCATCGAGGCTCTGGCCGGCGTGCGCGGCAGCGTTGCCGGAGCGGTTTCGAGTTCCCTGGCGAGCACAGAGCGGCTGCGCGCACAGGGCATCGACGTGCTGGACCTCAACGACGTCGTCGAGGCGGGGCAGCGCATTCCGGTCTACATTGATGGCGCCGATGAAATCAATGCGTCGCTTCAGATGATCAAGGGGGGCGGTGGTGCGCTCACTCGGGAAAAGATCGTCGCTGAGGCGAGTGAGCGATTCATCTGCATCGTTGATCAGAGCAAGATTGTTGACACGCTGGGACGGTTTCCGTTGCCGGTCGAGGTCATTCCGATGGCGGCAAAACTGGTGGCGGCCCGTTTGCGTGCGCTGGGTGGTGAACCGCGTGTGCGGCAGGGGCCGCCGACCGACAATGGCAATCTCATCCTGGATGTGGCGGGGCTCGCCATCACCGACCCCTGCGCGCTCGAAGCCCAGATCAACCAGTGGGCCGGCGTCGTGACGGTGGGCCTGTTTGCCGGTCGTCCCGCCTCGCTCGCGCTGGTTGCCTCGCAAGACGGCGTACAGCGCCTTGATCCCCGTGGAGCCCCGAAGCATGCAACGTGACGAAAGCCTGGTCGCGCATTCCGACGATCACAGGCTGGCCTTCCTCAAAGGTTTTTTCAGGCGTCCCGGTGATGTCGGCTCGGTGATTCCGAGCTCTCGCTACCTCGAGCGAAGGATCGTGCGGGCGGCTGAGCTGGAGCAGGCGGATTCGGTCGTTGAACTGGGTCCGGGCACGGGCGGTACGACACGGGCATTTTTGAACCGGATGCGGCCGGACGCGACCTTACTGGCCATCGAACTCGATCCGCAGTTCTGCGAGATTGTGCGCCGGATCGATGATCGTCGCCTGACCGTGCACCAGGGCAGTGCTGAAATGTTGCCCTCGCTCATCGAGCAGTACCGATTGGCGCCGCCACAGGTGGTCATCTCGGGGATCCCGTTCTCCACCATGCCGCGCGCGATCGGCACGCGAATCGTAGAGGCGGTTCGGGATACGCTTCGCCCGGGAGGGCTTTTCGTGGCCTATCAGTTCCGGGCGGCGGTCGCTGAGATTGCACGCCCTGTTCTGGGCGAGCCTGAGACCACGACTGAACTGATCAATGTCCCGCCCATGCGCGTGTTTCGCTGGCGGGTCGGTACAGCCTGAAAGACCGTTCGATCAGGCTTCAGGCGGGACGTAGCCGACCGGTCGGTCACCCCCATCGCCGAAGAAATACTTTTCCATCTGGGTGGCCAGGTACTTTCGGGCGCGCACGTCGGCGAGATTCAGACGATTTTCGTTGACCAACATCGTTTGATGTTTGACCCACCCCTGCCAGGCTTCCCGCGACACGCCCTCGAACAGACGCTTGCCCAGTTCGCCCGGGTAGGGTGGGAAATCGAGGCCTTCGGCCTCGCGTTGCAGTTTCACGCAGAACACAGTGCGCGCCATCGAGATCGACTCCTCGTCAAAGCGGTTTGATCAGGACCTTGGATTTACGTTGCCAGTTGTAGAGCTGTTGCCGCTCGGCGGGCAACAGATCGACGTCAGCCTGGACGAATCCTCGTTTCAGAAACCAGTGCATGGTACGCGTGGTCAGCACAAAGAGCCTCTTCAACCCTGCTGCGCGGGCCCGCTGTTCAATTCGGGTCAGGATGCGTTCACCGTCGCCGCGTCCCTGGACTTGAGCGCTCACCGCGAGGCAGGCCATTTCGCCCAGGCCCTGTTCAGGGAAGGCATAGAGGGCTGCGCAGCCGAAGATCACGCCGTCGTGCTCGATGACCGTGAAGTTGCCAATTTCTCGTTCGATCAGCGCGCGGTCGCGACGCACCAGCGTGCCGTCCTCCTCAAGAGGGCGGATCAACGCAAGGATGCCACCGACGTCGTCGGCACTGGCTTCCCGGAGTTCTTCGAGGGTTTCCTCGACCAGCATCGATCCCACCCCCTCGTGCCTGAACAACTCGAGTAACAAGCTGCCATCAGGGTCGAAGGGAATGATGTGGGCCCGTGCGACACCGCCTTCGCAGGCCCGTAACGCATCGCCGAGCGTGCGTTGTTCGGCCGAGCCCAGATGTCCGCTCGCCAGCAGGGCTTTCGCCTGCGCCTCGGAGATCTCGGACAGCAGACGGCCCGAAGGGTCAAGGATGCCGCCGGTTTCGGAGAGCAGGATGAGTTTGTCCGCATCGAGCGCAGCGGCGGTGCTGGCCGCGACATCGCCCATGCTCAGGTTGAAGGCCTCCCCGGTGGGCGAGAAGCCCAAGGGGGACAGGAGGACGATCGACCCGCTGTCCAGCATGAATCGGATGGCCTGCGCGTCTACCTTGCGCGTGAGGCCCGTATGCTGGTAATCGAGCCCCTCGACGATCCCAACCGGACGCGCCGTCACGAAGTTGCCCGACACCACCCGGATGGCTGAGTGCGCCATCGGCGTGTTCGGCAGCCCTTGCGAGAAGGCGGCT
>JBDLRB010000057.1:0-7848 GCA_039800205.1 Pseudomonadota bacterium | reverse complement strand
GAGTAACCACTGAACCGGCACCTCGGTGACCTCGCCGATCGAATAGGGATGGTCGAACCCGGCAAGCGAGCTGTCGTACAAGCCGCGCGCCTGAACCGATCGCAGCATGTGCGCCGTCATTTCCCAGGCGGGCGAGCGAAAGCCCTTCGGCCAGACCCCGGTCTGCCGGCGAAACAATTCAAGACTGGCTTCCAGCGCTGCATCGAACTCGGCGTCAGAGGACTGTTGCGCAAGTTCGTGAAAATAGCCATGCAAGCCGACCTCGTGACCCCGTTCCACAAAAGCGGGCAGCAGTTGCGGATGACGCTCGGCCACAACGCCCGGGACGAAAAAGGTGCCGCGGACCTGTACACGGTCAAGCATGTCGAGCAGGCGCCAGATACCCACTCTCGCCCCGAAGGCTCGCTGCTCGGCATGACTGAGGAACCTTGAGGGGGGGCCCTCCCTCAGACCCCAGAGCAGCGGGGACTGCTCATCGACGTCCACCGTAAAGCAGAACGCGCTCTGCGTTCCCTCGGGCCACTGATACGCCGGCCAGGGCGGCTGATGCAGACGTTTGCCGGAATCCATCGTCATGTCCTTGGTCGTGATCGCATCGAAGGCGTCCGATACCGATCAGAGTGGACGCTTCTTGTCCTGGAACACCTCCATCGACCCAATCGAATTCCCGCCATCGAGCGTGAAGGTCCCGCCGGTCATGTAGGCCGAGGCCTCGCTCGCCAGGTAGCAGAGCGCGTTCCGCAGGTCAGGATAGCTCACGCCCCGGCCGAGCGGAATGGCCGCAGCGGTTTTCTGGACGTGCGCATCGGTCAGCGGACTGGCGGTGCTGCCCGGTGCAAATCCGGGCTCCAGGGTGTTGACCCGGATGCCGAACTCGGCGAGTTCGATGGCGAACCCCTTGGTGAGTCGATCCAGCGCCGTCTTGGACGTGCAATAGGGCACCACACTTCGCCGCATCTTTCGTGATGCGCCCGAGGAGACATTGATCACCGACCCCTTGACCGACTTCGCAATCATCTGGCGCGCAAAGCCCCGGGTGAGCACGAAAGGCGCACGCAGGTTGATCCCCATGATCCGGTCGAATTCAGCCAGATCGATGTCGAGCAGAAATCCGCTGGGATACACCCCGGCATTGTTGACCAACACATCGACCGCACCCCAGCGCTGCTCCACCTGATCCATCAGCGCCTGCATCGACGCGTCATCGGTCAGATCCGCCTGCCAGGCAAAGCCTGAATCGCCCAGGCGACCCGCGTGAGTCTGATCGATAGACGACACCGACTGCGTATCCGTCGCGCAAACGATGGAACCCGCCTCAGAAAACGCCTGAACCATCCAACGCCCCATCACGCCGTTCGCCCCAGTGACCAGAACCTTCTTGCCCTTGAGATCCGAAAACATTTCCATCATCCGACTCCTAGTTCAGTCGCGGATCGAAGCGATCGCGCAGATCGTCGCCCAGCAGGTTGATCGACAGCACCAGCACAAACAGGCAAAGGCCGGGAAAGGTCGCGATCCACCAGGCCGAGTCAAGATAGTTGCGTCCTGTGCTGAGCATCGCACCCCAGCTTGCGGTGGGGGGCTGTACGCCCAGACCGAGGAATGACAAACCGGCCTCGAACAGGACCATCAATCCGAATTCAAGCGTGGCCACGACCGTCACCGCGCCAATGAGATTGGGAAGCACATGGCGAAGAAGGATCCTGGGTCCGCCCGCACCCATCTGCCGCGCGATGCGCACGTAAGGCATATTGGCGATCCCGAGCGTCTGCCCATAGGCCACCCGGGCGTATCGAGGCCAGCGCGTGAGCGCCAGCACGAGAATGACATTGACCAGGCCGGGGCCAATTACGGCGACGGTCAGAATGGCGAGGAGGATCGCGGGGATCGACAAGAAGACGTCGACGATCCGCATGACGATCGTTTCGAGCCAACCCCGATAGTACGCGGCGAGCATACCCAGCATGACCCCAACGGTGCCCGAGATCAGGGCTGCTGCGAACGCCACCGCCAGCGATACCCGAGCACCGTGGATCAACCGGCTGAGGACATCTCGACCGAGTTCGTCGCTCCCAAGCCAGTATACGAAGGCACGCGACTCAGTGCCCGGCGTCTTCAGTCGACCCAGCAAGTTCTGTGCATTCGGATCATAGGGGGCCACAAGGGGCGCAAGCACGGCCAGCAGCACGATCGCGACGACAACGCTGAGCGGGACCAGCCATCGAAGGTTTCTGATCAGGCCCCCGTTCACTGCCCAGCCCCATCCAGACGAATGCGAGGATCCACCACGCTGTACAGCAGGTCGGCCAGAAGATTCAACATGACCGTCACGAATGCGCCCAGCAGCACCACCCCCTGGACCACCATGAAGTCACGCGCCAGGATGGCCTCGACGGTGAGTTGCCCAAGCCCCGGCCACGCGAACACCGTCTCGACGATGACCGCACCCGACAACAGATTCGAGATCTCAAGCGCACCGACCGAGATGACCGGGATCGATGCGTTACGCAACAAGTGGCGACGCAGCAAATACGGCGTGGCTGCACCGCGTGCGCGCGCGCTCCGCACATAGTCACGGGTGAGCTCGTCGAGCAGGGCCGTCCGGGTGATCCGGGCAAATGTGGCCATACTCAGCAGACCCAACGCGATCGAGGGCAGAATCAGGTGCTCAACGCCCCCGACCGAAGACGGCGGCAACCAGCCCAGCGTGACTGCAAAGAGCATGATCAGCAGGATACCGCTCCAGAAGGTCGGCATGCTCTGGGCAGCGAATACGAGCGCGGCGAGTGGCCTGACCAGCGGATGCGTCCGGTACAGGGCGAGGATCACCCCCACGGGCAAGCCGATCCCGCACGCCACGATCAGGGCGCCCATTGCCAGTTGCAGGGTGTAGGGCAGACGCGAGGCGATGATCGTGGTGACCGGCTGATTCTGGACGACCGAATTGCCAAGATCAAACCGAAGCAGGTCGCCCAGAAACGACAGGTACTGCTGCCAGAGCGGCCGATCGAAACCGAGCGCCTGACGCAGGGCGTCAATGTCCGCCTTTGTGGCAGTCTCCGGCACCAGCAGGTACGTGGGGTCGCCGGTCAGCCGCTGCAAGAAGAAAATCAGCGTGACCACTCCGAGGAGGGTCAGGATCAACTGCCGGAAACGGCGTGCGAGAAACTGGCTCATGAGCAGACGCCCGGATCCGCGCCCGCGCACCACCGCGCGGGGCGGATCTCATTGCGCTCAGGGCTTCCAGGTCATGCGATTCAGGAACAGGCTCTCGTTGGGGGTCGGTGTCCACTGAAGATTTTTGGAGGCCCCGTAGATTGCTGCGACCTGATAGAGCGGGATCAGCGGCGCCTGATCGATCACGATGCGACCGACCTCGCGGTAGGCCTTGTTCCGCTGAGCGACATCAAGTGTCTGACGCGCGTCCTCGAGCAACTTGTCGGTCACCGGATTACGATAACCCGACCACCCGCTGCTTCGGTGAAGCAAGGCAAACAGCACGCCGTCCGCGTCCTGGCAGGCACAGGACCAGCGCCCGAAGCTCATCTGGGGTACGGCCTCCAGCCCACCCTGAGCCCGCTTCAGGTAGGACGCCATGTCGCTCATATTGATCTTCACCTTCAGCCCGATCTCGGTGAGCATCTGCTGAATGGCCTGAACAACTCGCTGGTCAAACACCGGAGAGGTGGCCAATTCGATTTCGGCCTGCGCCGCCGCGCCCGCCTGCTTGACCAGCGCCTGGGCGCGCTTCACGTCGTAACCGGGCACCGGCAGATCAGCCGCGTAACCCGCATGCGCCGGTGTCAGCATCTGACCCAGAGGCTTGTCAAAGCCACCGAGAATCCCTTCCACAATGCCCGACCGATCCATTGCCAGACCCACCGCCTGACGGACCTGAAGGTTGTCGAAAGGAGGCTTGGACGTATTGAGCCGCACATACGCCACCCGCTCGGTCAAGGCCGTCAGTGCCTGGGCACGCGGTGCGTTCCGAAGCGGACGGGCAAGATCGGAATCGAGCATCGTGACGAGATCCGCGGTTCCGGCCTGAAGATTGGCGACCCGGGTCGCGCCATCGCGGACGGCTCGGAACACAGCGGTCTCGAACGGACCCTTACGCCCCCAGTAGGCGTCATTGCGCTTCAGGGAGACGGCGACCCCCTTGGTCCACTCCGTAAACACATACGGGCCGCTACCGACCGGTTTCAGATTGAAGGCCGCATCACCCACCGCCTCGACCACGTGCTTCGGAACGATCGAGAGCTTGACCAACTGAGCGAGCAAGGCCGGGTACGGACCGTCGGTTGTCAGGCGGACGACGTTAGGCCCGGCGACCTCAGCCTTGACGATCTTGTTGAACTGACCGCGCTGCGGACTCGCGAATTTGGGGTTAACGATCCGCATCACGCTGAAAACGACGTCCTCGGGCGTCAGCGGACGCCCGTCGTGGAACTTGACGTCGGCACGAATCTGAAATTCGGTGACCGAATCCGACACCTGCTTCCAGGACGTCGCGATCTCCGGCTGGATTTCGCCCTTGTCGGACCGAGTGATCAGGTTGTCAAAGATATTTCGATAGACAAAATAGCTATCGTTGTTCCACTGCTTGTGCGGATCCAGCGAGGACGGCTCGCTGGTGATGTCGATGACGAATCGCTGCTTCGCGAACGACAGGTCGGGCGCGCCGCCCCACAGGGCTGCGCCCAAAGCGACCACGGCGAGCCATTTCGATGTGTTGCCTGACATTGAGGAATCTCCGTTCGGCGTGATGGAAGGGGTCGAGTGTACCGCAGCGATGCGTGCTGGGCATCGGCGCGGCGAGCGGGTACACTTCCTCGCATTCAAGCGCTGCGGACGGTGTGGTCCGATGATCAAGAAAATCCTGATTCGTTCCCTGCTTGGGCTGCTTGCGGCCGCGATCGTGGCCGGGCTCTGGTGGGGCTGGACCCTGGCGCGCGGTGCGCTCGATCAAATCCGCCAGGACCGGACTCAGCTGGTCGAAACCACCCGGCAACGGGACGTGCTTCTGAAAGAGCGAGCGGCCCGCGATGCGCGCCTGGCCATCCTGGAGCCTCAGGCCGCCGAGCTCGAATCGATCCGAGCGGCGCTGGCCAGTGGTGTTGTGCTGACGGATCTGGCGGTCGGCCTCAAGTCACCCGGCGGGGTGACCGCAGAACGTCTGCTCGCTCTGGGCGCGACGCGTTTGCTGATCCACGGCCGCGAAGATGAGGAGGCGCGGCGCGCATTCGATCAGGCGCTCGACATGATGCAATGGGATTCACGACTGCGATCGGTGTGCGCCGCACAGTCTGGACTCGCCAGCGCCGGGCGACCGATTATCCCGCTGGCGGACTGCAAGCGGCTGGCGGCTCTGCAGGCTGAAGTGGCTCGAAAGGCTTCACAGCCCTCGGTCAAGGCGGAGGAGCCGGCCAAGGACGCCTCGGGCACAGAGAAGCCTCCCGCAGACCCGAAAGCGCCTGCGCCCAAGCGATAGGACGGGTCATGACCGGTCTGTCGTCGGCGGCCCGAGCCCGGACGACTCGGCCGCCTGAGACGGCTTGCTGTCGTTTCAAGAGAACCGGGCGCCACCGTCCATGACATCCTGGTTCCGTTCGGCCGTGCTGACCGCCAGTATCGTTGGGTTGGCAACGATTTTGTCGATCTCGGTCGCACAATTCAGTCTCATCGCATTCATCGAGCGACTGACAGAGGACCTGCGGGTTGCGGTGTTCCAGGCACCAATGAGCCGTTCGAACGACGTCGTTGTGGTTGCCGTCACAGAGGAAACGCTGCGTCTGTTCAGGTACCGCTCCCCAATCGACCGCCGCTTCCTCGCTGAACTGCTGGAACGAATCGACCAGGCCGGTGCAAGCGCGATCGGCCTCGATATCCTGCTTGACCAGGCGACCGAGCCCGAGAAGGACGATGAGCTGCGACGCGCCTTGGACGCGATGCGGACGCCGACCGTTGTCAGCTACACACGCTCCAACGAAATCGTCGATGAGCGCCAGATCGACTTTCTCGACGCCTACCTGCCCCCTCCCTTGCGGGCGACGGCAGAATTTCTGCGTGATCCGATCGACAGTACGGTCCGCCGGGTCGGTTCGGGTGGAGACGGCACAGACCCTCGCAACCCCCGCGGGTTGGCCCTCGCCATCGCCGATCGGCTCGGCCGACCGGTCCAGAACACCGCGCTCGAGATCGCCTGGCGCCCGCGCCCCGTCGATCGGACGCCTGCCTTCGCCGTATATCCCGCTCACACAGTCAAGGACCTTCCGCCCGAACGGTTTCAAGGCAAAGTCGTTCTGATCGGAGGGATCGTTTCGCTGGAGGACCGTTATCGAACGCCGCCTGGATTTGCAAGCGCAACCGAACCGCTGATGCCTGGGATCCTGATCCATGCGCATGCCGTGTCCCAATTGCTCGACGGCCGTCGGGTGAACCGGCCCGGCCCGTTCGTACTGTGGGCTCTCTCTGCGCTGCTCGCACTCTCGGGGCATTGGCTGTCCATCCGAGGTCATCGCGCGCTCTTGAGCCTCGGGGCCACGCTGATTCTGCTGAGTGCATTCTGGACAACTGCGTTACTGGGCGGTCGCATGGGCCTGCCGATGATCCCACTGATCGCGCCCAGCCTCGCACTGGGTCTGAGCGTGTGGTTCACCGACCTCATCGTCGGACGACGGGAGCGCCGTCGCAGACGTTTCCTGCAGCACGCCTTCTCCCGCTATGTCTCGCCTGCGGTCGTTTCCCAACTGCTCAAACAGCCCGATGGCTTGAAGATCACCGGTCAACGTCGCGAGGCGAGCTTCATCTTCACCGACATCACAGGCTTCACGACCCTGGCCGAGCGTCTCGCACCCGAGACCTTGTCGCAGGTGCTGAACGACTATCTCGAGGGTTGCTGTCAGATTATTCTCAATGAAGGGGGCACGGTCGACAAATTCATCGGAGACGCCATCATGGCGGTGTTCAATGCCCCCATTGCGCAAAGTAACCACCGCGAACGCGCGCTGAGGTGCGCGATGGCATTGGATCGATGGGCCGAGCACTTTCGCGGCGCCCAACAGGAACGAGGGATTGAACTCGGGCCCACGCGCATCGGCGTTCACTCCGGACTGGCCCTGGTCGGAAACTTTGGCTCACAACTGCGCATGGACTTCACCGCTCTGGGCGACACCGTGAACATCGCCTCCCGGATCGAGGGTATGAACCGGGCATTGGGCACGCGAATCCTCTGCAGCGAGACCATTGCATCGTCCTGCCCATCGATTCAATTGATCGACCTGGGCCCGGTCATGCTGCCAGGTCGATCCACAGCGATCCGCCTGTTCACCCCGTCGGGTGACGACCCCGCCGGACCGTCGGGCCTCAAGTCAGATCAGGCGACCGCCCGCCCCGACCGCAGTGCGTCGATCGAATCGGCTGAATAGCCGATTTCGCTCAGCAATTGATCGGTGTGTTCACCTGAATACGGCGGGTGGGCACGCACCCCCAGACGCTCACCGTCCATCGTGAACGGCAAGAGCGCTGCACGGGCGGTTTGCCCGGCACGCGGGCCATCGGTCAACCGAACCTCCGCCAGCCCCCCTGTTGCAGCAAGATGGGGGTCATCGAACAGATCTTCGGGTCGGGCAATCGGCGCGTAGGGCAACCCTGCGGCCTCGAAGATCCGGGCGAGTTCGGCGGCTCGATACGCCCCCAAACGTCGCCGAAGCTCGGGGATCAATTCCGCCCGCTGCTTCACCCGCTCGTTGTTCGTCCCAAAGCGCGGGTCCGATCTGAGGTCACCCAAGCCAAGCACTTCGCAGAATGTGGCCCACTGCGAGTCGCTGACGGCTGCCAGAAAGATCT
>JBDLRB010000056.1:0-9027 GCA_039800205.1 Pseudomonadota bacterium | reverse complement strand
GAAAAAATGTCGCTTCGGATTCGGTCCTACGCTGCAGCCTGATCCGGCTGGCCTCCCGACCCGAGGGAGCCAAACAAAAAGCCCGTTCGGAGCGTTCCGGACGGGCTTTTTGATCTGCGCTGTACAAAGACGGGCAACTGCCCGCCCGACAAATTTATTTGATCTTTGTCTCTTTGTACGTCACATGCTTCCGGGCGACCGGATCAAATTTCTTGATTTCCATCTTTTCCGGCATCGTGCGCTTGTTCTTGGTGGTCGTGTAGAAGTGACCGGTGCCGGCGGTGGATTCGAGTTTGATCTTTTCACGCATGATTCAATGGTCCTTTGGGGCGATGCCTGAGGGGCGCGCTGTGTCAGGATTTCAGATCGACTGGCCGCGGGCACGGAGCTCGCCGACCACGACATCCAGCCCTTTCTTGTCGATCAGGCGCAGCGCTGCATTGGTCAGACGAAGCCGAACCCAGCGCTTTTCGCTCTCAAGCCAGAACCGGCGGTTTTGGAGATTGGGCAGAAACCGGCGCTTGGTCTTGTTGTTGGCATGCGAGACATTGTTACCAACGAGCGGCGATTTACCCGTGATCTGGCAAACGCGAGCCATGGAGATCTCCGAAATAAGGTGTGCGGTTAAACCGAAGATTATAGTCAGGCGTTCAAGCTTGAGTCAAATTGGGGATCAAATCAGTCCGGCTTCTGCAAACGAGAAACACTGTCGATCACCGACGATGAGGTGGTCGAGCACGGGAATGTCGAGCATGCGGAGCGTGGTCTTGAGGCTGTCCGTCAACAGACGGTCGGCTGCGCTCGGTTCGGTCACTCCGGAGGGGTGATTATGCGCGACGATCAATGCGGCGGCGTTCAGTTCGAGTGCGCGTCGGGCGACTTCCCGGGGGTAGACCGCAGTCTGGTTGAGCGACCCCTGGAACAGGACTTCAGCCTGAATCAATCGATGCTGGGCATCCAGAAACAGGCCGACAAAGCACTCGCGAGCTTGATCGCGCAGCCACAGGCGAAGGAAATGCCTGACCTGGACCGGCGAACTGAGCAGGCAGCGTTCGGCGAGGTCCTCGTGCATGGAGCGCAGCACCAGTTCGATGGCCACCCGGAGCCGGCGTTGTACTTTCGAGAGACTGTCCAGGCGCCCACAGCGGCTCATCTGGGGCTGCCGCAGCAATCCGAGCAGCGACTGCCCCGGCCCGAGCAAACGCTCCGACTGTCGGACGGCCCGGGTGCTGCCCGGCCAGTCGGACAGCAGCGCGGCCAGTAACTGGGCGTTGCTGGCCTGGTCGGCGACAAAATCCTGGGCTGGGGTGAGCGTTGAGGATGGATGGTGCATCGGGGATCCCTTAATATCTATGGATGACGAACCGCAATGACAACGATCCGGACGAAGCTGCAATCGCGGGTGTGCGCGTTGGACCGTCCTCGCATCTGACGCTGCATTACCGAATCGCGATCGACCAGCCGCCGTCCGAAGTGTTCAGTACTTTCGGCGAGAAGCCGGCCACTTTGCAGTTGGGGATCGGCCAACTGGCCGAGCCGCTTGAGCGATGCCTGCTGGGTCTTCGCGAAGGCACGGAGCGCAGCTTCCTCCTCAGCCCGGCCGAGGCCTACGGTGAGCGCAACCCGCAACTGCTCCAGCGTCTGTCGCGAGCGGTATTCGACCGTCATCTGTCCTCAGACACCGACTACCAGCCCGGTGATCTCGTTGAACTGCCAGCGCCGGGGGGCGGTCGGTATGCGGGCGTCCTGAAAGCCATCAATGACGAGCATGTGCTGTTCGATTTCAACCATCCCCTGGCCGGGCAAACCATCCGCTTCGACGTGCATATCCTGGGAGTGCTCTGAATGGAAGTCGTTCTAGCTCAGCCGCGCGGTTTTTGCGCAGGGGTCGATCGGGCGATCGAAATCGTCGAGCGTGCCCTGGAGCGGTTCGGGGGGCCGGTGTTCGTGCGTCACGAGATCGTTCACAACGATCACGTGGTCAAGGATTTGCGCGAGAAGGGCGCAGTGTTTGTCGAGTCGCTCGATGAGGTTCCGGTGGGGGCCGTATTGGTGTTTTCGGCGCATGGGGTCTCGCGCGCGGTTCGGGACGATGCAGAGCGTCGCGGATTCAGGGTCTTCGATGCGACCTGTCCGCTGGTCACCAAGGTGCATGTCGAGGTGGCTCGTGAGCGGCGCGAGGGGCGTGAGGTGATCATGATCGGTCATGCGGGCCACCCCGAAGTCGAAGGCACCATGGGTCAGGCGGACGACGGGATTCATCTGGTCGAGACGGTCGAGGACGTCGCGCGGCTGACCGTATCCCAGCCGGATCGACTGGCCTACGTCACGCAGACGACTCTGTCCGTTGACGACTGTCGTGAGGTGATTGAGGCCTTGCGGCGGCGCTTCCCCGCCATTGCTGAGCCCAAGAAGCAGGACATCTGCTACGCGACGCAAAACCGTCAGGATGCGGTGAAGTTCATGGCCCCGCAGTGCGACCTCGTGCTGGTCATCGGCTCGCGCAGCAGTTCAAATAGCAACCGCCTGCGTGAAGTGGCAGAAAAGATGGGGTGCGAGGCGCGCTTGATCGGGTCGGCAGACCAGCTCGACCCCGCTTGGCTGATCGGTCGCAAGCGGATCGGTGTCACCGCGGGTGCCTCGGCCCCCGAAGTACTGGTCGAGGCCGTGGTTGAGCGCCTGAAGGCGCTCGGTGTCCGGACGGTCCGCCCGCTCGATGGCGTACAGGAGCAGGTCACGTTTCCCTTGCCCAAGGGGCTGGCGCGCTCGTCTGATTGACTGGGCACGATGCCCGGGTTGAGGGCGTCAGGCCGGCGTTATCAGTTCCCGCGTGATGAAGGCCCATTCATCCGGGCTGACTGGGGTAATGGACAGCCGGTTGCCTCGCCTCAGGATCTGCAGCGTGTCGAGTTGCGGGTGCGCGCGCAGTTGCGCCAGCCCGATCAGCTTCGTCTTTTGCCGAGCGCGGATGTCGACCAGCAGCCAGCGGGGCGATTCGGGCCGGCTCGATGGGTCGTAATACGCTGAAGCGGGATCGAACTGGGTCGGGTCGGGATACGGCCCGGAGGCGACGTGTGCCAGGCCTGCGATGCCGGGCTCGGCGCAGCTCGAGTGGTAAAACAACACGCCATCGCCAATGCGCATGGCGTCGCGCATGAAATTGCGAGCCTGGAAATTGCGCACGCCAGTCCAGGCGACGGTGTGTCCGGGGGCGGCGAGTGTATCATCGATCGAGCACTCATCGGGCTCCGATTTCATCAACCAGTACTGCATCGTGTGCGGAGGCCTCGCAGGACGGACGGGTCAGCAATGAAACAATCCGGTGCGCCCCGCCCGTGTCGCCCGGCCCGCATCCTGAACCGTGAAGTTCAGGTCGGCCGCAGCAGGCACTGCATCAGGTTCATCCGACGGGGGACGATCACAACAGCAATGCGCGAATCGCCGCGACCTGGTTTCCAGATATTGGTTCAAGGAATGTAGGACCGGGACGAACACGGGGGAACGCGAAAGGATTCTAACTCGCACTGTTCCGGACGCACTGACTCAGAACAGGGATTCCTGGGTCTTCAGCTCGAGTTCGAGCGCCCGGTTGACCCGACGAATCCGGCGCTCGGCCTCTGCGTTGGGCGCCGCTGCGGCGGCCTCGGATTCACCAATCAGCTGGTGTGCGAACTGCAGTGCGGCGAGTACTGCGATTCGGTCGGGGCTCGTCAGCTTGCCCGAATCGCGGATTTCGCGCATGCGTCGATCCACCATGGATGCGGCCTGAATCAGGCGGTCACGGTCGTCCGCCGAGACGGTCAGGCGGTAATCGCGGTCCATGATGCTCAGTTCGATGGGTTCCATGGCGATCTCAAGTGGGCGAGGTCACGGGCCGGAATCAGGCGGCAACCGCGGTCGATCGGTTGATCTCCGGGCTCGGGGCCTCGTCTCCAGGATGGGGCTGGTCGCTGATCTGCGGGTGTTCTCCGGGCAGGCGCGCCAGCGCGAGCGTCACGCGCGAACGGGCTTCCGCGATGCGCTGGCGCAGTTCCGCATTGGTCGACTCGGCCTCTCTGAGCTCGCTGGCGAGGCGCTGATTGCTTTCGACGAGGCGATGCAGATTGCCCAGCAACTGGCTGAGTCGAGCCTCGAGTATTTCCAGTTCTTGTTCCATCCAGCGATGGTAGGCAGAGGCGCCCGGCGGGTCAAGCGGCAGGGGTGTTTTGGCAGACGAATCCGGTACGATATCTGGTGCTTTCACTTCGACGTCTCACTTTTTCCATGAATGCCCTGCGCGGCCTGGCTCGTTGCCCCCTTGTCGGACTCTTGATCGCGATGATGCTCGCGATGCTGGCCGGTTGGCCGGGCGTTGCCCGATCGGCCGCGGTCCGGGTCGAGGCCGTCGAGCTTGAACTGGTGGCGCAAGACCAGGCCGTGAGAGCGGGCCAACGAGCCTGGCTTGGTCTGCGTATCAAGCACGATCCGCACTGGCACACGTACTGGCTGAACCCCGGCGACTCGGGACTGCCGACCCGCCTCGATCTTGAGGTGCCGGCGGGCGTCCAGGCCGGGCCCCTGCAGTGGCCCGCTCCCCAGCGCTTGTTCATCCCACCGCTCGCCAACTACGGCTACGAGGGCGAGGTGGTCTTGCCGTTCACGCTGGACGTGCCCCCGGGCCAGTCCTCACCCCTTCGATTGCGGGCTCAGGCCGCCTGGCTGATGTGTCGCGATGTCTGCATTCCCGGTGAGGCGGAACTGAGTATCGAGCTTGCGCTCGCGGACCAGGCCGTCACACCGAGACGCTCGCCCCATGCAGCGCTCTTTGACCAGGCCTTTGCGCGTTTGCCGCGCGGCTCGGTCAAGGCGTCCGTGTTTGCCGATGGGGATCGCCTGTCGCTGGGTCTTCCGGCGCAGATCGAGCGGGCGGGCCAGTTACGCCCGGTTGAGCGCTTCGAGTTTTTTCCTTTCCTCGAGAATGCGCTGGTTCATGCGGCGCCGCAGATCTATTTCGAGCTGGATCGGGCCGACGGTCTGGCCGCCCGGAGGCTCCAACTGACGCTCTCCAACGATGGACAGAAACGCGTGACATCGGGGGCCGATGCGCTGGCGTCTGCCGCGCAGGGCGTACTGGTGTCCGGCGACTGGGTTGTTTCGGTGGACGCACAGGCGTCTGTTGAACCGCTCGCAGGCGGACGAGAGATTGGCCGGATCGCGGGCGCACCGGAGAAGTCTCTCGGTTCCGGGACGACGGGTTCGCGGCTGGGTCTGACCTCGCCCGCTGGAACAGCGCGACCGGGAAGTCCGGGGTTGTTCGATTCGGCCCTGAAAGGGTCTGGCGCTTCGGGCGCTCCGGCGGCCGCGACGTCAACCGGTTCAGGCGAAACCCGTCTGGGGGTCTCGATTCTTTTTGCGATGCTGGGCGGTCTGATCCTCAACCTGATGCCGTGTGTGTTTCCGGTCGTGGGCCTGAAGGTGCTCTCGTTTGCGACGCCCGGTCAGTCTCCGGCTCGGTCGGCGATCGCCTTCACAGCGGGTGTGATGCTCTCGTTCTGGCTACTCGCGGGTGGGTTGATCGCGCTCCGGGCCGCGGGTGTTGCGGCGGGGTGGGGCTTTCAGTTGCAGTCTCCCGCCTTCGTCGCCGCGATGGCGATGCTTTTTGTCCTGATTGGTCTGAATTTTGCGGGACTCTTTGAGGTGGGTGTCGGACTCACGCGCCTTGCACGCTTCGATTCGCCTTCGCCGGGTTCGACGCGCTCGTCGTCGGCCTCGGCCCTGGGCTCGGGCGCCCTGGCGGTCGTCGTGGCCACCCCGTGCACCGCGCCGTTCATGGGGTCAGCGTTGGGATTTGCCCTGACGGCCAGTCTTCCTGAGACCTTTGCGATTTTCACTGCGCTCGGGCTCGGTATGAGCCTGCCCTATTTGCTGCTGGGCGCCTTTCCAGCGTGGCTGCGGTTCATGCCCCGCCCCGGTCGATGGATGGAGAGTCTCAAGCAGTTTCTGGCCTTCCCGATGTTTGCGACGGTTGCGTGGCTGGTCTGGGTCCTGGGGCAGCAGGCCGGGATCGACGCCGTACTGGGATTCTCGATGGGTGCCGTGCTGCTCGCACTGGCGGCGTGGATCTATGGCCGATTCATCCAGCAAACGGGTCGCTGGTCACCGCTTGCCACGATCGTCCTTGCGATCGCCGTGGGGGCTTCTTTCGTGGTTGCCTGGCCCCGGGACGATCTGTTGTCGGAAACAACGATGACGCCCGCAACAAGTCGTTCTTCCGCAGCCGACAAAAGCGGGGACCCTGCGGCCTGGGAACCCTGGTCGCCCCAAAGGGTAGGCGAGCTCCTGGCGGCCGGTCGGCCCGTTTTTGTCGATTTCACCGCAGCCTGGTGTGTGACCTGTCAGGTCAACAAGAAAGCCGTTCTCGATCGTCCACCTGTTGTACAGGCGATGCATGCGGCGGGGGTTGTACGCCTCAAGGCCGACTGGACGCGCCGCGACGCGACCATCACGGCCGAGTTGAACCGCTGGGGGCGCAGTGGCGTGCCCTTGTATCTGTATTTTCCGGCGGCCGGTCGTCCGCCCCGGATCCTGCCGGAATTGTTGACCGACGAACTGGTCCTGGCTGCGCTGCGCGAGTCGGGGCCGGTCGCGCGCTGACCGTCCCCCGCAGTGCCCATTCGCTCAGTCAACGACTACCATCGGCTTTGACCCGACGTTCGCAATGCGGAGGTCGATGCCGTATACGGCCCGAAGACGGTCGGCCTGGAGGACCTCGTCGGGTCGTCCGATCGCGATCAGGCGACCTTCACTGAGCAGAAGCAGACGATCGCAATAGCGCGCCGCGAGGGACAGATCGTGCAGTGCGATCACAACGCCCGAGCCCGCGGCGGCCTGCTCGCGAAAGAGCTTCAGAACCTCGTGTTGCTGCCTGAGATCGAGGCTCGCGACCGGCTCATCGGCCAGCAGGAGCTGGGGGGTTCCAGCCAGCACACGGGCAAGCCAGGCACGGGCCTGCTCCCCACCGGAGAGCCGATCGATTGCACGCTCGGCCAGTGCATCGAGCCCGGTCCGGGTCAGGGCGATATCGATCTGAGTGTGACCCGGATCACCCCAGGGCAATCGCCCCAGCGCGACGACTTCACGAACGCTCAGCGACCAGGCGGACGAACAGTTCTGGGGCATCAGTCCGATCAACCGGGCCCGGGTTCGCTCGGTGAGTGCGTTCAGGGGCGTGCCGGTCAGCATGATCTGCCCTGAATCCGACCCGAGGCCCGCCATGCCGCGCAGCAGCGTTGTCTTGCCTGAGCCGTTTGGACCGATGATGGCCAAAACCTCTCCGGCCTGAACATCGAAGTCCAGGGGCCACAGGCGACCGGTCAATCCGAGTCCACGGATCGTCATCAACGCCATCGCTGCCGCTCCTTCCAGATCAGGGCAATCAGCAGCGGCGCCCCGATCACGGCGGTCAGGACACCCAGTTTGAGTTCGCGACCGGCAGGGGAGAGTCTGACCAGCAGGTCCGCGACGCACACGACGGTTGCACCGACCAGTGCCGAGGGTAGAAGTGCCCGGTCCGGGCGATGCCCGACCAACGGTCGGACCAGATGCGGCACGACCAGGCCCACAAAGCCAATCCCTCCGGCCACGGCGACCGACGCACCGACAAGCAGTGCGCTTGCGAAGACGACCCGCCAGGCGTGACGACCAAACGCGTAACCCAGGCTGCGCGCAACGTCCTCGCCGAGGCTCAGCGCCGCGAGAAATCCGCGCTCGCGCGCAAGAAGCACGCCCGAGAGTGCCAGCGCTGGAACGATGATCAGCAGGTGATCGAGGCCACGCTCTGAGACGGAGCCCAGCAACCAGAAAACCAGTTCCTGCATGGCGAACGGATTGGGTGCGTAATTGAGTACGGCGGCCAGCGCTGCGCCGCTCAGACTTGAAATCGCTAGCCCGGCCAGAAGGACGGATGACGCCCCGGAGGTGCCGGCCAGGCCCAGCATCAGGGCCATGGCAAGCAATGCGCCCAACAGGCCTGCGATCGCCGGCGCCACCGGTCCGAGCATCGGAAAAAATCCGAAATAGAAGATCGTCGCAGCGCCGAGTGCGGCCCCCTGGCTTGCACCCGTCAGGCTGGGGTCGGCCAGTGGGTTTCGAAGGAGCCCCTGCAGAGCGGCTCCACTCAGTCCCAGGGCAGCGCCCACGGCGAGGGCAAGTGCAAGGCGAGGCAGCCGGACTTCGCCGATGATCAGGGCCTCCGGCGTGTTCAAGCCCTGCGCCCAATCGATCAATCCGACCAGCGGTACGACCTCGGCAGGCCCGATCCAGAGCGACACCAGGGCGACCCCAATCAGGATCAGCCAGAAGAGCGAATGGGTCAGGCGCTTCATTGTTGCTGCAGCTGCCGGATCAGTTCGAGGCTCCAGGGGCCAGGACATTGCCATCGCCAGTCATCCGTCGCCAGCCAGCGTGTGCGGGGAACCAATCGATCAAGCAAGCGATGACCGGCAAAGTGGTTGGCCAGGGCGTTCCCCTTTGGTGCGACCCAGACGATCGCGTCCGGAGGGCGTTGCGCGAGACCCTCGATCTCGAGCATGCGATGGCCGGTGTCCTGGAGGAGATTACGCCATCCGGCTGCGCTGATGATCGAATCCTCAAGGGTTCCGAGACCGGTGCCATAGCCATTCGGGCCCAGGATCAACAACCGTCCGCGTGTACCCGCCTGTTCGAGGCCGGACGGGCTGGACCCCGTCGAGCTTCGGCTCCGTGGAAACCCGGTCTCGGCCAGGATCTCCAGGAAGCGCTCGGTCTGTTGGCTCAGGCGTTCGAGACTGTCGATCCAGTCAATCACAAGCACCGGGATCTTCAGTGCCTCGAGGCGTCGCCTGAGCAAGGGCGCATTCAGTACGCCGACAACGATCTGATCCGGGCGCAGGCTGAGAATGCCTTCGAGCGTTCCATCGTGGCTCCGCCAGGTTGCCCGTTGTGCCCAAGGCGGTGGATCGCGTTCAGAGAGCGGCGATAGACCCGCCACCCGATGCGGAGGTGCGTAGT
>JBDLRB010000055.1:0-12144 GCA_039800205.1 Pseudomonadota bacterium | reverse complement strand
GGGACTTGATCCCCCTAAAGGGTCGTTCGAGACCAGGACGTTGATAGGCCAGGTGTGGAAGCGTGGTAACACGTTAAGCTAACTGGTACTAATTGCCCGTGCGGCTTGACCCTATAACTTTGCAACGGATCCGGCTACAGCCGATCCAAGTTAGCGTTCCGCAAAGTTGTGGATGCGTCGCAACCCAAAAAGATGAAGTCGATACTTCTCGCCGAATTGGCCGGACCGCTTGGTCTGGCGACAAGTTATGCCTGACGACCATAGAGCGGTGGTACCACCCCTTCCCATCCCGAACAGGACCGTGAAACGCCGCATCGCCGATGATAGTGAGCAGCTCGCTCGTGAAAGTAGGACATCGTCAGGCTAAATCAGCCCAGAACGCCGCCCCAGACTCGTCTTGGGCGGCGTTTTGTATTCCGGTTTTTGATTTTGGACGCGCTGGCTCGCTGTGATCTGTTCTGGCGTGCGTCTTTGGCTTTTTCTAAGCGCTCGTTCTGTGCTTGTTCCTGCGCTTGTTCTTTCCGTTTCCGCGCTTGTACCGTTTAAAGGTCCTTCACGGGCCGCAGCAAGGCATAACCCACACGCCAACTTGTGCCGTCTTCGCATTGAACGGTTGCAGTCTTCGTGTTCAGCCGCGTGATGTGTCCGAGCTTTGGACTGAAAAAACGATCGTCGAAGACCACCCGTTGACCAGGCATGAAGTCGGCTCGACCGAGAGGGTGCGGTACGGCTCGGGTCGCTGCGGCTCGGACTGGTTCGATGTCCTCCGGGGATGGTGCATCGATGGTGCCTAGAATCGCACCGTACGGTAGTTTCCAGTAGCGACGATCGTGTTCCGAGTGAACCGTGACGGTTGTGACGCCCAGTTCGATGACTCGTCCGTTGCGTGCCTGGGGGAGCTGGCCGTTCGGTGGCAAGGCAACGTATTGCACCAGTTGTCCGATATGCAGTTGAACCTTTGTGGGCAGGATTCGGCGCGGATCGGACAAGAGTCGCTCGATCACCAGGTTGAGGGCGTAGAGCTCCTCGCTCGTCGCGCGATCCAGCCGTTCGATCAGTTTTGGGTCAATCATGGGGCGTCCTTTTGCGAGCCCCGGGGCGCTGGGGCGGGGGTCTCATGAGCGCTTCACGCAGTTCATCTTCCGAGCGACCGTCACACTCGACAAGCTTGAAGCGAGCATGTTCGCCTGAAACGATTCGGAGGTCTTGTCGGCGGACGTCCAGTCGTGACGACAGGAAGTCGATCAGCGCGCGGTTTGCCTCACCTTCGACAGCGCGGGCGGCCAGCCGGATCCGGATTCGGTCGCCATGGACGCCGCTCACTTCGCTGATCTGCGATCCGGGCTGGCAATAGAGTGCGATTCGAGACATCTGACCTGGCTGATGGGTCAGTATCCGCGCTTGCGGTCAACGAGATTCAGGAGCGGCAAGCCCTCGCGCAGTCGTTTCAGATTGTCGAGCACTTGTACGGCGCCGGACTCTGGGAGCGCGATCGATGCAAGATGTGGGGTAATCAGTACTTGGGGCCGCTCCCAGAGCGGGTGTTCCGGGGGCAGGGGTTCCACATTGAAGACATCGAGCGTGGCCTCGCTGAGCTGGCCCGAGTCAAGCGCCTCGATGAGCGCCTGTTCGTCGACCAGGGGTCCCCGACCGACATTGATCAGACAGGCGCCGCGCGGCATTGAAGCCAGAGCTGCGCCGTCAATGAGCTTACGCGTCTCTGGGGTGAGTGGGAGAAGGATGACCAGGATGTCTGTTTTTGACAGAAACAGATGCAAACTGTCTTCGCCCTGAAAGGTCAGAACGCCGGGAAGCGCCTTGGGGCTACGAGACCATCCGCGGACCTGAAAGCCCTGACGCGCCAGTTCAAGCGCCGCGGTTGAGCCCAATTGACCGAGGCCCATCACGCCGACTGTCCGATCAGCGGCCGAACGGGGATGGATGTAGTCCCATTGGCGCAGCCGACCTGCGCGTTCGAAGGCGCCAAAGTTTCGGTGGTGCCGCAGTGTGGCCAGCAGCACATATTGCGCCATCATCCTGTTCATTTCGGCGTCGACGATGCGCGCGATCGGTATTGACGGGGGAAGTCCTGGGGCGCTGAGCAGGTGATCGACCCCTGCGCCCAGATTGATGAGCAGGCGCAAATTGGGCAGTGCATCGATCAGGTCCTGCGGCGGCTTCCAGACCAGCGCCGCCTCAATCTGGCGAACATCACCACAGTGCGGCCAGATTCGAAAGTCGCACGCCGGGTCGAGCCGGATGAGTGCATCACGCCAGGCGAGCGGATCGTCAACCTGACTATGAAACAGCAGCGCCACGCTCTGCTCTCTCAAAATAGCCGGCCCGATCCAGGGCCTCCCAAATGCGATGCGGCGTCGCCGGCATGTCCAGATGCTCGATCCCTGCGCCTGCCAGCGCATTGCACACCGCATTGATGCCTGCGCTCAGGGCCCCCACGGTCCCCGCCTCGCCCACGCCCTTCACGCTGAGCGGGTTGCGCGCCGTTGGCGTACCGGGGTTGAGGCTCAGGATCGGGGGCATGTCGCTCGCCCGCGGCAGGGCATAGTCCATGAACGAAGCGCTTTGCAACTGCGCAGCATGGTCGTAGCGCAACTGCTCAAAGAACGCCTGACCCAGGCCTTGCGCGACGCCGCCATGAATCTGACCCTCGACCATCACAGGATTGAGCACTGTGCCGACATCCTCGACCGTTACATAGTTGATCAAAGTCGTATAACCGGTTTCCGGGTCGATCTCGACCTCACAGATATGACAACCATTCGGAAAGGTCGGCCCATCGGACGAAGTGAAACTGCCTGCGCCTTGGAGCAGCGTCGATGCCTGGGCCATTTGTACGAGGCGACCGACCAGTCCCCGGAAGCTGAGCTCGAGGTCGGTACCCCGGACGCGGTATTGACCGTCCGCGAACTCGAGATCTTCAGGGGAAACCTCGAGCTCGCTGGCCGCCACGATGCGGCCCTTGTCGATCAGGTCGTCGGCAGCGCGCGTCAGCGCAGATCCGCCTTGCATCATCGCGGATGAGCCGCCGTTACCGCGACCGTTTTCCAGAAGGTCAGTATCGCCCTGTTGATAACGAATCGTGTTGGCGTCCACACCCAGCTTGTCGGCGATCAGTTTTGCGAACATCGTCTCATGGCCTTGTCCGACTGCTTTCGCGCCGCTGACCACAATGATCGAACCGTCAGACGCCACCTCGACCCGCGCCCAATCGCCCCCCACTCGCCCTGCCATTTCAATGGGCATCGCCAAGCCGATTCCGCGTAATCGCCCACGGCGCTCGGACGCCTCACGGCGCTTGGGAAACGCCGAATAGTCGATCTGCTCGAGCGCGCGCTCGAGATTGCCGGGAAAGTCGCCGCTGTCGTAGCTTGAGCCGAATGCGGTGGTCCAGGGGAGCTCGGTTGGCTGGATCAGATTGCGTCGACGCAGCTCGGCCGGATCGATACCAAGCCGACCGGCCGCGAGATCGATGACCCGCTCGATCGCATAGGTCGCGTCGGGGCGTCCTGCCCCACGGTAGGCCGCAGTCGTCTGCGTGTGCGTCAGTACCCCTCGAATCCGCGCCCCAATCACCGGGGTGCGGTAGACCCCGGTGATGCCGACAATGTTGCCGACCGGCGCGGTGGAGCGGGGTGTCATGTACGCACCCAGATTCACATCGTAGAGCACCCGCAAAGCCGTGAACCGACCCTCGGCATCCAGGCCCAGTTCGCTACTGACCATGACGTCGCGGCCGTGCTCATCCGACAGAAACGATTCACTACGGGAGGCCGTCCAGCGCACGGGACGTTTGAGACGCAGGGTTGCCCAGAGGACCAGCACCTCTTCGCGCAAGGGTCCCGATTTCATGCCAAACGACCCGCCGACATCGGTCGTAATGATGCGAATCTGTTTGGGGTCAAGCTTGAAGAGTGGTGCGATCGCGTTTCTGATCTGGTGCGGGCTCTGATGGGAGAGATGCAGAACGGGTCGTCCATCCTCACCGATCCAGGCCGCTGCGGCTCGGGGTTCAAGCGGCATCGCGGCGACCCGCGTGACCGGCGAGCGCAAGTAAACGCGATGAGCCGAAGCGGCGAGCGCGGCCTCGACGCGATCCTCGGACGCCCCACCGCGCCAGTCGAATGCAATATTGCCCGGACGGCTATCCCAGACCAGAGGGGCATCGCTGGACAACGCATGATCGATGTCAGACGCAACGGCCTGCTCAGCGTAGTCGACGAGCACCTGTTCGGCGCCGTCCTGAGCCGTGAATGCGTCTTGCGCGATGACCATTGCAACCGGCTCGCCCACGAATCGAACACGATCCCGAATCAGAAAGGGGCGGGGTGTCTCCTCAGCGAAACTGCCGTCGCCCTGAGGGAAACGAAAAGGCTGCGCGCAATCGAGCCAGCCGTCGGCCTCGAAATCGCGACCGGTCAGTACCGCAATGACGCCGGGCAGCGCGAGAGCTGCCTGAACATCGATCGAACCGATGCGTGCGCTCGCAAAGGGGGAGCGTACGAACGCACAGTACAGTGCGCCCTCGACGCGTTGATCATCCGCGAACTCACCGCGGCCAGTGATGAGTCGGGCGTCTTCGCGACGGCTGAAGGTTGGAGCTTGAATCGGCTGAGGGGCGGTCGCTTGGGGCATCGGTTGAGCTTTGGACGAATTGACGCGAGGTTTTCGAATGTACACCAAGCGACTGCTGGTTCGCAGGGAGCGCGCCCGCCCCTCGCGTTGACCGGGGGAACGATGGCCAAAAAAAAATGGCCTGCAGCGGCAGGCCATTGGGTTTGGTGCTGGTGAGAGGAATTGAACCCCCGACCTACTGATTACGAATCAGTTGCTCTACCGACTGAGCTACACCAGCGAAGCCTGAGAGTTTAGCAGAAGCAATTGATCTGCGACTGTGGGAAAGCGCAAACGGATGCGCAGCTCGGACCGCATGCGCTGATTGCTGAGCCGGCGCGACTCCTGCATGAACGACAGCATCATCGGGCTGACCCGCTGGCTGAGTTCGGCGCGGCCCATCCGGGGCGGGCGAGCGAGGCCGAAGGCATCGGCGACCTGATCAAAGTACTCCCCCATCCTGAGGGCGCTGGAGTCCACCACATTGAACGCACGTCCGGGGCGGCCCCGCCAGAGGGCAAGCCAGCAGGCCTGGGCCAGATCCTCCGCATGGATGTGGTTGGTCCACACATCGTCCTCGGGGCGGAGTGCGGGGGTGCCCGCCCGCAGCCGCTCGACGGGCAAGCGGTCTGCAGCGTAGATCCCCGGCGCGCGCAGGATCGTCGCACAGGCTTGGTCGCGCTGGCTCGCTTGTCGAAACAACCCCTCGGCTGCAACCCTGCGCCGGGCGCGATCGCTCTGGGTGCGCAGGGGCTGTGTCTCGTCGATCCAGGCGCCCGAGCAATCCCCGTAGACGCCCGTTGTACTGACATAAACCCAGTGGCGGCGACGGGGGCGACCGTTTCGGATCAGGTGAGCGATCAAGCGACGACTGCGCGGGTCGTCGATACGACCGCTGGCCGGCGGCGGCGCCAGATGAATGACCCGTCGACTGAAACAGGCCAGGCGCTTGAGTGACTTGCGCTGGTCCAGGTCGACGCTGAGGGCCGTTCCACCGGCGGCGCGAATCCGCGCGAGCTGATCGGACCGGCGAGCCGTCGCGATGATCCGAACGGGCTTTCCTGCCTCACGGATATGCCGGATCAGCCTCAGCCCGACATCGCCGCAGCCTGTGATCAGCACGCTCGGCTGGCGGAGTCGTCGCGGTAAAGGGGGCATTCGCCGGTCGCGCGATAATGCAGGTCTTGCGAACACTCTGGAAGATAGGCTCATGAGCGTGACAGTGACGGTTCGGCCGAGCGACAAGCAGTTTGAGGTGGACGAAGGCGAGACGATCCTCGCTGCCGCGCTCCGTCAGGGCGTGGTCCTGCCCTACGGGTGCAAAAACGGCGCCTGCGGATCATGCAAGGCGCAGGTGCTTGAGGGTAGCATCGAGCAGGGGCCTCATTCCAGCAATGCCTTGAAAGCCGACGAGGCCGTTCGCGGCCTGGCCCTGCTGTGCTGTGCGACCTCGCACACCGACCTCGTCCTCCAGTGCCGGGTTGTCTCGGCTGCGGGCGACGTGCCGGTCCGCAAGCTACCTTGCCGGGTGGCGGCCATCGAGGATGCAGCGGCGGACGTCAAGATCGTCTCGTTGCAATTGCCCGCCAATGAGCGTTTGCAGTATCTGGCTGGGCAATATGTCGAACTGCTGTTGCGTGACGGTTCGCGCCGAAGCTATTCAATGGGCTGTGCACCGCACCTCGCCGAACGGATCGAGCTCCATATCCGGCATATGCCTGGAGGCAAGTTCACCGATGCCCTCTTCGGCGCGACGCAGCCGGTCATCAAGGAACGCGACATCATGCGCTTCGAAGGGCCTTTAGGGACCTTTTTTCTCCGGGAAGACAGCGATGCGCCGATCATCCTGTTGGCGAGCGGGACCGGCTTTGCGCCGATCAAGGCGATCATTGAGCACGCTGTGTTCAAGGACATCCGCCGACCGATGACGCTTTATTGGGGTGGGCGCCGTCCCCGAGACCTGTATATGAACGAACGCTGTGAGCAATGGGCGCGCGAAATTCCAGGCTTTCGTTATGTGCCGGTGGTGTCCGATGCGCTGCCCGAGGATCACTGGGCGGGACGCACGGGGTTTGTCCATCATGCCGTGATGGCCGACCATCCGGATCTGGCCGCCTTTCAGGTCTATGCCTGTGGCGCACCCATCGTGATCGACTCTGCCCGGCAGGATTTCACATCGCGAAGCGGGCTGCCGGACGATCAATTCTTCGCCGACGCATTCACCTCGGCCGCCGATCAGGCAAACGCTTAAAAAAAAGCCCCGTCACCGGGGCCAACCAGCGGACACGAGGGGATCGAAATGCCGCCGGAGGAGGGAACTCCGGGACGCGCCACGCCCCGAAGCCTCTTCAGTATGGAGGCCTCACCGCTGGATGGGTTGACATGCTGACAGTCGGTCTACCCGGGTCGACCACCGGCGACCGTCCGGGCAACGTCGAGCACCACGCTGCGGGCAACAAAAAGGGCGCCTAGACGCCCTTTTTGACCGACTGACCTGTGCAGGTCTGACGTGCGTGATTACTTGTGCGTCATGACCCACTTGGCGAGCGTCTCGGCTTCGGCTGCGCTCACGCCCGGATTGGCGGGCATGGGGATTTGACCCCAGACGCCCATCCCACCCTTCTGGATCTTGACCGCGAGCTTGGCGACCGCACCCGCGTCGGACGCATACTTGGCGGCCACCTCTTTGTACGAAGGACCGACCAGTTTCTTGTCGACCGCATGGCAGGCCATGCAGGCTTTGGACTGCGCGAGCTTCATGTCCGCCAGGGCGGCACCCGAGAGGAGAGACAGTGAGACCGCAGTCAATGTGGCTTGAATCAGTTTCATATGAACTCCAAAAAATCGAATCGCTTTGAGCAGTATCAAACGAAATTATACGGGGAGCCGCGACCGGACCCGCCGAGCCCTTGCTCGTATCAGGTGTTCAGTCGCTGAGGGCGGCCGTAATCAAAAATCGTCCAGCACAGCGCCCTTGCTCGCCGAACTTGCGAGCTTGGCGAACTTGGCCAGCACCCCGCGCGTGTAGCGTGGGGCCGGCGGCTGCCAGCGCGTTCGCCGCGCTGCGATCAGCTCGTCCGAGACCTCGAGTTGCAGCAGTAAACGGTGGGCATCGATGGTGACCCGATCGCCCTCCTCGATCAGCGCGAGCGGGCCACCGACGGCCGCTTCAGGCGCGACATGGCCGACCACCATGCCCCAGGTGCCGCCCGAGAAACGGCCATCCGTAATCAGTCCAACCGACTCACCCAGTCCCGCGCCAATCAGCGCCGAAGTGGGCGCCAACATTTCCGGCATCCCCGGCGCACCCTGAGGCCCCAGATAGCGCAAGACCATCACGTCACCGGCCTTGATGCGTCCTTCGAGGATGGCCGCCAGCGCAGACTGCTCGTCGTCAAAGACGCGCGCGGGACCGGTGATGACCGGGTTCTTGAGACCCGTGATTTTGGCCACACAGCCCTCGGGCGAGAGGTTGCCCTTCAGGATGGCCAGATGGCCCTGGGCGTAGATGGGCTGATCGATCGGGCGGATCACGTCCTGGTCGGCGCGGGGCGTATCCGGCACCGAAGCGAGTTCTTCGGCCATGGTCCGACCCGTGATCGTCATGCAGTCACCATGCAACAACCCGGCGTTCAAGAGGATTTTCAGGACTTGCGGGATGCCGCCCGCTCGGTGCAGGTCAGTGGCGAGGTACTTGCCGGAGGGCTTGAGGTCACAGAGGACGGGGACGCGCTTGCGGATGCGCTCGAAGTCATCGATGCTCCAGTCGATGCCGCCGGCGTGAGCAATCGCCAGGAAATGCAGCACGGCGTTGGTTGAGCCGCCGGTGGCCATGATC
Organism: Pseudomonadota bacterium; assembly: GCA_039800205.1. Lineage (GTDB taxonomy): Bacteria > Pseudomonadota > Gammaproteobacteria > Burkholderiales > Burkholderiaceae_E > SYIM01. The sequence continues at coordinate 3,674 of JBDLRB010000055.1, read as the reverse complement.
AGCGTCACGGCGTTCTCGATGGATTTCTTGGTCACGATGTCGCGGGGGCGCAGATTGCGACGAACCGCTTCGATCAGGACCTGGGCCGACTCGGCGGCCGAATCTCGTTTTTCGGAATCGGGGTTGGCCATTGTCGATGAACCGAGCAGGCTCATGCCCAGCGCCTCGAACGAGGACGACATGGTGTTGGCGGTGTACATGCCGCCGCATGAGCCGGTGCCGGGGATGGCGTTCTGTTCGATGCCATCAAAGTCCTCGCGCGACAGCCGGCCTGCAGAAAATTCACCCACCGCTTCGAAGACCGAGACGATGTTCAGATCCTTGCCCTTCCAGCGACCGGGCTTGATCGTGCCGCCGTACACATAAATGGCCGGGACATTGCAGCGCAGGATCCCCATCATGCCGCCGGGCATGTTCTTGTCACAGCCCCCCACCACCAGGACGCCGTCCATCCATTGACCTTGCACCGCCGTCTCGATGCAGTCGCAGATCACCTCGCGGGAGATCAGGGAGTACTTCATCCCCTCGGTGCCCATCGACATCCCATCAGAAATCGTGGGTGTACCGAAGACCTGTGCATTGCCGCCCGCTGCGCGCACCGCGTCGATCGCTGCATCGGTCAAGGGTTGCAGGCCGGAGTTACACGGCGTGATGGTCGAGTGTCCATTGGCGATGCCGATCATCGGCTTATCGAAGTCGCTCTTCACATAGCCCATCGCGTAGTACATCGAGCGATTGGGCGCGCGTGCGTCGCCCTCGGTGATGTTGGCTGAGCGGCGTTTCTCGGACATGGGGTTCTCCGCAAGAACTGGGGTTGGATGGTTCGGTAATGGGACGAGGCTGAAGTATATTTCGAGCCATGCTGACCCACCCGCAGTTTGACCCGATTGCCCTGACTCTGGGCCCGCTGGCCGTACGCTGGTACGGGCTGATGTACCTGATCGCGTTTGTCGCCTTTTGGGCGCTCGGGCGGATACGCTTGCGACAGCCTTCGCATGCTCAGGCGTCCGGTCTGGATCCGCGTGGGCTCGAGGATCTGCTTTTTTATGGCGTTCTGGGGGTCGTACTGGGCGGGCGATTGGGCTATGTGCTGTTCTACAAGCCCGGCTACTACCTGTCGCACCCCATCGAGATTTTCGCGATCTGGCAGGGCGGGATGGCTTTTCACGGCGGCCTGATCGGGGTCATCGTCGCTCTGGCCTGGTACTGCGCGAGACGGGGCCTGCGTTTTCTGGCGGTGATGGACTTCGTTGCGCCGCTGGTGCCCCTGGGCCTGGCCGCCGGCCGCATGGGCAATTTCATCAACGGCGAGTTATGGGGGCGTGCAAGCACCGTGCCCTGGGCCATGATTTTTCCTCAGGCAGGCGATGGTGTGCCGCGTCATCCCTCTCAGCTCTACCAGTTTGCGGGTGAGGGACTTCTCCTGTTTCTGCTGCTCTGGATCGCGTCGGCCCGACCGCGCGCCACCGGTACGGTTGCTGGGCTTTTCCTCCTCGGCTATGGGGTCCTTCGCTTTCTCGCCGAGTTCGCCCGTGAACCCGATGCATTTCTTGGGTTTCCTCTACCCGGGCTGACCATGGGTCAGTTGCTCTGTATCCCGATGGCCTTCATCGGGCTGATCCTGGTGCGGCGTGCCGCGCGCTCTTCTTCCGGAACCGTCTGATGAACGCCAATCTCTTTGCCGTGATCGAATCGCGGATGCCCGCCGATCGTGAATCCATTTGCATTGAGGCAGAGGGCGGGCAGCGCTGGACCTGGGCCGATCTCGATCGGGAAACGGCCCGTCTGGCGGCCTACCTCGCGAGCCTGGGCCTTGCGCCGGGGGCCCGAGTCGCCGTTCAAGTCGACAAATCGCCCGCGGCGCTGTTTCTGTATCTGGCGACCTTACGGGCGGGGTTGGCTTTTCTGCCCCTCAACACGGCCTATCAGGCGAGCGAAATCGACTATTTCATCGGCGATGCTGAGCCTTCCGTGGTCGTGTGTGGCCCTCGACAGCAGCCGTGGTTCGAGCCGATCGCGCAAGCCCATGGCGTGAAGCACTGTCTGACGCTGGGCGAGGACGGGACAGGGTCGCTGACCGAGGCTGCGCGGTCGTTTCCAGAGACCTTCGAGACGGTGAACTGTCACGGCGACGATCTGGCTGCGATTCTGTACACCTCGGGGACAACCGGCCGCAGCAAGGGGGCGATGCTCTCGCACCGGAACCTCGTGTCCAACGCCTTGACCTTGTGCCAGTACTGGCGCTGGCGTGCGGGCGATGTGCTGATCCACGCCCTGCCGATTTTCCATGTACATGGCCTCTTCGTGGCCAGTCACTGCGCCTTGTTGTCGCAAAGCCGGATGATCTGGCTGAACCGGTTCGACCCGGTCGAGGTCTGCCGACATCTGCCCAGGGCAAGTGTCTTTATGGGCGTCCCCACCATGTACGTCCGTTTGCTGGAGGAGCCTGCGCTCAGTCGAGCGTGCGCTGCGTCGATGAGGCTCTTTATTTCCGGTTCGGCGCCTTTGCTGACGGACACTTTCAAGCAGTTCGAGGAGCGCACCGGGCACCGGATTCTCGAGCGCTACGGCATGAGCGAGACGGTCATGCTCAGTTCCAACCCGTATGACGGCAACCGGGTCGCGGGTACGGTTGGACTCCCCCTGCCGGGCGTCGAGATCCGAATCCGTGGCGAGGGGGGCGCACTGTGTCCGTCGGGCGTGATCGGTGGGATCGAAGTCCGTGGGCCGAACGTATTCAGTGCATACTGGCGAATGCCTGAGAAGACGCGCGAAGAATTCACTGACGACGGCTGGTTCCGTACCGGCGACGTGGGCCAGTGGGACGCCAATGGCTATCTGTCGATCGTCGGTCGCAGCAAGGATCTGATCATCACCGGGGGGTACAACGTGTACCCCAAGGAGATCGAGGGCTGGCTCGACGAGATCGAGGGCGTCTTCGAATCAGCGGTTTTTGGCATTCCTCACCGTGATTTTGGCGAGGCGGTAACTGCGGCCGTGGTGGCCCGGCCTGGCGTCCAACTCGATGCTTTGGCGCTGATCGCGGAACTGAAGACGCGAATTGCCTCGTTCAAGGTGCCCAAGCAGATCCACATCGTCGCGCAGTTGCCCCGCAACCAGATGGGCAAGGTTCAGAAGAACCTGTTGCGCAATCAGTTTGGCGCGTGAGCGTTGCAGGGGCTAGGCCCTCAGGCCCCCGCAGCGAAGCCGTCCGGATTACAACCCGTAATACCAGGCTCGCCACAACATGTAGGCGGCCATCAGGTAGAGCAGGTAGGCGAACAGTTTTTTCAGTCGCTGGGTTGGGGTGCGATGCGCGACCTTCACGCCGATCGGTGCGGTCAGCATGCTCGCGGCTGAAATCGTGAAGAGTGCGGGCAGGTACACGTAGCCCCAGGTGCCGGGCGGAGTGTCGGCCGACCAACCGGCCGCGATGTAGCCGATCGTGCCGGCCAGTGCCACGGGGAAGCCGCACGCGGCGCTCGTGCCGATTGCCTCCTGCATCCGGATCCCGCGGCGAGCCATGAAGGGCGTCAGCATGAACGCACCGCCCGCGCCAACAATGGCCGATACCCCACCGACCATTGATCCGAAACCGAAGAGCTTGCCTGATCCGGGCAGACCCCGATCCGCCTCGGCCTTTCGGGGTCTCAGCATCTGTGTGGCCATGAAGG
>JBDLRB010000054.1:0-3669 GCA_039800205.1 Pseudomonadota bacterium | reverse complement strand
GCTCACGGCGACAAGCCCTGCGATCGCTCAGACCGACACGATGGCCAAGATCAAGAGCAAGGGGGTGATCGTCGTTGGCGTGAAGAACGACTACCGGCCCTGGGGCTTCGTCGACCCGTCGGGCAAGATCGTCGGGCTCGAGATCGATATGGCCCAGGAGGTGGCCACCCGTCTTGGGGTCAAGCTGGAAATGATTCCGGTGACCGCCGCCAACCGAATGGAGTTCCTCCAACAGGGACGAATCGATCTGGTCATCGCGACGATGGGCGACAACGCGGCGCGACGAAAGGTCGTCGGCATGGTCGAACCCAACTACTACGCGGGCGCGACCAATGTCATGGCGCGCAAATCGCACGGCTTCAAGGAATGGAGCGACCTCAAGGGCAAGAACGTCTGCGCGGTACAGGGCGCGTACTACAACAAGCGGGCGAGCACCATGTACGGCATGAAACTGGTGACCTTCCCCGCCGTACCCGAGGCCTTCAATGCACTCCAGCAAGGCGCCTGCGTTGCATTCATCTTTGACGACACGCTCTTTCAATCCACCCTCTCGGGCGGCGGGAGCCGCTGGGCGGACTACGAAATGCCGCTGAAATCCGAGGACCCGCTCCCATGGGCGATTGGCGTCCGACTGACCGATCTGCAGGGCGAGTTCGGCAAGTTCATGAAGGACATCTCAGTGGAGTGGCACAAAACCGGAAAGTTGCTTGCGCTCGAGAAAAAATGGGGCATCAAGGAAAGCCCGTTCCTGCGTGATATGCACAACAAGCACAAGTGAGTCTGCACAGATGACGACAACCCATGTTCGGGTCGCCGTGATCGGCGGTGGGGTGGTCGGGGCGAGTGTCCTCTATCACCTTGCCCGGGCCGGCTGGAAAGATCTGCTGCTGATCGAGCGGGACGAACTGACGTCTGGTTCAACCTGGCACGCAGCGGGTGGCTTTCACCCCCTGAATGGCGATCCCAACGTCGCCAAGCTGCAGAAATACACGATCGAACTCTACAAGGAGATCGAGGCCGCATCGGGTCAGTCGATCGGCATGCACCTGACCGGCGGCTTCGACCTGGCCTGCACACCCGCTCGGATCGAGTTCCTCAAGATCGCCTGCGCCCGCGGACGCTATCTGGGCCTTGATCTGGAGATGGTCACGCTGGACGATGTCGCAAAGCGGCTCCCGATCATCGACACTCGACCGTTCATGGGCGCGCTCTGGAGTCCCTACGAAGGCCACGTCGATCCCTATGGTGTCACACACGCGTATGCCGGCGCTGCCCGAAAGCTGGGTGCGAAAGTACAGCTGCACACGCGCGTCGAGGCCATCAGCCGGGCACCCGATGGCGCCTGGGACCTGGCGACCCCGTCCGGCACGATCCGGGCCGAGCACGTGGTCAACGCGGGCGGACTCTGGGCGCGGGAAGTGGGACGCATGGTGGGCATCGAATTGCCGGTTCTCGCGATGGAGCACCATTATCTGATCACCGAGGACATTCCCGTCGTCCGCGACGCCGGCTATGAAATGCCTCACGTCGTGGATTTCGATGGTGAAATCTACATGCGCCAGGAAGGCATGGGCATGCTGATTGGCACCTACGAAAAACAGGGCGTGCCCTGGTCACCGCGCACCACACCCTGGGACTTCACCTATGCACTGCTGAATCCGGATCTCGATCGGATTGCCGAGAACCTCGCCGTGGGATTCACACACTATCCGGCGCTGGGCGAGGCGGGCATCAAAAAGACCGTCAATGGCCCGTTCACCTTCGCGCCCGACGGCAACCCGCTGGTCGGGCCGGTGCGCGCGCTGCCCAATTTCTGGGTGGCGTGCGGCGTCATGGCGGGGCTGTCCCAAGGCGGTGGCGTTGGACTCGCGCTTGCAAACTGGATGACCGAAGGCGACCCGGGGTTTGACATCTGGGGCATGGATGTCTCGCGCTTCGGCGACTGGACCACACCCGCTTACACGAATGCAAAGGTCCGCGAAAACTACGGTCGTCGATTCAGGGTGCGCTTTCCAAACGAGGAGCTGCCGGCAGGTCGCCCCCTGCGCACGTCCCCCGTCTACGACCGCATGAAATCGGCGGGCGCGGTATACGGTGTGTCCTATGGACTCGAAGTCCCGCTCTGGTTTGCTGCGGATGGGCAAAAGGCCGAGGAGGAGGTCACCTACCGCCGATCCAATGCCCATGAGCCTGTCGGTCAAGAGGTTCGCGCCGTCCGCCAGGGCGTCGGCCTGATGGACACCACCAGCTACTCACGCTTCGAGGTCAGCGGGCCCGGCGCGCGTGCATGGCTATCGCGCATTTTCGCGGGCCGAATTCCGGCGACGGGTCGAATCGCACTGAACCCGATGCTGAACACGCGCGGCCGGGTCATCGGCGACTTCACCATCGCCTGTGCAGGCGCGGAGCACTTCGTTCTGTTCGGTTCGGGCGCGGCCGAGGAGTACCATCTTCGCTGGTGGGCTCAACACCCGCCGCCGCCCGAGGTCACGCTGAAAAGCCTCCGGCGCGACTGGGCGGGGCTCGCCGTGGCCGGCCCTCGCTCGCGAGATCTGTTGAGCCTGCTCGCGGGCGATGCCATCGGTGCCGACAGACTTCCCTTCATGGGTTTTGCCCGGATCAACATCGAGCGGTTTCCGGTTCATGTTGGACGACTCTCGTTTACCGGAGAACTGGGATACGAGCTTTGGGTTCCGGCCGAATACCAGCTCGGTCTCTACGACGTGTTGACGCAGGCGGGAAGGGCCTTCGATCTTCGACTGTTCGGCTCGCGTGCGCTCCACTCGATGCGCCTTGAAAAGGCCTGGGGTACGTGGGCACGCGACTATCGCCCGATTTACAGCGCGAGCGAAACCGGCATGACCCGATTTATCGACCGGGTGCGCACCGACTATATCGGCCATGAGGCGCTGAAGGCCGCTACGGGGCACAGGCCGAGCCGCCGACTGGTTGCACTCTCCGTGGATGACGCGGGCGTCGACGCCTCAGGCGATGAGCCGATCTGGCATGACGGCGCGGTTGTTGGATGGGTGACCTCGGGCGGATGGGGACATGCCGTCGGTCAGTCGCTTGCGCTCGGCTACGTGCCCGGAACGCTTGCCGATACGGCCTGCGGGCTGGAAGTCGAGGTTCTGGGCGAACGGCGCCCGGCCCGGATCCTCCCCGAAGCCCCCTATGACCCGGCGGGGGAAAGGATGCGCGTCTGATTCAGGATTGCTCCACATGACCGCCGAATTCTTTCGTTGGCTGGCCGATGCGCATGGGGTCAACCTTTCGGTCCTGTACGACCCTGTCGATGGGAGGGCGATGCTGGCGGGTCTCTGGATGACGACCTGGCTGTCGATCGTCTGTATTGCACTGTCCACGGCCATTGGACTGGCGGGCGTATGGCTGCGAAGCCTCCCCTCACGCCTCATCCGACTACTCGTCGACGGATACGTCGAGTTCTTCCGAAACACGCCGCCCCTCGTCCAACTGTACTTCTTCTTCTTCGCCGTCGGCAGCCTGCTGCCGCTCGGCGATGATGGCGCAGGCAATGCGGTGCCCATGATCAGCAACACCGGGTGGGCGATCATCTCGTTCTCGCTCTTTGCCGCTGCCTTCAATGTCGAAATATTCCGATCTGGGATCGAAGCCGTGCCGCACGCAACGATCGAGGCCGCCGAATCG